>DATCWE010000205.1:0-4062 GCA_036566495.1 Gemmatimonadales bacterium | reverse complement strand
CGCTGCCCCATCGCTCGCGGCCTCGGCCACCTCGACTCTCGTTGCGGTGCTGGTAGAGGAGGGGGGAGTGGAAGAAGCGGATCGGCGCTTCCGGGAGCTCGCACCGCTGCTCGGGGGTGAGGATCGCGAGCGTCTGGCCATCCGGCTGGCCCAAGGGTGGCTGCGGGCCGGACGGCTCGCGCGCGCGGATAGCCTGCTGGCGGCCGACAGCTCCATCGAGGCCCAGGCCATCAAGGGCCGCATCGCCCTCTATCAAGGAAAGCTCGCGGCGGCGCGCACCTTTCTGGCCGAGGCCGGTCCCTTCACCGGCGAACGGGCGGCCGCGACCGAGCGGATCGGCGTGCTGGGCTTGCTGCAAGTCCTCCAGGCCGATTCGCTACCCGCCCTCGGCGATGCCCTCTTCAGGCTGGAGCGGCACGACAGCACCGGCGCCGCGGCCGCGCTCGAGCGACTCGCTCCGACGCTTCCCGCGGAGCACGGCGGCGCGGAGCTGTTGCTGCTCGCGGGGCGCATTCGCGCCGGGACCGGTGCCGGCAGTGAGGCCGAGCGGCTCTACCGGGTCGTGATTACGCAGGCGGTTCCCGCCAGCTCGGCGGCGGCGGAATTTGCGCTGGCCGATCTGTTGCTCCGCTCGGGGCGCAACGCGCTCGCGATCGCGGCGCTCGAGCATCTCCTGCTCACCTGGCCCACTAGCGCCGTGGTGCCTCAGGCCCGGCGGCTGCTCGACGTGGCGCGGGGCGCGGTGCCGTCGTCATGAAACGGCGCGACTTCGTCGGGGCGGCCGCGGCCCTCGCGCTCGGGAATCGTGGCCCGGGCCCCGGCGGGCTGTTCTCGCGGCGAGCGAGTTGGCTGCTGGTTCCCATGGACGACGCCCAGGCGGATCACCTCAAGGCCTACGGGGTCACCTTCCGGGTCCTGGAGCGCGGTGGGCGCGCGGAATGGTTTCTCAATTACCGCAACGGCTCCTTTCTGCTGCCAGGTGATGCGGCGACCCAGCGGGAGGCGGCGGTCACCGGTGTGACGGTGATTCCGGTGGACGACGGGCGGGTAGCCGAGATTCGCGCCGAGCTCTCGCGCGGAAACATGGACGCCGTACCGCTGGAGAAAGCGCCCAAGGTGGCGGTGTACGCGCCGCCCAACGCGGCCCCCTGGGACGATGCCGTCACCATGGCGCTGCAGTACGCGGGCATTGCCTTCGACAAGGTGTGGGATGCGGAAGTCATCGGCGAAAAGCTCAAGACCTACGACTGGCTGCATCTCCATCACGAGGACTTTACCGGGCAGTACTCGAAGTTCTATCTGACTTATGCCGGGGCGCCCTGGCTGCAGGAAATGGTGGATCGCAATCAGCGCATGGCGCGCCAGCTCGGCTTCGCCAATGTGCCGGCCGAGAAGAAGGCGGTGGCGCGCAACATCGCCGCGTTCGTGGAGCGTGGCGGCTTTCTCTTTGCCATGTGCACGGCGACGGAGACGCTCGACCTGGCGCTGGCGAGCGACGGGGTGGACATCGCCGCCGCCTTCGCGGACGGCACCCCGATGGATCCGGCCGCGGCCGACAAGCTGCACTGGGAAAAGGCCCTCGCGTTCCAGAACGCGCGGCTCGAGCTGTCACCCGCGATTGCGGTGTATTCCGAGATCGACGGTCACCAGGTCAATGCGCCGGATCGCCGCCAGCCGCTGGGGGCGTTTTCGCTCTTCAATTTCAGTGCGAAGATCGACCCGGTACCGACCATGCTGGTGCAGAACCACCGGCAGGTAATTCCCGATTTCTACGGCCTCACCACCTCGTTCATGAAAGCGACGCTCAAGCCCGGGGTCACCGTGCTTGCCGATGAGGGCGGCGCGCCGTGGGCCAAATACATCCACGGGGAGCGCGGCCAGGGTACTTGGACTTTTCTGGGGGGACATGATCCCGAGGATCCCCAGCACCAGGTGGGAGATGCACCCACCGACCTGTCCACCCAACCGCATTCCCCGGGCTACCGGCTGATCCTGAACAACGTCCTGTTTCCAGCGGCGAAGAAGAAGGAGCTCAAGACGTAAAACGGCGGCCCGAAGGCCGCCGCTCACCGTGGGACGATCACTGGGCCTACTCGCCTCAGTAGAACTCGTAGACGACCACCAGTCCGGGGCTTCCGGTTCCACCGAGGCCGTACCCGGATCCGCCCCACGACGCCATCAGGGCGCCTCCGCCTCCAGCCCCCTTGTCGGTTCCGTTATTGCCGTTCAATTCGAGGTTAGAGGCAACCTCTCGTGCCAGGCCAAACCCACCTGCGCCGAAGGGCGACGAGCCCCCCGCCCCCGAAGCCGCCCAGGAGCTGGTGGTCAGCCCTGGACCGCCGGGCTGGCCGGTGGTGTTCAAGGTTCCCACGCCAAACGGGCCGCCCTGTCCTCCCTGCCTGGCCCTGAGCTTATAGTCTCCGAGTGCTCCCCATCCCTCTCCACCTCTTCCTCCGGGGCAAGTCACGAGGTTTCCGCCGAAAGTCGTGGTGCCGCCAACCCCACCTGTAAAGCTCGGACTGCCCGCACTGGGAACACCGCCCGCTCCGATCGTAACGGCGAAGGTCGCCCCCGGACTCACCGCGATATGTCGGCGGGAGTAGGCTCCGGCGCCTCCGCCTCCGCCGGCGAGCACTTCTCCGGCCCCGTAATCTCCCACGGATCCTCCGGCGCCTCCGCCGCCGACACACTCAACGATGATGGAAGTCACGCCGGCTGACGGTGTATAGGTCCCGCTCGTAAGCACCAGGACGATGCCTTTGAAGCCGCCTTTGCCGGCCACGCCGGAAGCCAGCGCCGTGGCGACGATGGACCCAGTCCCCGTCGCGGTGAGCGACGCGCCCGAGCCAACCTCCATCGCCGCTTGTGTATTAGTCCCGGTGGTGAGTGCGCTAAACGCCGTCCCGCCGGCCCCGCCGCCCCTGGCGGCGGCCGTCGCGGCCGCCTCGGACCACTTGAACTCGACCGCGTTCGGCCCGCAGGACTGGGGCAGGCCCTCGAGCTTGATGCGGTAGACCGTGCCGGATGTCTTCACATA
This sequence comes from Gemmatimonadales bacterium, assembly GCA_036566495.1. Classification (GTDB taxonomy): domain Bacteria; phylum Gemmatimonadota; class Gemmatimonadetes; order Gemmatimonadales; family GWC2-71-9; genus JABFSM01. The sequence continues at coordinate 1,025 of DATCWE010000205.1, read as the reverse complement.
GCAGGCGTAAAATGTGATGCCTCCGCCTGCGAGGGCCGCCTGGGGACCCCCAGCGACGGGTGGAGGTGCAGTCTGCCCCTGCGCGAGCGCCGCCAGCGGGGCCAACATGAGCGCAGCACCCGCTGCCACGACCAATCGTACCCTTGCAAGGCCAAAATCCTTACCCGATGTCATATCCACCTCGGAGTCGAAGAGCTAACGGGGATTCCAGCGGTTTCAGCGTTTGGCTTGTGACACCAGCTCGCGGGTAATGAGATCCGTCACCAGCCGAAGGGCATCGAGCTCGGCGTCGACGCCCCCATCGCCCTGAACCACACGGCTGTAGCGGCTAATCGCCGAGTTTGCCTCGGCCAGCGTGGCACCGACCTGGGGCACACGGGCGGTTTGCAGCGCGCTCGAGAGCAGCCCGAACGCGTTGGCCAGGTCCTGGCGTCCCGGATCCTGTGGCAGGCTGGGAATGATGCGTTCCGATGCGTCAGCGACCACGACGACCAGGCTGCCCGGGTTGCTCAGGATCGCCGCGGACACGTCGTTCCCGGGCTGGGGGACCGGGCTCGTCGCATCGCTGCAGCCACCGAGGGCAAACAGCGCCGTAATGACGGTCGGTGCCAGGCGCCGGAATAGGCCTGAGGGGGTGCCTCGGCGTACGAAAAAGCGAGCTCGCGTCTGCCTCATGGGACGCCCTCCCCAAAAAGGTCACTGCGGCTTGTGGACAGCCGAAACGGCACTTACGTATGATCGGTATTGCTGAATGCGAAGGGCCGCCGCCGGCACACCCGGACAACCCGCGATCCGGCCCGGCGAGATCGTACTGTACGATTCCTAACCCGTCAAGAGGCGCGCGCCAGCGGGTGACGGGCCCGGGTTATCCTTCGCCGTCACGCGTTGCCACGGATGGAGGGTGCGATGCGAAGCCTGGTCGTGGTCATCACCGGGGCAAGCAGCGGTATCGGGGCGGCGCTGGCCGAGTTGTTGGGCGCGCGGGGTATCCCGCTCGGGCTGGTGGCTCGGCGGGCCGAAGCCCT
>DATCWE010000128.1:0-16205 GCA_036566495.1 Gemmatimonadales bacterium | reverse complement strand
ACCCCCGCCGCCACCCCCGCCCCCCACGGTGCTGGTGTAGTTGTCGATCTCCGGCACCCCGGCCAGGATCTGCTCGACCTGGCGCTGATACTGGTCGGTAAACGCGAGGGTCGCGCCTTCCGGACCGGTGAGCTGGATCTGGATCTGGCCGCGGTCCTCGGGGGGCACAAACTCCACTTTGAGCTTGGTGAAGACCAGCACGGCGAGGGCGACCAGCGCCGCGACACCGCCCAGCACCTTGATCCGGTGCCCCAGCACCCAGCCAAGCGCCCGCTCGTAGCCGGTGGTCACTCCGTGGATGGCGTGCTCGAGCGTGTTGGCGAGCTGGCTGTGGCGGGTCGGGACCCGCAGGATCTTGGCGCACAGCATGGGCGTGAGCGTCAGCGCCACGAAGCCCGAGATGCCGACGGCGGCGGCCACCGCGATGCCGAATTCCTTGAAGAGCCGGCCGGTGCTGCCGGTCAGAAACGCGAGCGGGGTGAAGACCGCAATCAAGGAAATGGTCGTGGCGATCACCGCGAACGCGATCTCGCGGGTGCCGTTGACCGCGGCCTGTTCCGGTGTGTCGCCCAGCTCCTCCTGGTGGCGATAGGCATTTTCCAGCACGATGATCGCGTCATCCACCACGATCCCGATCGCCAGGGTCAGTGCCAGCAGCGTCAGGTTATTGATCGAGAAGGTCAGCCCGTACATCACGGCGAAAGTGGCCACGATCGAAGCGGGAATGGCCAGTCCGGGGATGATGGTTGCGCGGATATTGCGGAGGAACAGGAAGATGATCAGCACCACCAGCCCGCCGGCCAGAAAGAGGGCTTCCTCGGCCTCCTTGATCGAGCGCTTGACGTAGATGGATTGATCGTAGCCGAGCGAGGCCGTCACCCCGGGAGGCAGGGCGGCCTGCAATTCGGGCAGCGCGGCGCGGACGGCATCGGCGACGTCCACCAGGTTCGATTTCGACTGCCGCACCAGCGACAGGCCCACCGCCGGCCGGCCGTTGAAGCGGAAGAAGCTCCGCTCGTCCTCCGGGCCGAGTTCCACCCGGGCGAGGTCGCCCAGCTTGACGATCTGCCCGCCGGTGCTGGCGACCACCATCGCGGCAAATTCGTCGGGACTGCGCAGCTCACCCAGCGAGCGGACCGAGAATTCGCGCCGCTCCGATTCGATGCGACCGGCCGGGATCTCCACGTTCCGACTCTGAATCGCGCTCACCACGTCCTGCACGGTGAGCCCATGCGCTTGCAGCGCGCTCACCGAGAGCCACACCCGCATGGCGTAGCGCCGCTCGCCGCGGATTTCGGCGCGGGCCAGGCCCGGCACGGTCTGCAGCCGGGGCTTCAGAATCCGGTCCGCGATGTCCGACAGCTGCAGCAGGTCGTGGGTGGAGGACTCCAGCCCGATGAACATCATGGGCCGGGCGTCGGCATCCTGCTTGTTGACCACGGGGTCTTCGATTTCCTGCGGCAAGCGTCCCCGCACGCGCGAGACGATGTCCCGCACATCCTGCGCGGCATCTTCGATCGGGCGATCGAGATTAAATTCGAGGTTGATGCTGGAGCTCTGCTCCGAGCTGTTGCTGGTCATGGTGCGCAGGCCCTCGAGCGAGGCCAGCTGCTCCTCCAGCACATCGGTGACCGCGGACTCCATGACTTGAGGATTGGCGCCGCGCAGCGTGACCGAAACCGAGACGATGGGCGGGTCCACGTCGGGGAACTCGCGCACGGCCAGCTGTTTGTAGCCGATCACGCCGAACAGGACGAGCGCTGCGCTCGTCATGCTGGCAAAGACGGGCCGTTTGATCGCAATGTCGGAGAGATTCATGCGCCTCTACGGTCGGACAGACGGACAGAGGGACGGACGGACCGCTACGGCCGGACGACCGGCCGTCCTGGGCGGTGTCCCGGGAGCATCTATCAGTTACGACCGCATCACCCAACCCGTTGAGACATACCGCGCTGGGCCATGGCCGACAAGCTGACGCCCCAGCAGCAGGCCCAGTTGGACGTGCTGGCCACCCTGCCGCCCCGCCTGGAGACCGCCCACCGGCTGATCGAGGAGCTGGCGTCACTGCGCGCCGACGATGCCATGATCCGGCGGCTCTGTCGCCTGCTGGACGAGGGCAAGGCGGCCGTTAACTCCATAGGGCAGACCGCACTGGCCGAGACGCTCGGGATGATGAGCATGCTGGCCCGGCGGGGCGGCGACCGGCAAATGAGGGTGCGGGGACTGCGGGAGGGTCTGGGGAGCTTAAAGGTGAATTACGAGGGCGCCGTGCGGGCCATCAAGCTGGCCACTCCTACCGCTGCTTCTTCGCGAGGAGGCGATCCATCAGGGGGCCCGCCATCAGCACCACCATCCCGTTGACCAGCCCCCCCACCACCAGGGTAACGTAGGTCAGGGCAAACAGGATCATGCCCGCACCGAGCGTCGCGAAGACGATACCGAAGATCCGCATGGACCCCTCGTGGGTGAGGCAGTATTTTACCCGTCCCCCTGCCGGGGCCGCAACCGGAGGGGTTGGATTTTGAGGAGCCTTTGCCCGAGGTGATTCGTTATGCGTACGCTCGCTCTGCTGGGCCTCACCGCAGTACTGACCGCTCCCCTGCTTGCCCAGGGCAATCCGGCCGATCCGGACAAGAAGGTAACCGGCGGCGGCTCGGTGCCTGCCGGGTGGTCTTATCGGCTCGACGACACCACCGCTTCCATCCAGAACGTGAAGTTCGCCCCCATGGGAGCCGGTCTCCATTTCACGACGGGCCCCGCCGGGATCTACTGGCGCGACGCCGACGCGGTCACCGGGTCGTTTCACACCCTCGCGACCTTCGTGCAGACCAAGGCCCCGACGCACCCGGAAGCCTACGGCCTGATTCTCATGGGATCCGATCTCAAGGGACCCAACCAGGCCTACATTTATTTCCTGGTCCGGGGCGACGGCATGTTCTCGATCCGGCAGCGCACCGGTGGTAACGTGACCAACGTCACGACCCAGGGCAATCGGAATGGCTGGGTCGCCAACCCCGCCGTCGTGAAGCAGGACTCAGCGACCGGAAAGGCCACCAACCTCCTCGAAATCGCTGGCGACGCGGCTTCCAAGAAGGTCAGCTTCAAAGTGAACGGGAAGACCGTGCACGAGATGAACGCCACGGGAGGGACCGTCGGAATCATCGGGATCCGAATGAACCACAACCTCGATGTGCACGTCGACGGCTTCGCGGTGCACAAGATGTAAAATCAGGCCGTCTTGACGCGGGTCCACACTTCGTCCCACAGCGCGCTCGCCCGGCCGAGATCTTCCTGGATCTCGAGCCGGGCGAGCTCGTTCGCAGACGGATACGGCACCGGCCGCTCGAGCAGCGGCATGGCGGCCTGATTCGGCGTCCCGTACCCCGTTGCCCTGGAGATCGCGGCGCCAACCTCCGGACGCAGGATGAAATTGATGAACTCGTGCGCGGCGCGGGGGTGCGGCGCCGCGGCGGGCACCACGAGCGAGTCGATCCAGAGCGTGCTGCCCTCCTTGGGCAGCATCCAAGTCAGGGCCGGCTGCTCCCGCGCCGCCTGGGCCGCGTCACCGTTCCAGAGCTGCGCCAGCCAGACATCCCCCGCGATCAGCTGGCCTTTCACCGGCGCCGAGAGATACGCTTTCAGGTTGCTCTTGGCGGCGACCGCATCCGCCCGCGCCGCGTCGAGCTCGGGAGGGCTGGTGGAGTTGATCGAGCGCCCGCGCAGCCGCAGGAACGCGCCGATGACGTCGCGGGGATCGTCCAGCATGGTCATCTTGCCGCGCCAGCGCGGCTCCAGGAACACGCCCCAGCCGTCGGGGGGCGGGCTCACCAGATCGGTTCGCCAGGCAATGCCGGTCATGCCCCATTGCCAGGGCACCGTGTAGCGGTCGCCCGGATCGTGCGGCAGCCCGCGGAAAACCGGGGCGAGCTGGCCGCGGTTGGTCAGATAACGCGGCGACAGCGGCGCGAGCAGCCCCGCGGCGATGAGCGCGGTGACGGCGTAGGTGGGCGGCACCACGAGGTCGTAGCCCCGCGCGCCCGCCTGCAGCTTGGCGACCATCTCCTCGCTGCTCTCGAAGGTGTCGTAAGTAACCCGCACTCCGAATTCGCGCTCGAAGCGCGGGATGAGCTCCGGCGCGATGTAGTCGGACCAGTTGTAGATGTTGAGCTCTCGCTCGATGGGGCCCAGCTCGGCGGACCCGGCGCGCGGCGCGGCGGATCGGGACCGGCCGCATCCCTCGGCCAGGGCGAGGCCCAGCAGCCCTTCGAGAAAGCCGCGCCGCGACAGGGAAGACCCCATCAGCCCCGGACCGTGGCCAGGGGACGTTCCCGCATCAGCCGGTTGGCCAGCCAGATGAGCACCGAGGTGACGACCAGGATGAGGGTGCTAATCGCGTTGACCGTGGGCTCGACATTGCGGCGCACCATACTGTACACCACGATCGGCAGGGTGGAGGAGCCGGTTCCCGCCACCAGCGAAGTGATTACGTAGTCGTCGAAGGACATGGTGAACGCCAGCAGCGCCCCGGCCAGAATCCCGGGCCAGAGGAGGGGCACCGTGACGGTGCGAAAGGCGGTCAGCTCGTCGGCTCCCAGCATGAGCGCCGCCTCCTCGAGGCTGTGATCCATGCCGGCCAGCCGGGCCCGCACGACCACGGCGACGAAAGCGATGTTGAAGGCCACGTGCGCAATCGTGATCGTGCCGATCCCCAGCGGAACGCCCAGCGCGACAAACAGCACCAGCAGTGAGACTCCCGCAACGATCTCCGGCGTCACGATCGGGAGATAGAGCAATCCTTCCAGCGCCCGGCGGCCGGCAAAGCGCCGTCGCGCCAGAGCCAGCGCGAGCAGCGTCCCCAGCACCGTGGCGATCAGGGTCGCCAGCCCGGCCACCAGCAGGCTGGTTCGGAGGCCGCGCAAGAGATCGTCCCGGCCGGCGAGGCGGCGGTACCAGTCGAGCGTGAATCCGGTCCAGCTCACCGAGTACTTCGAAGCGTTGAAGCTGAAGACCACCAGCACCAGCACCGGAAGGTGCAGCAGGAGGTAGACCATCGCGGCCAGCCACACCACCGCCCGCTTCACGGGGCCAGGCCCTGGGCCGCACCCCGGTCGCGCAGCCGGAGCGCAAGCCCGACCGCGACCAGGACCAGCGCCATGACCACAAGAGAGGCCGCGGAACCGAACGGCCAGTTGCGGGCCGTGGTGAACTGATTCTGCACCAGATTGCCGATCATCACCTGCTTGGCCCCTCCCAGCAGGTCGGAGGTCACGAAGGATCCGAGCGCCGGAACGAATACCAGCAGGGAGCCGGCAATGACGCCAGGCAGGGAAAGCGGCAGGATCACGGTGAAGAATCGCGCCGCGGGCCGGGCGCCCAGGCCTTCGGCCGCTTCCAGCAGGGCGCCATCGAGCTTCTCGAGCGACGCGTAGATCGGCAGCACCATAAAGGGGAGGAAGCCATAGACCAGCCCCAGCAGCACCGCGAACGGAGTGTAGAGCAGGGTGAGCGGCTCCCGGACCAGCCCGGCACGCAGCAACAGCGAATTGACCAGTCCGGTGTCCCGCAGCAGGAAAATCATCGCGAAGGTCCGCACCAGGAAACTGGTCCAGAACGGCAGCACGACGAGCAAGAGCAGCAGCTGGCGGTAGCGACGGCTTCGCGCGATGACCCAGGCGACGGGATAGCCCAGGAGGAGACAGGCGACGGTGGCTCCTCCGGCCCAGAGTGCGGTGCGCCAGAGCACCCGCACGTAGAGGGGATCGAGAAAGCGCCGGTAGTGCTCCAGGGTGAACCCGGGCTCCACTCCGCCGTAGACCCCCCGTTGCAGGAAGCTCGCGGCGAGCACCAGCAGCATCGGGACGACGAAGAATGCTCCCAGCCACAGGGTGCCCGGTCCCAGCAGGAGCCAGGTGGGGAGCCGCCTCACGCGTCCTCCAGCGTCCTGGCGTCCTCGGGCCGCCAACACAACAGCACTGGATCGCCGCGACTCCAGCGCAGCGGCCGCGCGAGCTGCCCCTCGTTCTGCAGTGTCGCGGACGCGCGCGTGCCTCCGGCGACCAGCACCAGGATCCGCATTCGCTCGCCCAGGTAAATCACCTCGTCCACCGTGCCGGGCAGCCCACAAAGGCCCGCCGCCGGGTCGCCGGGGTCCCGCAGCTCGATCCGCTCCGGGCGCACCGCGACACGGCGCCCCTCGCCCGCGTCGAGCAGATTGGATTCCCCGATGAACCCGGCCACGAAGGGCGTGCGCGGTCGTTCGTAGATTTCGGCGGGGGTGCCAAGCTGTACCAGCCGCCCTTGATCCATCACCGCGATCCGGTCCGACATGCTGAGCGCCTCGTCCTGGTCGTGGGTGACGTAGACGAAGGTGATGCCCAGCGCCCGATTGAGCTGCTTCAGCTCGAGCTGCATGGCTTTGCGGAGCTTTAGATCGATGGCGCCGAGCGGCTCATCCAGCAGCAGGATCTCGGGCTCGAGCACCAGCGCGCGGGCAAGCGCGACTCGTTGGCGCTGTCCGCCGGAGAGCTGGGTGGGGCGTCGCGCAGCGAACTCGGCGGCGGGGAGTCGCACCAGCTCGAGGGCCCGCGCGACCCGCCCCGCGATCACTGCCCTGGGAAGATGCCGGCGCTCCAGCCCATAGGCCACGTTGCGCTCGACGCTGAGGTGGGGGAACAGCGCGTAACTCTGGAAGACCATCCCCAGCTGCCGTTCGTAGGGCGGCTTGCCGTGCATCGAGATTCCGGCCACCCGGATTTCGCCACCCGGCTCGGGTTCCTCGAAACCGGCGAGCAGCCGCAGCGTGGTCGTCTTGCCGCACCCCGAGGGGCCCAGCAGCGAAAAGAATTCGCCCCGCCGAATCTCGAACGAGACGTCATCGACGGCACGCAGCGGCCCGAAGCGCTTGCTGACCTGGATGAATTCGACGATCGGCACGGGTCGGTAACGTACGGAACCGGAACCAGCGGCGTAAGCGGGGCGCCGCCAACTGGACGGGCCTCCGCCGAAGACCTAGGTTCGAGCCAGGAGGTCCTATGCATCGTCGCGACGTCCTTCGCTTCCTGAGCACGACGGCCCTGGCCCCGCTGCTGGTTCCCTTGTCCGCCCGCGAGCGCTGGTCCCTGGGTCGCGGTCTCCATCAGCGCCTCGCGGAAGGCGCCGCGGGGCGCGTCCTCTCCGCGCCCCAGCTGGCGCAGGTTCGCGCACTTGCCGACACCATCCTGCCCCGCACCGATACGCCGGGAGCGCTCGACGTCGGCGCGCCGGAGTTCGTGGACCTGCTGCTGGCGGAGTGGTATCCCGAGGCGGAGCGGCTCCAGCTCCTCGCCGGACTGGAGGCCCTGGACGCCAAATGCCGGGAAGCCCAGGGCAGGCCCTTCGCCGAGCTGGAGCCCGCCGGCCGGCTGGCGTTCCTGGCGACGGTGGACGCGGCGGTGGGAGACCCCGGCACCCCGGGAGATTCCTATCAGCGGATCAAGCACCAGCTGATCTTCGGGTTTCTCACTGCCAAGCCCATTGCCGCGATCGTCAACACGACGCCCATCATCCCGGGTCGATTCGACGGCTGTATTCCCCTGGGGGGTGCGCGATGAAGCCGCCCCAGGACGAGCGCTGGGACGCCATCGTCGTCGGCAGTGGGATCAGTGGCGGGTGGGCTGCCAAGGAGCTGGCCGAGCGCGGGCTGCGCACCCTGGTGCTGGAAGCCGGGCGCGACATCGATCCCGCCACGGACTACGTCGAGCACGTGCAGCCCTGGGAGGTACGCTTCCGGGGTCGCGGCGACCGCCAGGCGCTGGAGCGGGACCAATACATCCAGAAACTGTGCTACGCCTGCGACGAGTGGGGCTCCAAGTTCTTCGTCAACGACCGCGAGAACCCCTACGAGTTCGACGCGGACAAGCCGTTTCACTGGATCCGGGGTCGTCACGTCGGCGGGCGCTCCATCATGTGGGGCCGCCAGGTGTATCGCTGGAGCGATCTGGATTTCGAGGCCAACCTGAAGGACGGGATTGCGGTCGACTGGCCGATCCGCTACGCCGATGTCGCCCCCTGGTACGATTACGTCGAGCGCTTCGTCGGGATCAGCGGGCAGGCTGAACAGCTGCCTCAGCTGCCTGACGGCCGCTTCCTGCCCCCCATGCAGCTGCGCTGCGTGGAAACCCACGTGCGCGACAAGCTGCGGGAGAAGTGGGGCCGCGACCGTGTGCTCACTATCGGCCGCGTGGCCATCCTCACCGAGAATCACAACGGCCGCGCGGCCTGCCACTACTGCGGACCCTGCGAGCGCGGCTGCATCACCCATTCCTACTTTACGAGCATCGGCTCCACCCTGCCGGCCGCCCGTCGCACCGGCCGGATGACGCTACGGCCCCACAGCGTGGTCCACAGCGTCATCTATGACGAAGGCAGGGATCGCGCGACCGGGGTGCGCGTCATCGACGCGACCACGCTGCAGCCCCTCGAGTTCCGTGCGCGCCTGATCTTCCTCTGTGCATCCGCCCTCGAGTCCGCCCGGATTCTGCTCAACTCCAAGAGCCCGCGCTTCGCCACCGGGCTGGGCAATTCCAGCGGGCAGCTGGGCCGGAACGTGATGGATCATGTGTTCGGCGCCGGCGCCGGAGGAACCCTGCCGGGAATGGAGGACCGGACCTCCTACGGCCGGCGTCCCAACGGCATCTACATCCCCCGCTTCCGCAACGTGAAGGACCGGCACCCCGACTTCCTCCGCGGCTACGGCTTCCAGGGCGGCGGCAGCCGCAGCAGCGCACCGCGCCCGCGAGCGGGCTTCGGCGCCGAATTCAAACAGGCCCTGCTGCGGGAGCCCGAGCCCGGTCCCTGGCGGTTTTCCATCGGGGGATGGGGAGAATGCTTACCGCGGGAGGACAACTTCATCGCCCTCCACCCCAGCCTGGCGGACAAGTGGGGTGTCCCGGCGCTCAAGGTGCAATGCACCTGGGGACCCAATGAGCTGGCGATTCTGGAAGACATGCAGAAGACCGCCGTGGAGATGCTGGAAGCCGCCGGCGCGAGTGAGATTCGCACCTATAACGACCACCTGGCGCCCGGATTGTGCATCCACGAGATGGGAACCGCTCGCATGGGACGGGATCCCAAGACTTCGGTCCTGAACGGCCAGAACCAGGTCTGGGATGCGCGGAACGTCTTCATCACCGATGGGGCGTGCATGACCTCGTCAGCCAACCAGAATCCCTCGATCACCTACATGGCGCTGACGGCGCGAGCGGCGGACTTCGCGGTCGCGAGCATGAAGCGCAATGAGCTCTAGAAGGGATTTCCTGGGGGCACTTGCCGGCAGCGCGCTCGCTCCGTTCTTCCCGGCTCGCTCAAACAAACTCGATCGGATCGGCATCCAGCTGTATACCGTACGACGCGAGCTTGGCCGGGATCCCGAGGGGACGCTGGCCAGGCTGGCCGAGATCGGCTTCCGGGAGGTGGAATTCGTCGGGTATCCTGCCGGCACACCTCAAGCCGTCCGCGCCATGCTCGACCGCCATGGTTTGAGCGCGCCATCCAGCCAGGTGGCGCTCCAGGCCCTACTGGCCGATGCGGAGCGCACGCTCGAGCAGGCCGCCATCGTCGGGCAGCGCTACATCGTGGTCGCGTCGGTCCCCGAGAATGAACGGCGCACGCTCGACGCCTGGAAGCGGACCGTCGCGGCGCTCAATCGCGCGGGGGAGACCGCCCGCAAGCACCAGATCCAGTTCTGTTACCACAATCACGACGTCGAGTTCACGCCCCTCGAGGGTGCGGTGCCCTACGACGTCCTGCTCTCCGCTACAGATCCGCACCTGGTCCAGCTCGAGCTGGATCTGTACTGGATGACCAAGGGCGGCAAGGATCCGCTCGACTATGTCACCCGCTGGCCCGGTCGCTTTCCCCTCGTGCACGTGAAGGACATGGATGCTACGCCGCGGAAGTTCTTCACCGAGGTCGGCAAGGGCACCATCGACTTTCGCCGTATCTTCCGCCGGGCCCAGCTGGCCGGGATGCGGCATTACTTCTACGAGCAAGACGAGACGCCGGGCGATGTGTTCGCCAGCGCTCGGGCGAGTTATCGGTATCTACGGTCTTTGACCTTTTGATCCACAGATTTCAGGGATGAGTCCGATGAAGCGGAGAGAAGCCGTTGGCACGCTGCTGGGAGCAGGCGCTGTGCTGCTCAGGAAGGAACCTCAGCCCCCAGTCCTCCCGTCCTCCCGTCCTCCCGGCCGCCTGAAGCAGTCGGTCTCCTACTGGCCGTATTCCAAGATCCCCCTGGCCGACTTCGCGCGGGAATGCCGGAAACTCGGCCTCGCCGCCATCGACCTGCTGCAGCCCGAGCAGTGGCCCGTGGTGCGGGATGCCGGCCTGGTTTGCTCGATGGGGTACCCGACCAACCGCGGGGACTTCCTGACCAGCGGGTTCAACGATCCCGCCAAACACGATCTGCTCGTCGACGAACTGGAGCGAACGCTCCCGCTCGCCGCGGCGGCGGGAGTGCCGAACCTGATCGCGATGTTCGGGAACCGGAAGGGCCTGGGGGAAGCAGCCGGGGTCGAGCATTGCATCGCGGGGCTGAGCCGGGTCAAGGCTTCCGCTGAACGCCACGGCGTCACGATTTGCGTCGAGCTGCTCAACAGCAAAGTGGATCACAAGGACTACATGGGTGATCACACCGCGTTCGGCGTCCGGGTGATGGAAGGCGTGGCTTCCCCGCGCATCAAGTTGCTCTACGACATCTACCACATGCAGATCATGGAGGGCGACGTCATCCGGACCATCCGGACCAACTTCCCGCATCTCGGTCATTTTCATACCGGAGGCGTCCCCGGCCGCCACGAGCTGGACGACACCCAGGAGCTCAACTGGAGAACCGTTTGCAAGGCCATCGCGGACCTGGGATTCGCGGGATACCTGGCCCACGAATTCGTGCCCACCCGGGACCCGCTCACCTCGCTCGCGGAGGCGGTGAAGCTATGCGACGTGTAGGCCTTGCAGCCGTTGCGCTCGCGGGAGCGCTGAGGTTTCCGGCAACAGCTGCCCCCCAGCGCCCGCCCCGGCCCACCGAACGCGCGACGGATCCGACGCTGCTCAATGCTGCTCCCTACGATTCGTCGCTCTATTCCAGCCCTTCCGCGACCTCGTCGCGGTTCAAGGCCTTGCGCTGGCGGCTGGTCGGTCCCTTTCGCGGCGGCCGGGTGGACGCGGTGGCCGGTGATCCGACCAAGCCGATGGTCTTCTACTTCGGCGCGGTGAACGGCGGCGTGTGGAAGACCAGCAACGGCGGCCAGACCTGGCGCAACCTGACCGATGGGAAGTCGGACATCTCCTCGGTCGGCGCGATCGCGGTCGCGGCCTCGGATCCCAACGTCATCTATGTCGGCACCGGCGAATCGCAGCTCCGCGAAGACCTCACCTACGGCACCGGGGTGTACCGCTCCACCGACGGCGGCGACAGCTGGCACTCGCTGGGCCTGGGCGATACGCAGCAGATCGCCGATGTCGTCATCGACCCCCGGGATCCCGACCGCGTATTCGTGGCCGCGATGGGACATGCCTTCGGACCCAACGCGGAGCGAGGGGTCTTCCGCACGGTCGACGGCGGCCGGAGCTGGAAAAGGGTGCTGTTCATCGATGACAGCACCGGCGCGAACGACCTGTCCATGGATCCGTCGAATCCGCGAATCCTGTATGCCTCGATGTGGAAGTTCCAGCGGACACCCTGGTCGATGCTGGCGGGCGGCGGGCGCAGCGGGATCTGGAAGTCGAGCGACGGCGGGGAGACCTGGCGGGAGCTGACCTTCAATCCCGGAATTCCCGAACGGCCCCTGGGGAAGATCGGTCTCGACGTCTCGCCGGCCAACCCGCGGCGCATCTTCGCGAGCATCGAGGCGCCGGATTCTTCCGGCGGCATCTTTCGCTCCGATGACGGCGGCGACAGCTGGGCCCGCACCAGTGACGACCCCAAATTCCACGTCCGGGCCTGGTACTACTCTGCGGTGACCGCCGATCCCACGGACGAGAACACGGTGTACGTGATGAACCTCCAGGTGTGGCGCTCGGTGGATGGCGGGAAGACGTTCTCGGTGGTGCGGGTGCCGCACGGCGATACGCACATCATGTGGGTCGATCCCCGCGATTCCCGGCGGCTTATCAACGGCAACGACGGGGGGGCGACGGTTTCCTTCGACGCAGGCACCTCCTGGTCGAGCATCTACAACCAGCCGACGGCGCAGTTCTACCACGTCACCACCGACACCCAGTGGCCGTACCGGATCTACGGATCGCAGCAGGACAATTCCACCGTATCCATCGCGTCCCGCTCGGACGACGGGGTGATCGGGGAGCGCGACTACTTCCCGGTGGCGGGGTGCGAGAACGCCACGATCGCCGTGGATCCCCGGAACCCCAACGTCACCTACGGTGGCTGTTACACGGGGTTCCTCTCTCGCGTCGACCGCGCCAGCCGCCAAGAGCGCGACATCTCGGTCTGGCTGGGCAACTACGACGGATGGGCCGCCGCGGACATCCCGTACCGCTTCCAGTGGACGTTCCCGGTCCTGCTGTCCCCGCACGACCCGAGCACGCTCTACGTAACGTCGCAGTATGTGATGCGCTCTCGCGACGAAGGGGCCAGTTGGGAGAAGATCTCACCGGATCTCACCGTGCACGATCCGAAGACGCTCGAGCGCACCGGTGGCCCCATCCACGGCGAAATGACGGGCGCGGAATGGTACGCCACCATATATGCCTTCAACGAATCGCCCCTGACCCGTGGGCTGCTCTGGGCGGGAAGCGACGACGGACTGCTGCACGTTTCGCGCGACGGGGGAGCCAGCTGGCAGAACGTCACGCCGCCCGCCTATGGCAGGTTCACGCGCACGGCGCGGATCGAGCCATCCCATTTCGACCCCGCGGTCGCGTACGTGGCGGCCAACCGCTATCAGCAGGATGACTTTCGGCCCTATCTCTGGAAGACCACGGACTACGGCAAGAGCTGGACGCGCATCACCAGCGGTATCCCCACGGGAGCCTACACCAGGACGATTCGGGAGGATCCGGTCCGGCGTGGCCTGCTCTATGCCGGCACCGAAACCGGCGTGTACGTGTCGTTCGACGACGGCGGGCACTGGGAAACCCTGCAGCTCAACCTGCCGCGGGTCAGCGTGCGCGATCTGCGGGTGCACGAGAACGACCTGCTGGCCGCCACCCACGGGCGCTCCTTCTGGGTGATCGATAACATCGGGCTGCTGCGGCAGCTCAGCGACTCGGTCACCGCGCGGGCGGCGTACCTCTTTCAGCCTGCGCCGGCGGTGCGCTGGTTTTCGGGTGGCGGTCGCAGCCTTACCGCAGGCCAGAATCCGCCGGGTGGGGCTTCCATCGACTACTACTTGCGCACCGCACCGGCCGGGAAGCTCACCCTCGAGTTCCTCGAGGGCGGCGGCCGGCTGATCCGCAGCTACAGCAGCGAGGCGCCGCCGGCCGATTCCGCGCCGCGGAGCGCGGCGGACTCGATCGGCCGGAAGCTGCGCTCGGCGCTCAAGGACAGCGTCGTCTACGAGCCGGCCGATTCGGTCGTCCCGGCGCGCCCGGGCAGCAATCGGTTCGTGTGGAGCTTGCGCTACCCCGGGGCCAAGCGGCTGAAGAACACCCTGGTCGACGAGGGAACCCTCGAGGGGCCGCTGGCGCTTCCCGGCGATTACACTGTGCGCCTCATCGCCGGGAGGGACACGCTTACGCGGCGTTTCACGCTCGGCGCCGATCCGCGCGTTCGCACGACCAGGGCCGAGCTGGCCGCACAGTTTGACGCCGTGATGCGGACCCGCGATCAGATCACCCAGGTGGCGGAGTCGGCGCTGCGCATCGAGGACGTCCAGGCGCAGCTCGACCAGCGCAGCCGCCAGGCCAAGGACCAGCCCTTCGCCGCCCGGGTTGACTCGGCCGCGACGCCGCTCCGCAAGAGATTCGAAGCCATTCGGGCGGAGCTGTACGAGGTCGGCTGCCACGTCGACCAATGCTCGCTGGATCAGCCCATGAAGCTCTACAACCAGCTGCTGACCATCAATTCCCAGGTCCAGGTGGGAGATTACCCGCCGACCAGGCAACATGGTGAAATGATCGCCGCCTTTACCGCGCAGGTAGCCGAGCAGATTCGCCGGCTGCAGCAGCTCGAGGCGGTCGAGCTCGCCGCGTTCAACCGGCTGATGCTGCAGCTCAATCTGCCGGCGGTCTTCGTGCCGCCGAGCCGGGCGCCCCTCAATCCCTGAGTGCCGAGCTCTCGAGCTCCGCGGCGCTGCGACCCGGCGTGGTCGTGAAGAACTCGGCGGCGCGCCGGTGCTCCGGAAACTCGCTCAGGTAGCCCGCGCTCCAGTCCCGCAGGAAACGGTCGGCCTGGTTCCGCGGCACCATCGCCCAGACGCTGCCGCCAAATCCGGCTCCGAAGGCGGAGGCCGCCACCGCGCCAAGCCGGCGCGCGCTGCGCTGCAGCTGGATGGTCTCGGCGACCTGATTGCCGAGGCCACGCTCGGCGCCTGCCTGAGAGCGGTCCACCAGGGGTCCTAACCCGGCGACATCTCCCCGCTCCAGCGCATCACCCACGCCCGGGATGATTTCCTCGCACTCGGCCGCGAATTGCTCCAACCGGGCCCGCAGCGGCGCTTCGTCGGGGTGGCCGCGCAACCAGCCGCTCAGACGCTGCCGCGCCTCCGGATCGCCGTCGAGCGCGGCGAACAGGGTTGCGTCGTTCCGGCCGGTCCGGCTTCGCCAGAGTCCGAGCAGCAGCTCAACCGCCTCCGCGCGGGCGTTGTACAGCGCGAGCGCTCCGCGGTTTTTGGCCGCCGCGACTCCGCTCACTCCCACCGCCAGCAGGTAGTCGGACGGGAAGTGGACCGCGCGCTCGAAGCGGACCGGCGCGAAGCCGTACTGCGAGAGCATCCCGGGCTGTGCGCAGAGAATGGCCGTGTGGTCCTGGGTCCCTCCCAGCGTGCCGACGCCGAAGTCCGCGGGGAAGCCGCCGAACGCCTTGCCGTTCTCCACCGCGCCCAGATACCCGGCCAGCGCTTCCCGGCTCGGGAAGGCCGTGCGCCAGGCGGGCAGCTCCTCCAGCCGGTTCACTCCCGCGACGGCCAGTGCGACGCCGATCACCAGAGCGGCGGAGCTGGAGAGTCCCGCGTCGCGGGGCAGATCGCTCGCGAGTGCCAGCTCGAGGCCCTGAGAAAGCGGCCCGAAGTCCCGCGCGAGCCGCCGTACGACCGTGGCCGGATACGCCGTCCAGATCCCGCTGGGAATCGGGAGGGTCGGCTCCAACCGCAGCTCGACCCGCTCGCCGGTTGCCGCAAGGATGACCCGGAGGACGCGCTCCGGCCGGGGACGCGCCAGGAAACAGAACCCCTGTTCCGTGGCGCACACGAGGCTGCGTCCTCCCGCATAGTCGGTGTGCTTGCCGAGCACCTCGATGCGCCCGGGCACCAGCCAGCCGCGCATTCCGGCAGGGTCAGGGTCGCCCAGTGCCGCGCGCACCCGGGCCAGCAGGCCGGCGGTGCGCTCCGACCGGTGGGCGCTCAGGGTCGTACCTCACTGTGGCGGAGCCGCGCGGTGACTTCCGGAATGTCTTCGGGCCGGGAAAGATCGAGCACGCCCTCTCCTGACTCAATCACCTGGAAGCGCTCGCCGAGTTGCTCCAGGCAATAGCGGACCGCGTCCTGCAGCTCGAGTTCTCCGCGGGGCGAGGGGGCGATCGCGCGACACGCAGCGTAAATGGTGGGCGGCAACAGCCAGGCGTTCATGCTCACCAGTGGGTCGGCGCCGAAGCGGCCTGCTTCCGCCGGACCCGGCTTCTCGACGATGCGGGTGAGCAGGCCCGAGGTGTCCGTCGCGATCAGCGCAAAAGCCAGGATCCGCTCCGCGGGGATGTTCCCCCGGCGCAGCAGGGTGGCGCGGCGAAACCCGAGCAGTCCCGCGCGGGGCAGCTGCCGCAGCGCCTCGAGCGCGCTGCGCGGATACAGATTGTCCCCGTTGAGCACCAGGACGGGCTGGCCGGCGGCGAACGCTTCTGCCGCCAGCACCGCGTCGGCGGTGCCCAGCGGGCTGGCCTGCTCCGCGAACTCCACCGTCACGCGCTGCGGCCGGCCCGCACCGAGGTAGTAGTCGCGGATCGGATTGGGCGCCGGCCCGGTCACCAGGCAGACCCGCTGCAGGCCGGCATCGGC
>DATCWE010000076.1:0-21300 GCA_036566495.1 Gemmatimonadales bacterium | reverse complement strand
CGGCTGGAATCCTGGATCGTGGGCGTCGGCGTCATCGGGGCCCTGGTGATGGTGCTCTGGCTCCTGGTGAAGGGGGTCGACGAGCAGCGCTGGAAGCAGCAGGCCGGCAGCTCCGCGACCCCGATTGCGTGATCCGCCGTCCGGTGCTAGCCTCATATGGGATACCCATATGGCAACACACACCGGCCCTCAGCAGGAGTACGCGACATGAAACGCAGCACGATGTTGACCATCGCGTCGCTGCTCTCGATCGTCTTTCTGATCTTTCACATGACGGACGACATCCTCCGCGAGGGCGGCATGGCCGTGCGAGGGATCAAGAATGGCACGGTGGTGATACCGGTCCTGAGCCTCTGGCTGTACGGCGCCCTGGCGCTCGCCGGACGGAAGTCGGGGTACATCATCATGCTGGTCGGATCGCTGATTGCATTGGGGATGCCCTTCCTCCATATGGCTCTGGCGCGAAAAGTCATCGAGAACGAGCTGGCCCGGGCCCGGGGAGACTACCTCTTCGTCTGGATGCTCCTCGCGGTCGGGGTGACCGGGCTCTTCTCCTTGATCCTCTCGGTGCGCTGCCTGAAGAACCCGCAGTGGGGTCAGTCCCGGTAGTCGGCTGAAACCAGGCGGGTTGGGCGCCGTATGGGATACCCATAGGAATCCCATCCCCAACGGCGGGACCCATGACGGCATCCGGTACCCATGTCACGATCGCCACCTCGTCAGGCGCCCTCTGGCTGGCGCTCGTCATCCATTTCGGCGGGGGGCTGCTGGGCCTAGCCAGCGGTACCCTCGCCATTGTGGTCGCGAAGGGGGGACGCACCCACCGCCGCGCGGGGATCCTCTTCGTAGTCGCCATGATCACCGGAGGGATCTTCGCCGCCGGAATCGCCCTCTATGAACGCAATTACGGGTCCGTGATCGGGGGGGCCTTCACGGCCTATCTCGTGTTCACCGCTTTCACGACCGTCAGGCCGCTCGCCGGTCGCCACGTCCAAGCCGTCAACCTCGCGCTCATGTTCGTAGCGCTCGGCCTGGCGTTGACCCAGCTCAGCTTCGGCGCAATGGCCCTCAATAACCCGGTCAGGGGGGTTCCGACCCCGATGATCTTCTTCGTCGGCACAGTCGCACTCCTCGCCGCCATCGGCGACTGGCGCCTGCTTCGTGCGGGCGCCATTACGGGAACTCGTCGACTCGCGCGTCACCTCTGGCGCATGTGTTTCGGACTGTTCATTGCGTCGGGCTCGTTCTTCTTTGGACAGGTGAAGTTCCTGCCCAGACCTTTGCGTTTCCCCCCGCTGCTCGCTGCGCTAGGGATCTTCCCGCTCATTGTGCTGCTCTACTGGATGTGGCGGGTCCGGTTGAGGAAGCGACTGCAAGGCGTCATTCTCCGTACTGCCGTCGAGGCACCTGGGAATCCGGGCGGCCTTCGCATGACCGCGAAGTCGCAGTGATTGATCGGCTCGCTAGTGGGTTTACTGCTGGGCGAGCGGGTCGGTGCCGCCGAATTCGCCTATCACTCCGCGACCTTGTCTCCCCCCGGGGCATCTTCAGCACAGTGTTCACGAGGAGAAGGCGTGCGCGCTCCGCTACTTTGCGGCTTCCTTGCAACGATCGCCTGCTCGCTCTACGGACAGGGGGTTAGATCTCTCGGCGCACCCACAGCGGTCCTGTCCCATGACTTCGCCCATATCGCTGGGATGCGGGAATTGCGCGATGGGCGCATTCTCATCAGTGATGACCGGGATCGCGCGGTTGTGATCGCGGACCTTGCCGGGCAGACGGTCCGGCGCGTGGGCCGCGAGGGTGCCGGCCCGGCCGAATACGCTCGGCCTGGCACCCTCCTCGCGATAGCGAATGGGGGCACGCTGCTGCTGGATCCAGGCAATGCACGGTTCCTGGAGTTTGGCCCGACAGGTCAGATCATCCGGGCCGTATCGCCGACCAGCCGCGGTAGACCCCAGCACCTGCTCGCGCTCAGCGCAGCCTGGGATGCTCGCGGTACCGACAAGGCAGGGCGGATCTATTTTGAGCAGCTGCCAGGTCCTCTGCGGCCAGGCGAGACTCGGCTGGTTCCCATCGTCCGCTGGGATCACCTCACGGGCGCTCTCGATACGGTAGCGACCTATCCGCTCGATGAATCCATGCTCTCGCTCGTTCCCGAGCTGCACGGCAAGGATGCTGTCATACGACCGCGCGCCTGGCCCCCTCGTGCCCAGTGGGCGGTGGCCGGTGATGGCCGCATTGCCCTGGCTCAGCCATCGCCCTATCGCCTCTCCTGGATTGCTGGCCGCCAGCGAACCGATGGTCCCTCGGTTCCCTATGTCCCGCTCCGGATCACCGCAGCCGACCGAGCCGCCTTTCTCGATGAGGTTCGTGATCCGCGCAATGCCAGTCGTCCAGCCCAAGGCGGGGGAACCCCTCCAGTCGGCGGACGCACTCCACTCCACAAGACAGGCGGCGAGCCGCTCTTCCCGGACACCAAGCCTCCCTTCCTTGGCCGGGACGCCGTGCGGGTTGCCCCTGACGGCACCGTCTGGGTCGTCCGTACCCACCCAGCCTCCGAGCCGATTACCAGGGCCGATCTCTTTGATCGCCAAGGCACTTTGAGCGGCCAAATCGTCCTGCCCCCCCGGACGCGGCTCCTCGGTTTCGGCAGCAGCAGCTTGTATCTCGCTCGCCGTGACGCAGACGACCTCGAACACCTCGAACGCTATCGAGTTCCCTGAGGTCACTATGCCGCGAAGGCGCTGAGGGTCATCCGTGGGATGCTCGGCACGGGAGTGACCTTCGCAGCGGGTGTCGGCGTGGTGGGTTCGCTTGGGCTCGTGCCTGGGACGACCTGAGATTGGTCGTATCTTTGGCCTTGGTATCTGCGGCGGCGGCGCCATGCCCCGCAGCAGAAGCGCAGGTGTTAGGCCACACCACCCAGACGGAGGCTCGGCCATGAGGGCCACCGGAGCCGCGGTATTGCTGCTCGGATTGGGGCTCCCGAGTGCTGTCGCCGCGCAGGTCGCGCCGCCCGGCGCGCTCCCGCGAGCCCAAGTGATCGCCGCGGCGAAGGATGTCATGCAGACCGCCCGCTACTCGACTCTTGTCACCATTGGTGAAGATGGTCAGCCCCAGGCTCGAATCGTGGACCCCTTCGCCCCGGAGACGGATTTCACGATCTGGATTGCGACGAACCCCCTCACCCGCAAGGTTACGGAGATCAGACGGGATCCGCGCGTCACCTTGCTCTACTTCAACGCCGCCGCAGCCGAATACGTCACAGTGCTTGGGACGGCGACACTGGTCACCGACTCCGCCGAGAAGGCCCGGCACTGGAAGGAAGAGTGGGCGGCCTTCTACAAAGACGGCCCGCGCGGTGACGGCTTCATGCTTATTCGGGTGCGGCCAACTCGCCTGGAGGTAGTGAGCCCTCGGCACGGACTCGTGAATGACCCCAAGACCTGGCGCCCGGTACTCCTTGAAATGCCCTGAGGCTGGCAAACCCTGGAGTCTCAGGTGCGGGAACGGGGACCAGTTCGGCGGGTGATGGCCGCGACCGATTCTCAGAAAGCGATGCCTTGATCGTCTCTTCGCCCGAGTACCTGAATCCCCCGCTCGGGACCGTTCCGGCCGGCTCCCTCCTGCTCGCCCTCGATCTCGCCGGCACGGCCGTGTTCGCCGTCAGCGGCGCGGCGGTGGGCGTCAAGTACCGGCTCGATGTCTTCGGGGTGTGCGTGCTCGCGGTCGTCGCGGGCGTTGGCGGAGGCCTGATCCGCGACGTGCTGATCGGTGCCGTGCCGCCGGCCGCGCTCGCCGGGTGGCGCTACGTCACGGTGGCGCTAGCGGCCGGCTTGATCACGTTCTGGGGCCACCCCGGCATCGAGCGTCTGCGCACGCCCATCCTGGTGTTCGACGCGGCCGGACTGGGGCTCTTCGCCGTCTCGGGTACCGAGAAAGCGCTCGGCTTCGGGCTCCATCCCGTCGTCGCCGCGCTCCTCGGCATGCTGACGGGGATCGGAGGCGGCATGCTGCGCGACCTCCTGGTCAGTGAGATCCCGACCGTGCTGCGGTCGGAGCTCTACGCGCTGGCTGCGCTCGCCGGCGCCGCAGTGGTCGTCGCGGGGCACTGGCTCCCGCTTCCCGCCGCGCCGGTCGCGTTGACGGGCGCCGCTCTCTGCTTCGCCATGCGGATCGCAGCCTTGCGGCGCGGGTGGAGCCTGCCGAGGGCGACTGGCGCGCCGCCGGAGGGTTGAGCTCTCGGCTCAGGGAGCTCGGCACCCCTCAGACGCCCGGTTCCAGTTTCCCTGCTCCTCGAAGACGTGAGGATGCGCCTTGAACTCGGCGATGTACTTCGGAGCGACGCAGTCGGCCCGGGCCTTCACCTTTTCGGGAGTGGTCCGGCCCGCCTGAAGCGCCGGGTAGGAGTTCTCCATCATCTTGTCGAGCACGTATTTGGTGAGCCGCGCGTCTTCGAGACAGGCGGTGCAGATGAAGTCCGGCGCCATCAGGACGTTACTGAATCCGGGCCACCCGGTCCCTTCCTCCCGGTTGCTCTGCCTGTACTGGCCGGCGTGGGCCACCCGGAACTGAAAGACCAGACGGGCAAAACAATCGCAGTCGAAAATCCGGTGCAGCAGGATATTGGTCTCGCAATAGCCCTTCGAGCCCCTGAGCTCGTCCTTGGCCTTCTGCAACCAGGGATCTTTGAGGTTGCCGGGATCGAGGCTGGCGCTGCCGGCGACCGCTGGCGCTGTCGCTGGAGCCGAGGCCACCGGTGCCGGCGCGGCCGCCGGCGTGTAGGTGAAGGTCACCGGCGTGACCTCGCCGTTCTGTGCCTGCTTGAGGACCTGGGCCCGCTTGCTGTCCCGCACCGTCGCATTCAGGTCCACCGAGCACTGGCCGTCGTTGGCGGAATACCCGAACTGCTGCTTGACGAATGCGTTAAACGCGTCCGCGACCAGTGCACTTCTCGGTTCGCTGGTCTGGAACGGCGCGCTGACGTACACCAGCTGCTTGGTGGCCGGAGTCCAGCAGAAGTCGTAGTAGGTAGTCGGCTGCGCCAGTGCCGGCCGGGCCCAGCCAACGGTTGCGGCGGCGAGCAGAGTGGACGCCGCGGCAATGTGGTAAAAACGAGGCATGCGCTCCTCCTGGAAGCGACGACGGGGCAGCGTCGGAAACTACGTCCGATTCTGCCTGCGTCAACGAGATCCCGGCGGCCAACGGCCGCCGGCTCGAGCGCCTCGGTCTCCAGCCCGACATAGTCGTGCGTGCTGGGCGCGGGTTAGGCGGCGACCCCCAGCCGCTGGACCGCGCCCCGGATCCGGGCCAGATGATGGTAGCTGTGCCGTATCGCGTGGTCCTCCAGCATGAACTGGCAGGTGAGCGGGGCGTTCGCGTTGAGCGACACCGGGGCCGCGCGATCCAGCTCCGCGTCGCCGAAGGCCCGGATCGCCGCCGCGGCGGCGGCGCTGTTCTGCGCCAGCAGCTCCAGCGTCGCCTCCTTCGTCACGCCGTCGTTCTCGAGCGCGTGCCGCGCATTGACCGCGTGAATCACGTCCCAGGTCACGTGCTCCACCGGCTTCCCGGCGGCCAGGGTCCGCGCCAGCTGGATCTCGAGCGGATACATGCTCGCCACGTGATGCACGATCACACCCACCTTCCGCTCGCCCGGCACCCGCATGTTCCACTCGGCGTCGGTCAGCCCGCGGGCGAGCTCCGCCAGGGCGCGGGCGCCCCGCTCCAATCGCTCCGCGAGGGCATAGCTGCGATTGCTCATCGTTCGGCTCCGGTGAGAGATGGTAAGCTCGAGGTCATGCCGCCCGCCGCGCGCCCACGCTCGGGCTCACGGTCACGGTCGCTGCCCTCGGCGTCAGGGCCGCCAGGGCGATCCCCACCAACAGCAGGGCGGGAACGTCGCCGATCAGGTGCCCTCGCTCCAGCGGGTCCATGCCGGCTTCGACCGCCATCACCACCGAGTGCAGGACACTCGACCAGACGGTAAACCAGATCAGGCTCCGGTTCGCCAGCGGCTCGCGCGAAGCCGCGAGCAGGCACAAGCCCAGCACGAAGTACACGCCGATGATCATCATCCTGTAGTGGGACGGTTGTCCGGCGTTCCAGACCCAGCCGGCGGGCCAGAGCTGGGTGAGGGGGTAGATCCCGAACGCGAAGATCGCCCCGGTGGCGATCATCACGTAGCGGAGGCTGGTGATGCGGGTCGCAGCGGTCATCGTGGTCTCCGGTAAGAGGGTGGAGACACGATAGGGAACCGGCGCTTCGGCCGCTTCCCTCGAATGGGCCACGCCATCGCTATGGCCCGAACGGGCCAGGTCAGCCGAGGTTGTTCCGGAGCGCGAAGGCGACCGCGGCCGCCCGGGAGGAAAGGCCCAGGCGGGTGAAGACGTTGGCGAGGTGGCGGTGAATGGTGTGTTGGCTTACGCCCAGCTGGCCGGCGATCCGGCGGTTGGTCAACCCCCGCGCGACCAGGGTCAGCACTTCCCGCTCGCGGCGGGTCAGCGAGCTGGGGGCCCCGCCGGGCCGGGCGGAATGGCCGAGCGCCGCCGCCCGGCTCTCGAGGGTCTTCGCGCCGAGGCGCCGGGCCTGTTTGACGACGGCACCGGCCTCGGACGCGGCGGCTACGATGGAGCCCTCGGTCTGGAGCTCTTCCGCGAGCATGAGGCGGGCTCGGAGGCAGTCGTAGGGCAGCCCGGCCCGATCGAAACGGGTTGCCGCATCTTCGAGGGCGGTCCGGGCCGCGGAGGTGTCGCCTCGAGCGGCCGCCACCGCCCCCGCCGCGAGCCGGGCACTGGCCCGAATCGCTTCGGATTCGACGCCCGCGGCGAGTTGCTCGAGCTCGTCCAGCTCGGCCCGAACGGTGTCGGCACGGCCACTCGCGGCCGCGGCGAGGATCATCAGCTCGAGGGCGGTCGCCCGCGCGGTGTGATTGCCGGGCGACGCCTGCCGGAGCACCCGTCGCCCCAGCCGCTCCGCCTCGGTGGGAACCCCTTGCTCGAGAGCGATGGCCGCCAGGCCGAGGCCACCCTGCGGGCTGGTGGCGGACTTCTCGAACAGCTCCGCGGCTTCCTCCAGACGTCCCTGCCGGCGGCGCAGCTCGGCCAATCCGAGCGAGCCGAGGGAGACCCAACCCGGACGGAGCCGCGCGAGCTCGTCGACGGCCGAGTCGAGCTCCCGTTCCGCGGCCTTCCAGTCTCCGCTCGAAATCAGGACCCCGGCGTACTGGGTGCGGCATACGGCGAAGAGCGGCGGATGATCCCAGCGCGCGCAGTACTCCTTCACCCGTCCGCACCACTGCCCGGCGCGGTCGAAGTCTCGCACCAGCTCGCAGGCGGTGATCAGGTGGCAGCAGGCCACACCGGCGGCGCTCCGGTCGGTGAATTCGCCGGCCACGACGGCGGCGGTCGCTTCATCGAGCTGTTCCATTCCCTCGCTGACCTCTCCGGCGGCAACTCGGGCCAGTCCCTCGAGCGAGAGCGCGATGTACTCGAGATCCGGGTCGCGATGCCGCCGTCCCAGCGCCACGGCTTCGGCCGCACCCGCGGCGGCCCCGCGCGCGTCGGTGGCCAGTCTGGCGTCGGCCTCCCGGAGCAGGAGCCAGCCGTACTCGATACTGTCGTGCTGCCCCTCGAGGAGGCGACGGGCACGGCGGAGCCAGCCGTTGGCGACGGCCGGCGCCCCCCGAAAGGCGCGATAATCCCAGTCGAGCCAGGTGGCGATCCGCGCGGCGCGGCGCACTTCGTTCCGGTCGAGGTAGAGACGGTAGGCGCGCTCGCGGGATTCGAAGAGGGTCTCGATGTCGCTGAGCCACCAGCAGGCGAGCCCGAGCAGCTCGTGCGCCTCCGCCGTCTCGCCCCCCGCGAGCGAGTCCCGGGCGGATTGCGCCGCGGCCTTCCAAGCTCCCTTCAGGATGGCGGTGCGGACGGTCTCGATGGACACGTGGGGCACGGCTCGCGGTGGGTACCGCTTCAATATACTGTTGGGTTAGACTGCGGCCGTGGATACTATGGAAAGCGCCTCCCTTGAGCTTCGGCGCGGCCAGCTCGCTGACGCCCAGATCCTCGCGAGCTTTGCGGCCCGAGCCTTCGCCCACACCTTCGCCGCAGAGAATCGACCGGAAGACCTGGCGGCCCATCTGGAGGCGTCGTTTGGTCTCGCCCAGCAGACCCGGGAGCTGGCCGACCCTCGGTACGTGACCCTCCTTGTGATGGCCGGGGCGGACCTCGCAGCCTACGCGCAAGTACGCCGTCAGACACCGCCACCCTGTGTGACGGATCCGGCCCCCGTCGAGCTCTACCGCTTCTACGTGGACGCCCCGCGGCACGGCCAGGGAGTGGCCCAGCGCCTGATGGCTGCCGTACATGCAGCGGCCGCCGAGCTGGCCGGCCGCACCCTGTGGCTCAGCGTGTGGGAACGGAATCCACGCGCTCGCGCCTTCTATGCCAAGTCGGGCTTTCGCGACGTGGGGACCGCCGACTTCTACGTCGGTTCCGATCGGCAAACTGACCGGATCCTGGTATGCCCCGTCGCGGTGGGAGCGCTCCAGGCGACCTCCGGCTCCAAACTCTAATCCATCCCCGGAACAACGATGCTGCGACCTCACCCGCGCTTGGCGGATTCTCGCGTAACGATCCATATGGCGGCGAGCCTCGACGGCTTCATCGCTCGCAAGGACGGGAGCGTCGACTGGCTCGAGACTTCAGACGAATTCGCAGGCGGGGAGACCCTGGATCCGGGAGTCGCCGAGGCGTTCCTCAAGACGATCGACTGCTACGCCATGGGCTCACGAACCTATGAGACCGCGCTTCGTTTTGAAGCCCAAGGGTTGGGGTGGTCGTACGGCGACAAACCCACCTTCGTGCTCACTCGTCGCCGGCTGCCGCGGACCCGGGATACCGTCGAGTTCTACTCAGGCGATCTCGCGCAGCTCGTGAATGGGCGGCTGCGGCCCAGCTTCCGCTCCATCTGGTTTGTTGGAGGCAGTGTCGTCTCCGCCGAATGCCTTCGGCTCGGGCTGGCCGACGAAGTGTGCTATTCGATCCTGCCGATCTTGATTGGCGAGGGAATCTCATTTTTCGAGAAGCTCGACCGAGACATCGCCCTCCATCTGGCGGAGGTCAAAGCCTACAAGAGCGGTATGGTGGAGCTTCGCTACGAGGTGCGAGGCCATCGCGGCGAATCACGCGGCGCCACCTAACCGGCGCTTCCGATGATCCTTACCCTGCTTGCTTCGCTGTGGACCCTCCCGCGTGGGCCCACGATCGCGGTGGCCCAAACCTCTGACTCAGCCAGAGTGATGGTCGTGGTCACTCGTGATGCAAAGCGGTTACCCGGCGCCCGTGTCCGCCTCGTCACCCAGCCACACCAAACCGGTACCACCTCGGCGCCCACCAACGCGGAGGGCATCGGTGTCCTCCGCCTCCCGGTACCTGGCGCGTACCGCCTGGCGGTGTCGGCGATTGGCTACACGGCTGACACGCTGAGCCTGATGCTGAGCAAAGGCACGACCGATACCACGCTCTCGGTCGAGCTCGAACCGCAGCCGGCCGAGCTCGAGGAGCTCGTCGTCGAATCGACCAGATCGCACCGGCGAGTCGAAGAGCAACCGCTCCGCGTGGAGGTGCTGGGACGGGAAGAAGTGGAGGAAAAACTCCTGATGACGCCGGGCGACATCTCGATGATGCTGAATGAGACCGGTGGACTCAGGGTCCAGACCACCTCGCCGAGCCTTGGCGGTGCTGTGGTCCGCGTCCAGGGCCTTCGCGGGCGATACACCTTGGTGCTCGCGGATGGGCTCCCGCTCTACGGCCAGGCCGGCGGACTCGGTCTGCTCCAAGTGCCGCCGATGGACCTGGGTCAAGTCGAGATCATCAAGGGCGCCTCGTCGGCGCTCTATGGAAGCTCGGCCCTCGGCGGTGTGATCAACCTGATTTCCCGCCCGCCGCCCGCCCCGGGCGACCCACCCCAGCGAGAAGCCCTGCTTAATGCCACCACCCTCGGCGGCACCGATGCCGTGGCGTACCTGGCAGGGCGCCTCGGTGGTGCCACCGGTTATACCATGCTGGGCGGCTGGCACCGGCAGGGGCGCCGCGATCGGGACGGCGATGGCTGGACCGACGTGCCCGGTTATGACCGACTTGTGCTTCGGCCCAGGATCTCCTGGAGCGATGCCGGGGGACGCAGTCTGTTCGTCACGGTCGGGACCACCGTCGAAAACCGCAACGGCGGTACCCTGGTGGGAGCGACGGCGCCCGATGGCGCCGCTTTTTCCGAAGCGCTCCGCACCACGCGGATCGACGCGGGCGCTTCGGCGCGGTTTCCGGTCGGCCCTCGTCTGCTCGCCGCGGTCCGCGTTTCCGGGATGACGCAGCGGCATCGCCATCGGTTCGGCGACGTGCGGGAACCCGACCGCCACCGCACCCTCTTCACCGAGGCGACACTCAGCCGGAACCTCGGGCGCTCGATTGTCGTACTCGGCGGCGCCCTCCAGGAGGAACGCTACCGGAGCGATGACTTCAGGCAGTTCGACTTCAACTTCACCGTCCCGGGCGGCTTCCTCCACGCCGAGCTGGTAGGCTCCGACCGAGTGTCACTCGCCCTCTCCGGGCGGCTGGATCACCACTCGCGCTATGGAACGTTCTTCAACCCGCGCGTCTCGCTCCTCATATCCCCGCGCCGTGGCTGGAGCTTCCGCGCCTCCGCCGGGTCCGGCTTTTTCGCGCCGACGCCGTTCACCGAGGAGACCGAGGTGACCGGACTCTCCCGCCTCGCTCCGCTCATCGGGCTCTCCGCTGAGCGGGCGAGGAGCGCCTCGGTGGACCTTCAGGGGCTAGCGGGCCCTCTCGAGGTCAACGCGACGTTCTTCGGATCGGAAGTGGACCACGCGGTACAGCTCCGGGTGAACGCGAGCGGGAGCGCACTCGTCAACGCGCTGGGTTCGACGCGGACCTACGGCGCGGACCTCGTCGGGCGATTTCGCCACGGGCCGCTCGGCGTGACCGCCAGCTATACCTATACGCATGCCATGGAGCCGGATCCGGCCACCGACGGCGGGGTCCGTCGTTCCGTCCCCCTGACGCCCCGGCACACGGCGGGGTTGGTGGCGGTGTACGAGGCCGAGGGCCGCTCACGGTTGGGCATCGAGGTGTATTACACCGGGCGGCAACTGCTCGAGGACCAGACCTATCGGCGAACCAGCCGCCCCTACCTGATCGTCGGCGCGCTCGGCGAGCGGCGCTTCGGCCGGACCAGGATCTTCCTCAACCTCGAGAATCTGGGTGGTGTGCGACAGACCAGGTACGCGCCGCTGGTGCGCCCGACTCGGGCACCGGATGGCCGCTGGACCACCGACGTCTGGGCTCCACTGGAAGGGCGCGTAATCAATGGCGGGCTGCGGGTGACTCTCTAGCGGAGCGTGCCTGGTCCACTCGCGAGCGTGGCCGCAGCGCAGGCGAAGGAGTGGAATCGTGACGCTACTTGAGTCGCGGGTTGCTGCATGCTTCCTTGCCCTCGCGGTGTTCGGTTTCAGGACATCGCTCTGGCTTGCAGTCATTGCGCTGGCGGCACATGGCGTTCTTGATTTCGCGCACGACAGAGTCATCTCCAACCCGGGCGTGCCGCCCTGGGCGAAGCCGCCACCGGACCCCAGGCGACCGGCCCCATGTCGGATGGAGCAGGCGCGGGGTCGGCGCTCCGACGAGGGCTCTCTTCTCGGCCCGGCAATAGGGAGGTCCCATGTCTGGGCCTCGATGGAAGCCGCTAGGATCGGCGATCCAAGCTGGGGGCAGGAGTTCTGGTTGCAACGAGCCGCCGAAGTCTGTCGAGGTATGGTTCAGCGACTGGAGCGGGGAGAACGCGACCCTCGGTCACCGCGGGCTGGTGACCTGCGTACTGCCGCGGAGCGCCTCGCGCAGTCCCTCGCTTCGGAGCACATCTGACCACAAAGTGGCGTCCCTTTCTTCCGGACTCGTATGGCCTGCTCCTGCGCTTCACTAATCGCATCTACGGCCCGTCATTTTGACGAGCGAAGGGTTCGTAAGGAGCTCGCGAATTATCGCCGTGCCGGTCCGACAGCGACCACGTTGGGCCTCCTCAGTCAATTGACCCCGATTGAGCCACCGCCGGAGGCGATCCTCGACATCGGCTCAGGAATTGGAGCCCTGACCTTCGGGATGCTCGAGGCGGGTGTGCGGCGCGCGATCTGCGTGGACCTGTCCCAGCCGGCCCTCGCGGCCAATGCCGAGGAAGCCCAACGCCGAGGCATGGGACACCGCATCGAGCGGGTGTCCGGCGACTTCGTCGCGATTGCCGCGACCTTGCCCCTGGTCGACCTCGTGGCGCTTGACCGCGTGGTTTGCTGCTATCCCGACTTTGTTCCGCTTCTGAATCAGGCCACCGCCCACAGCCGCCACCTGCTGGCCATTTCCTACCCCCGGGACCGGTGGTGGGTGCGACTTGCGGTTCGGATTGAAAACGGCTGGCGCAGGCTGCGGGGCGATGGCTTCAGAGCATTCGTTCACCCACCGGCCTCGATGCAGGGGCTGCTTCATCGCCACGGTTTCACGCGGTCCCGGACGCTTTTAAGTTTCACATGGCAAATGGAGGTCTATACTCGGAACGCCGCCTGACCAGCCCATCAGCGACGCGTTCTTGGAGATTGATGCGGGAGGCTGCTTCTCCCACAAGCCGACCGTCCTATGCGGGATTTCGCGCGGCGCTACCCACTCGCTACCTACCTCGCACTAGCCTACGCTATCTCGTGGGCCTGGTGGATCCCGCTTGCTCTTCGTGGAGCGGGGCGGGTCGGTAACCCACTTTCCGGGGCTTCTGGGGCCAGCCCTGGCAGCCTATCTCACCACGGCGCGCATTGAGGGCTGGTCGGGGATCGGCCAACTTACAGCGCGCCTGTTCCTCATCTCTCGGCCGCGAAGTCGCTTTTGGGTCTATACTCTGACCGTGCCCTCACGCGTGCTCACGGGCGCTGCCAGTTGACTGCTGACGGCTTTCGGAAGCTCGCCTCAGTCGCCGCGGGCTATCTTTGATTTGGCTGATCTGCGGTGTTTGCGGCACGACCGCCTACGCGCGGCCGCCGCCCTCTCAACCGCCGTTCACACCGCCTATCACGTGGGGCAATCCATGCGGAAGCCGCTGTATGTAACCAGCCGGGAGGAATGGCGCGCCTGGCTCACGACGCACCACCAGTCCGAGACCGAGGTGTGGCTGCTCTTCTACAAGAAACACACCGGTCGGCCTCGCATCTCGTACGACCATGCGGTCGAGGAAGCCCTCTGCTTCGGCTGGATCGATAGTATCGTCCAGCGCATAGACGATGAGAAGTTCGCGCAGAAGTTCACCCCGCGCCGTGAGGGCTCCAAGTGGTCGGCGCTGAACCAGCAAAGGCTGCACAAACTGATACGCGAAGGCCGCATGACGGAGGCCGGCCGAGCCAAGCTCGACCCCGCGGCGCTCAGCGAGGAACTCCACGCGCAACCGGGCGCGGAGGATGGGGACATCCCCCCGGTCGTGAAACAGGCGCTGCTGGCACACCCAAAGGCTTGGAAAAACTTCCGCAGCCTCACCCCGTCCCGCCGCAGAGCATACCTCCGTTTGATCATGGACGCCAAGCAAGCGGAGACCCGCGAGCGGCGGGTGCGGCAAGCCATCTCCTTATTGGAACAGAGCACGGGCGCTCTGGATGAGCTCCCTCGATTCGTAAAACAGGCGCTGCTGGCGAACCCGAAGGCCTGGGAGAACTTCCAGAACCTCGCACCATCCTATCGCAGGCACTACGTGGGGTGGATCATGCACGCGAAGCAAGCGGAGACCCGCGAGCGACGCCTGCGAGAAGCCGTCGCACTCCTTGAGCAGAACAAGAAACTGGGTCTGAAATGAACCTGAGATTCCGCCTGGCAATGATCTGACCCTTGCTGGAGCTGGCTCATGAATCTCCCTTTCACCCACGACCAGTTTCTCGATCTCTTCGCGGCCTACAACGAGGCCGTGTGGCCGGTACTGATCGCCTTATGGACCGCCACGGCCGGCGCCGTCGTGCGCCTGTATCTCGGGTCAGGCGACGCCTCTCGAACGGTGACCGGCCTCCTCATCTTTCACTGGGCTTGGTCGGGCGCGGTCTACCATATCATTTACTTCCGGCGTATCAATCCCATCGCCGTACTCTTTGGCGCGGTGTTTCTCGTGCAAGCCGCGCTGTTGCTCTGGCGAGGCTTCGGCAGCTCCGGGCTGGTATTGGAGCCACAGACTTCTAAGTGGCACGTGCCGGCGCTGCTCCTGATGCTCTACTCCCTGGCCTATCCTGGAATCGGACTTGCTTTGGGTCTGCAAGTTCCTCGCTTTCCCAGCTTTGGCGTGCCCTGCCCCACCACCGTGTTCACGATTGGGGTATTGTTGCTCGCTCCACGGCGACAGGCGCGGATCCTGGGGATCGTGCCGGTTCTCTGGACAGCCATTGGAGGGTCGGCAGCCTTCGTCCTCCGAGTCCGAGCGGACCTCGTCCTGCCATTGGCCGGAGTACTCCTGCTCGCGTATATGCTCAGCAACCCCCAGCAGCAACGTCGCGCAACCTGATTAGGAGGAAGCCATATGATGCGAGGGCCGCATCACACTCTGCTCGTATCGATCCTCATTGCCGCACCCGTTGTCGCACAAAACCCTGGGTCTGTGCCGCGCGCGATTCTGTTGCCGGATACACTGGGCGCGAACTTCGCCGCGGCGGACACACTTACCGGGACCAGCGGGCCCGCGGACTACGATTTCCTCGTCGGCACGTGGCGCTTCACCTTCCAGGCGCGGCGCCGCGATGGCTCATTTACTCCCGCCTTCACCGGGCATTGGGTTTTCACCAAGAAGCAGACCGGAGGCCAGGGTGTGCTGCTGGAAGATCACTGGCGGCCGGACGACGCGACCTCGAGGTGGGAGGCCGGTACCTGGACGTATCGCGCCTACAACCCGGAGCGCAAGATCTGGGAGATGCAGGGCATCAACACCAATGTCGGCGCATGGCAGCCGGGGTTGATGTGGACTGCCGGGGAAAGCCGCTTGCTCACCGAATGGTATGGACCAATGCTGGTCCGATTTCGCTACTTTGCCATTCAGCCGGACAAGTTTCTCTGGCGCGCCGATGCCACATTCGATCGGGGCAAAAGCTGGATCGCGGATTACTGGACGATGGAAGTGCACCGCATCTCGCGGTAACCTCAGGGAACCCATGTTACGGCAGACTATCCGGTTGTCCTCCGTGCGGCGCGGGGCGGTCTGCGCCTCACGCTCGACTGTCCGCGCGGCCGCGTCGTCTTCGCTCCCTAGATGCCGGCCTGTGGCTCCGCCCGCCGGGTGCTTGACAATCCATAAGTGTATGCTTATTAATTGTCCATGCAGCGTGCGGCCGTGGCCGAAAGCAGGATCTTCCAGGCGCTGGCCGACTCCAGTCGCCGGGCGATCTTCGAGTCGCTCACCCGTGGCGAAGCCGCGGTGAAGGACCTCACCGCGCGCTTCGATATTTCGCAGCCCGCGGTCTCGCAACACCTCGCCACGTTGAAAGCCGCCGGCCTGGTGCACGGCCGGCGTGACGGACGCCTGGTCTACTACCGGGTGGAACCGCGCGGAATGAAGCCGCTCATTGACTGGATCGCGCACTACCGCGCCTTCTGGACGCAGCACGTCGCTCGCCTCGAACAACTGCTGGAGAAGATGGACCGATGACTCCCGCCGACCCGACCGGGACCTCGCAAGCGGAATCCATTGCGTTCGATTTCGACTTGCATCATCCGCCGGAGAAAGTGTGGCGCGCGCTCACCGACCCCGCGCTGCTCGCCGAGTGGCTCCTCCCCGTGTTCGATCTCAAGCTCGAACCAGGGTCGGCGTTCACCTTCAAGACCCAGGCGTATCCCGGTTGGGACGGCACCGTGAATTGCCGGTTCGTCGAGATCGAAGCGCAGCGGAAGCTGGTCTACACCTGGAGCGTCCCCTTCCTGGACACCGTCGTGACCTTCACGCTCACGCCCACGGCGTCGGGCACGCGCCTGTCCCTGGTGCAGTCGGGCTTCAAGCCGGACCAGAAGCGGGAATCAGGCGGCGCGCGCTACGGCTGGAAGCTGATGGGCGGGAAGCTCGTCGACCTGCTCGCGAGGATCCCATAAAGCTGGAGCATGAACCATGGCCCCCAAACCCAAGGCAGGCTCGACCCGGAAAACCCCTTCCCCGCGCATCGACCGGCGGATCAGCGCATTGGGGGATTGGCGCGAGGAGACGCTGGCGCGCATGCGGACGCTGATCCTGGAGGCCGATCCCGAGATGATCGAGGAGCGCAAATGGAGGAAGCCGTCGAATGCGATGGCGGGAGTCCCGGTCTGGTCGCACCACGGGATCGTCTGCACCGGTGAGAAGTACACCAAGGCCGTGAAGCTCACCTTCGCCCGGGGTGCCGGCCTCCCGGACCCGTCGCATCTCTTCAATTCCAGCCTGCAAGGCAACACGCGACGGGCGATCGACATCCACGAAGGAGAGACGGTCGACCCGCGCGCGTTCAAGGCGCTCGTGAAGGCCGCGGTGGCGCAGAATGGTCAGTCGGCGAAGTAAGGCCAGACCAGGAGCGAGTCCGGCCAAGCCGGTGAGGCTCCTCTCGGGTGGCAACCCGCAGATCGCGAAGGCGGACGGCGCCGCCCCGGTGCAGGCCTATATCGCCGCGCTGCCGGGCTGGAAGCGCGCCCTCGGCAGGCGCCTCGACTCGCTCATCGTGCGGAACGTGCCCAAGCTGCGCAAGGCCGTGAGGTGGAACTCACCCTTCTACGGCATCGACGGCCAGGGTTGGTTCCTGGCGTTCCACGCTTACACACACTACCTCAAGGTGTCCTTCTTCCGCGGCACGTCGCTGCGACCCGTTCCGCCCGGAGGCACCGGCAAGGACGCGCGCTGGATCGATATCCACGAAGACGATCTCGACGAGGCGCAGATGGCGACCTGGGTGAAGCAGGCCGCCGCGTTGCCCGGCTGGGTGCCTGGCCGACTATCCTGAGGAGCATATGCGTCGTTCACTTGCCTTCCTGTTCCCGGTCTCCGCGCTCTTGGTCGGCGGTTGCGCCCAGCGCGTTGACGTGGCCGAAGCAACCAACGTCCTCCTTGACACCGATCGGGCGTGGGCTAAGGTCGCCGATTCCAGTTCCAATCCCGACAGCATTGTCGCCTACTGGACCGCAGATGCCAGGGTGATGATGCCTGGCCAGCCGGTGCTCGTCGGCAGGGACGGGCTGCGTGCGATGGTGGCCGCCAGCCTCGCCGTGCCGGGATTCCACCTCACCTGGACGCCGGAGGCGGCGGTTGTCTCTCCTGGAGGGGAGCTGGGGTACACCTACGGGACGAACCGCGTGTCGGCCCCAGACTCGACCGGTCGCCTGACGACCACCGTGGGGCGCTATGTCACGGTGTGGAGGAAAGAGCCGGATGGCAAGTGGCGCTGCGCCATCGACATATTCAATGTCGGTCCGCTACCGGCCGCTGACCGGCGCTAGACGCGCTGCGCGTCCGTCGACCTGACCCCTGAGTCGACGGTGCAGGTCAGTCGGATCGCAGCGCCAGCGTCGGCGCGATCCGCGATGCCCTTCGCGCCGGCAGGTAGGCCGCCAGCAGGGTCACCAGCACCACCAGGGGCACGACCACGAGATACACCAGGATGTCGACGCCGCCGGCATTGAACAGCGTGGCTTTGATGACCCTCTCGATGGCGAAAGCCATCGCCAGACCGATCGCCGATCCCAGCCCGACCAGCACGAGCCCCTGACCCATCACCAGCCGGAATGCGGCTGCCGGCCCCGCCCCCAAGGCCATGCGAATGCCGATCTCGCGGGTTCGGCGGCTCACATTGTAGGCCACCAGTCCATATAAACCCACCATGGCCAGGAGGAGCGCCACCCCTCCCATGATGGTGGCCATCTGGATCGCGACGCCCGGCCCCTCCACGACGTGGTAGCGGTACAGATCCTCGTAGGTCCTCGTCTCCAGCAGCGGCAGGTTCGGCTCGAGCGCACGCACGATGTCCCTGACCGGCGCGACCAGCTGCAGCGGATCGACGCTGCTGCGCACCAGCAGGATCATCCGCGCTTCCCGATGCTGGGCCAGCGGCAGATACACGAAGTCGGTGGGCTTTTCACCCGTGGCTCGATACTTGACGGTCTGGGCGACCCCGACGATCTCCACCGCTGTGCCGCCTCGGCGGTCGAGCCAGATCCGCTTGCCGACGCCGTCGCCGCCCGGCCAATAGCGCTGCACGAACTGCTGGTTCACCACCGCCACCCGTGGCCGCTCCCCCGCGTCCGACGCCAGGAAGCCGCGGCCCCGCACGATCGGGATGCCCATCGTCTGGAAGAACCCTTCGTCCACGGCGTCCATCGCCGCAGTGAAGTTCTCCCGGTCCCGCGGCAGCTCATAATCGTCGGGCACGAAGGCCATAACGTCGAACTTGCCCAGGCTGAGCGGAGGGTTTTGCGTGAGACCCGCGCTGCGCACTCCGGGCGCGTTGCGTACTCGTTCGAGCAGTTGCTCGTAGAAGTGCTGGGTCTGCGCCGCGTCGTACTGGACCAGACGCGGATCGAGCCGCACCATCAGCAGGTGATCCGTGGGATAACCGAGCCCTCCCACCGTGAGATTCCGAAAGCTCCGGGCCACCAGGAATGAGGCCGCCAGCAGCATCATAGAGGTGGCGACTTGCGCCACCACCAGCAGATTCCGCCCCCAGAGCCGCTTGCGGTCCGGCCCGCCGGCGCCGCCCGTTTTGAGTCCGCTCACCAGGTCGGCCCGGGTGCTCTGCAGCGCCGGCGCCAGCCCGCACAGGAACGCGCACGCGACGGCTATGACGAGGCTCGCCGCCAGCACCCGCGCGTCCATCCGAAACGGGGGTGTCAGCGGCAGCTCGGCCGGAATGCTGAACCGCTGGATGAAGCTGAGGCCGGCGTATCCCACCAGGATCCCGCCCGCTCCTCCCAGCAGTGCGAGAATCAGGGATTCGGTCAGCAGCAGCCGGATCAGCCGGAAACGCCCGGAGCCCAGTGCCAGGCGGACGGCGATTTCGCGGGTACGCGTGCTGGCGCGGCTCAGCAGCAGTCCCGCGACGTTGGTGCACGCCACCAGCAGCACCGCCAGGGCGAGGATCGTGAAGATCACGCCGAACTTCCAATTGAGGTCGTCGGCCCTGGTGCGCATTTCGAGCTGGGTATGCACGGCGGCGCCGCGATCGCGATTGAGCGCCGGATAGTCGCGCTCGAAGTTTTGCGCGAGCCCGGCGAGCTCGCTGCGCGCCTGCGCCAGAGTGGTGCCCGCTTTCAGGCGCGCCCGCACCGTCAGCTCGCGATCGTCGCGGTCCTCGAAAAAGTTCTTCTGCGGGTCGGTCGAGAAGAGCCGCGCCATCGCCAGCGGCACGTAGACGTCGGGCCGCCAGAAGAGGGACAGGCCCGTGAAGTCATCCGGTGCCACGCCGATCACGGTGAAATCGGCGCCGTTCAGGCGGATCGTCCTGCCGATGACGGAAGGGTCGCTCGCGAATTCGTGCCTCCAGAACTCCGGCCCGAGCACCACCACGGCATCCCGGCCGGGCACCTCGTCCTCGTCCTTGCGAAAGGTGCGCCCCTGCTGCGGCACCACGCCGAGCGCGGAGAAATAGTTCCCGGAGACCAGGATGCCAC
The DNA here is from genome assembly GCA_036566495.1 of Gemmatimonadales bacterium. GTDB lineage: Bacteria > Gemmatimonadota > Gemmatimonadetes > Gemmatimonadales > GWC2-71-9 > JABFSM01. Next base: position 1,609 of record DATCWE010000076.1, on the reverse strand, counting down.
CCTTGCCTCTGGGCGTGGCGTTGGCGTCGGGGCTGAAGCCCACGGTCCGCGGCGCCCCGCTCGCGATCACTCCGGCGTAGCTCCTGGTGTGGTCGCGCAGGTCGAGGTACTCGCGATAGGAAAGGGCGTCATAGCCGTTGTCGCGCGAGGTGCTGACTAGGGTGACGACGTCATTCGACTGGGGCACCGGGTAGGGCCGGAAGATCAGCGCGTCCACCATGCTGAACGGCGACGTGGTCATCCCGATGCCCAGCGCGAGCGTGAGCACCACGGAGGCCGTCAGGCCGGGCGCGCGGCGGAGGCTCCGGGCCGCGTAACGCAAGTCGTCGAGGAAATCCGCTACCCAGGGAACGCGTCGCACGGGCTTCTCCCTATTGGAAACCCATATGACGGGGGCAGAGCCGCAGAAGTTTCGGCTGGGGGTGGCCAACGGCGCGCTCCGGCTTCGGGGCTGGGCCCGACTGCGCGGACATCAGATGGAAGGCCTGGCGGCGCAACTCACCCTTCCCCCTGGTTCAACCACTCCGCCATAGGCCGTTTCGTCAGGCGCGACCCTCGTCCTCGACCTCCCGCTGGGCATCCGCGAGTCGGTTCAAGTCCTCGCCAATGCGGCGCGCGACGTCCACCAGCGTAGTGAGCGGGGCGAGATCGCTCGCGCCCGCGTGCAGCCGCAAGAGGTCGAGCCGAATGTTCTCGAGCGCTGCCACGCTCTGGGCCAGGTGCTCCTTCGCCGCCTGGCGCCGGGCACCCATGACCTCGGCGTCGGATCCGGCGGGGGCCATGGCGCCAAGCAGCTCCAGCTCCGCGCGTGCCTCGGCCGCCCGCGCTTCCAGCGACGCGACGGTCGCCGGCAGCTCCTCGAGCTGCTCTCGGTACGCGCTGGGGAGTGCCTCGAAGAGCTCGGCCGCGGCCACGCCCAGCGCCGATTCGGTGGGGCGAAACACGCCGCCGCCCAGCGCGCGCGACTGCTCCGGCGCGCCGAGTCGCCGGGCGAGCCAGGCCCCCACACGGCTGTTCCAGAGGCGCTCACGAATCCCCGCCCGCGTCTGCCACCACACGCGAATCCGAGTGGGAATGAACTGCACCCCCAGCGCGTTGCTCAGGGCGCCCAACCCCATCGTGGCGAGGACGGGCACCAGAAACCACGTGAGGCCGGTCCGGTTCTCGTGGATCGTCCCCTGAAGGAGCAGCCACAAGGTGACCGCGAGCCAGGTAGCCGAGCCGACCGTCGCGAGCCGCAATAGCCGGTGACCGCGCGGCTCGACCTGGTCCCCCGTGAGCGCCTCGCGCTCCTCCCGCTCCCGTCGCGCGATGTCGAGCGCGGCCCTCAAGTCGGCGAGAGTGTGCCCGGCTCGGAACTGCCGATACGCCTGGCTGAGCTGAAAACCGACGACCGGCAGGAGCGGCAACGAGGTGAGGAGGGCGAGGAAGACGATGTCTGCCGGCCCGTCAGGCCGCTTGCCGGACAGCCAGACGATGAGGTTGGCGAGGGTCAGCGTGCCGAACACTCCGGACCACGCCAGGTACGGGGCGCCGAGGGGATTCCGCGTAACGAGCCAGGCGCGCAGGGCGGGCGGCAGGGCGGGGCGCGCGTCCGCCGGGGCGAGCG
>DATCWE010000021.1:0-8263 GCA_036566495.1 Gemmatimonadales bacterium | reverse complement strand
GGCCAGCCGCTGGTCGTGAACAACACGCTGTACGTGGTGACACCCTATCCCAACGTCCTCTACGCGTTCGACCTCGCCAAGCCGGATTATCCGCTCAAGTGGAAGTACCGCCCGATGGTGGATGCCAACGCCCTCGGCATCGCCTGTTGCGATGCGATCAACCGCGGCGCCTTTTACGCCGACGGAAAGATCGTGTACAACCTGCTGGATGGACACACCGTCGCGGTGGAGGCCGCGAGCGGCAGGGAGCTGTGGAACGTCCAGGTGGGCGATCTGTCCGACGGCGAGACGATGCCGATGGCGCCGCTGGTGGTGCGGAATCGGGTGATCGTCGGACCCTCCGGGGGCGAGTTCGGGATCCACGGCTGGACCCGGGCCCTCGACTTGGCCACCGGAAAGCTGTCCTGGACCGCATACAACGAGGGGCCGGACACCGATGTGCTCGCCCAGCCCGCGACGTTCAGGCCCTTCTATGACAAGGGCGCCGACCTGGGCCTTACCACCTGGCCCAGGGACGTCTGGAAGAACGCCGGTGCGCCGGTGTGGGGCTGGCTGTCCTACGACCCCGGGCTCGACTTGCTCTACTACGGCGTCGGCAATCCGGGCCCCTACAACCCCGAGCAGCGCCCGGGCGACAACAAGTGGACCAACAGCGTGCTGGCGCGCCGCCCCGACGATGGCTCGCTGATCTGGGCTTATCAGTTCACCCCGCACGACAACTGGGACTACGACTCCAACGCGGAGATGATCCTCGCCGACCTCAGCGTGAAGGGCCGGCCGCGCAAGGTCCTGGTCCACTTCGACAAGAACGGCTTTGCCTACACGATCGACCGCAGCAGCGGCGAGGTGCTGGTCGCCGAGCCGTTCGTCAGCCTCAACTGGGCCAAGCGGATCGACTTGAAGAGCGGCCGGCCGGTGGTGGATTCCAGCAAGTTCACCGGCGCCTCCAAGGGAAACGTCACCTACATCTGTCCCAGCCTCGAGGGCGGCAAGAGTCCCGCGTCTCCCGCGGCGTTTTCCCCGCGCACCGGCTGGTTCTACACCGCGACCGTGAACCTCTGCATGGATTATCACGCCGGCGAGGCAGCGCGAATCCGCGGCACCCCGTTCATCGGCGCGAGCACGCCCTACGTCGCCGGTCCCGGCGGGCACATGGGCACCTTCATGGCCTGGGATGCCGCGGCCGGCAGGAAGATCTGGGAGATCAAGGAGAAATACCCGGTGTGGAGCGGCGTCGTCGCCACGGGCGGGGACCTGGTCTTCTACGGTACTCTCGACGGCTGGCTGAAGGCGGTGAGCGCCAAGACCGGCCAGCTGCTCTGGAAGTTCAAGCTCGGCTCGGGCATCGTGGGCGCACCGATCACCTACCGCGGCGCCGACGGGAAGCAATACATCGCCGTGTACGCCGGGATCGGCGGCGACTGGGCACTGCTGTCGGGCGACGTGCGCTCCGACGATCCCACCGACGTACGCGACCCGGCCGACTTCATCAAGGACCTGGGCCGTTACACCAGCGGTGGCGGCATGGTATGGATCTTCGCGCTGTGAGGTTCGCCGTGGTTCCGCTGCTGGTCGCCGCCTGTGGCCGGGGCCCCGCGAAATCTCCACCCTCGAGCGATACGGCCGGCACCACCGCGCTGCCCGCGGCGGTCCGCTATGACCAGCACATCTTTGCCGGCGGGAAGGCGCCGCTCGGCGCCGCCGAGCGGAACCCCTTTGCCGGAGATGCCAGGTCGGTCGCGGAAGGCAAGCAGCTCTTCGGCTCGATGAACTGCGATGGCTGCCACGGCGGTGGCGAGGGCTGGGTCGCGCCGAGCCTGAGCGACGGGCGCTGGCGCTATGGCGGCAGCGACGCAGCCGTCTACCAGTCCATCTTTTACGGCCGGCCCAAGGGCATGCCGGCCTATGGCGGGTTACTGTCGCCGCAGATCATCTGGAAGCTGGTCACCCACATCCAATCCCTGCCCCCGCCGAGAGCGCTGCCCACCCAGCGCTGGTGATCAGCGCCGTCTCGCCAGCAGCAGCACGCCGATCTCGTCGAGCCGCCCATTCACGAAGTCGAGCCGGACCCGTCCGTCGGCGGTCAGGGAGACCGTCGCCGGCACGCTGCTGTGGGTCAGGGACCACCCGGCGGGGAGCACCACCGCGTTGGTGGGGCGTCCAAAGCTGCGGTCCCAGATCAGCTCGTCGCCTTCGACCCGGTAGCGCGCCGAGTCGGTGTAGGTCTCCGCGATCCGCAGCCGGACCGAGCGGCCTTGCTGCACCGCGGGGAAGGGGATCACCACGACTTCGGTTTCCGGCTTGACCGGCTCGCCGATGTCGAGTTTGGCCTTGGTGATCTGGTCGCCTTTGAGGAACTGGGGCGTCAGCGGTTCCCCGGTGTCCATGAGGAACGCCGAGGGATTGGACGCCGTGCTCCCGGCGCGCACCACGTTGATGTACTTGTCCACGCCCTCCCGGGTCTCGGTGTAGTCGTGGTAGAGATCGAACGCGTGGGTTTCCGGCTGGCGCAGGAAATACACGATGTCGCGGGTCTGGGTGGCGCGCTCGCTCAATCGCCCCGATACAATTGAGGCAGGGCGGGCCGCGGCGGGGCGTGCCAGGGCCGGCGCGGGCCGGGCCCGGACCAGCAGCGAGGCGGCGTCGGGTCCCGCGTTGATGAAGCTGATGAGCACCCGGCCGTCGGGCTCGCGCAGCACCTGTGAGGGGACGTTGACGCTGAGCAGCTCGTAACCCGCTGGAAGAACCACGCTGTTGCGCTTGATGCCGAGCGAGCGCGAGAACACCAGCGTGTCGCCCGCCTGGAGATAACTCTTGGGATCGTAGTAGGTCTTGTCGATCAGGAGACGGCTCACGCCATCCTTGGGCACCGGGCGCGGCAGCTCGACCCGGATGTAGTGGCTGCCCGTGTCGGCCTGGGCCAGCCCGGTCGCCCGCGCAGCCGCGCCGTCGACCTCAGCGAACTTGAGCGGGGCGCCGCTGGCGCGGTCGAACACAGCCTCGTCGCTCGCGACGCTGCCTTTGCGGATCGGATTGAAGAAGTACCGCGCGCCCGGCGTGGTGGCCCAGACCTCATAGAGGATCCGGAACTTGCCGCTGCCCGGGGCCAGCAGCTCATAGCGGGTGTACTCGCCGGCGGAGGTCTGGCGGGGCGGTGCGGGCTGCGCTGCGAGGCTCCTCCCTGCGGCGAGACCGGTCAGGAGCGCGGTGAAGGCGGCGGTCAGGCGCTGTACTTCATACATTGGGTCCGGCGTCTCTGGTAAGGATCGCGTATAATGCCGGACCCCAGCTAGCGGCGCCAGACCATGATCCCATATAAGGACGAGAATCCCACACTGAGCACGCCGGTCGTCACGCTGGCTCTGATTGCGGCGAACGTCGCGGCCTGGGTGCTGCTTCAGGGAGCGGGTCAGTCGCCGGTGCTCGACCAGTCGGTCTGCGAGCTTGGGCTGGTCCCGGGACGCCTCCTCGGCGCGATTCCCGCCGACGCCACCGTGCGGCTCGGGCCCGACACGTACTGCCGGCTGGGACACTTTCCCGCCTGGGCCACGGTGCTCACGTCGATGTTCATGCACGGCGGCTGGCTCCACCTGATCGGGAACATGTGGTTTCTCTGGATCTTCGGGAACAACGTGGAGGATTCGACCGGCAAGCTCCGGTTCCTGCTGTTTTATCTGCTCTGCGGCGCCATCGCCGCGCTGGCCCAGAGCGTGGCGAAGCCCGACAGTGCGATCCCCATGGTCGGGGCGTCGGGCGCGATCGGCGGGGTCATGGGCGGCTATATCGTGCTCTACCCGCGCGTGCGCGTGCACATGCTGGTGATCCTTGGCTTCTACATGACCAAGATCGCGGTGCCGGCGTATCTGATGCTGGGCTACTGGCTGCTCATCCAGCTGGTCAGCGGCGCGCTGTCGGTGGGACAGGAGTCCGGTGGCGTGGCATTCCTGGCCCATGTCGGCGGGTTCGTCGGCGGGATGCTGCTGATTCTGGTGTTCCGGAACGGCGCGCTGGTGGAGCAGCACCGCGCCTGGGTGGCGCAGCACGCGACGGTGGGGACCCGGATTCCCTGGCGCTGAGCCTGCCTACCCCACCGCCTGGAGCACGTCGTACCCGGTCAGCACGTACGTCTTCCCGGCGGGAAAATCGCGCACCAGCACCGCGGGGTTCTGCGGGGTGATCATCGGGGCGAGCAGCGCCACCGGCGTCTCGATGTCCACGAACGGGAAGGCCTGCTGCATGATGGTGCCGACCTCGGCGCTGCGCACTGCCGGGTCGGCCACGATCCGCTCGTAGGCGTGCGACTCGCGCAGCGAGCCCACGATCCGCTCGGCCTGGGTGATGGGGATCTGGGAGAAGTCGTTGTCGATCATCCGCTGGATGGCCTGGCGCACCGTCGCGGTACGCTCCACCCCTACGATGTCGGCGACCTTCTTGTTCTTGACCAGGTCCCGCGCGGTGGCGCCCGGCACGCTCTCGTAGCCCATCCGCCTCATCCACTCGGGATTGAACATCTTGCCGAGGTAGCGGGTGCCGTGGTCGTGGAAGATCACCACCACCAGCTCGCCCTTCCGGAAGTGCTGCTGGAGCTGCAGTAACCCGGCGATCGCCGAGCCCGCGGAGTTGCCCGCCCAGATGGCCTCCTGGCGCACCAGCTCCCGGGTGTAGATCGCCGCGTTGCGGTCGGTCACCTTCTCGAAGTGATCGATCACGCTGAGGTCGACGTTCTGCGGCAGGAAATCCTCGCCGATGCCCTCGGTGACGTAGGGGTAGATCTCGTGCTTGTCGAGCACCCCGGTCTCCTTGAGCTTCTTGAAGATGGAGCCGTAGGTGTCGATGCCCCAGACCTTCACGGCGGGCTTCTTCTCCTTGAGAAACTTGCCCGCGCCGCAGATGGTGCCGCCGGTGCCCACCCCGACCAGCAGGTGATCCACCTTGCCCTCCGTCTGTTCCCAGATCTCGGGCCCGGTGGTCTCGTAGTGCGCTTGGGTGTTGCTCAGGTTGTCGTACTGGTTGGCCTTCCACGAATTGGGCGTTTCGGCGACCAGCCGGGAAGAGACCGCGTAATAGGAGCGCGGGTCCTCCGGGTCCACGTCGGTGGGGCAGACGATGACCTCGGCGCCGAAGGCGCGCAGCGCGTCCACCTTCTCCTTGGACTGCTTGTCGGTGGTCGTGAAGATGCACTTGTAGCCCTTCACGATCGCCGCGATCGCGAGGCCCATGCCGGTGTTCCCCGAGGTCCCCTCGATGATGGTGCCGCCGGGCTTGAGCAGGCCCTTCCGCTCGGCGTCCTCGATCATGCGGAGCGCCATGCGGTCCTTGATGCTGTGGCCGGGATTGAAGGTCTCGATCTTGGCGTAGACCGCCGCCAGGACGCCGCGCACGATCCGGTTGAGCCGCACCAGGGGTGTGTGGCCGATGGTGCCGAGGATGGAGTCGTGGACGTTGCGCGCCATGTCAGGGCACCGGGCTGTCGGGGCGGTGCGAGGCGCGCAGCAGCTCCGCCAGGTAGGGTCCCCAGATGGCGGGGAGCGAGTGGGTGCCGTGCCCGCGGGTCTGCTCGCTGATGGGGATCAGGATGTAGCGGCCGTGCGGCACTCGCTTGATCTCCCGGTCCAGGATGCCGAGCTCGGGCGGATTGACCTGGTCGTCGGCGGAATTGATCGCGAAGAGCGGGGCCTTGATCTGCTCGAGGTGGGGCAGGGGATTGTACTCGCGCGAGGCCTGGTAGGCGTAGAGCATATCGTTGGCGTCGAGGGTCCGGAGCGAGCGGGCCAGCCGGGCGTGCAGCGCGGAGTCGGCCATCGCGCGGGTGGGCAGCTCCTTCTGCCACTGCAGCGGCACGCTGGTCATCAGCATGAGGACCTGCGCCGCCGCGGCGAGCCCGCGGGGCTGGGTGGTGTACTCGCCGTTCTTCCAGTCGGGGTCGCCCTCGATGTCGTCGACGATCATCTGCCGCATCATCCGGTTGCGGCCCGCGATCTCGACCGGGTTACTGGCCAGCGGCAGCAGCGCCTCCATGAAGTCGGGATAGGTGTAACCCCAGACCCAGGTGTGCATGGCGCCCATCGAGGTGCCCATCACCAGGCGCAGGTGGTCGACCTTGAGGCCCTCCGTCACCAGCAGGTACTGCGCCTTCACCATGTCGTCGTAGGTGTACTTCGGGAACTTCAGGTGCAGCCCATCGCTCGGCTTGCTGGATTTCCCGTGCCCGATGCCGTCGGGGAGGATGATGAAGTATTTGGTGGCGTCGAGCAGCTGGCCGGGCCCGAACAGCTGGCCGGCGAAGTTCTGCGACAGGAACCCGCGGCCGCTGCCGCCGGTGCCGTGGGTGATCAGCACCGCGTTGGTGACGACCCCCCTGGTGTCGCGAGCCGGGGTGCCGATCGTGGTGTAGTGGAGGCGGAGCTCGGGCAGGGTCTCGCCGCTCGCGAACGCGAAGTTGCGGGCGACGAAGTCGGCTTCGACCGGCGTCGGGTAGCTGGCGGGTGCTTGGGCCGCCGCCGTCGCGACCAGGACAGCGGCGAAGAGTGCGGGGAGCTTCACCGCGCCGTCGCCATGGTGCGGACCAGCTCGGGCCAGTCGAGGATCCAGACCATGCGGAGGATGCCGCCTCCCGTCTGGTCGATGTAGAGGAACTGCTTGCCATCAGGATGGATGTCCCAGTTCACGTTGGGGACATTCAGGTCGGTGATGCCGCTCTCCACCACGGTCTTCCGCCCTGTTACCTGAAACCCAGGCCCGGGAGCCAGCGCGGCGCCCACGAGGGAGTTTCCGACCGCGTAGTACAGGGTCCGCCCGTCGGGGCCCCAGCGCGGCGACTCTCCGCCCCCGGTGGACACCTGCACCCGCGCTCCCGGGCCCGACAGCGGCTGCACGTAGACCTCCAGCTGGCCGGTCAGGTCGGAGCTGTAGGCGAGCCACTGTCCGTTGGGGGAAACCTGCGGATGCCGCTCACGAAACTCGGTATTCACCAGCCAGCGGGGCACGCTGTCTCCCAGCGTCACGATGCCGATGTCCGAACGCGTGGCGCTCCGGTCTCCATCCCAGAACACCAGTGACTTCCCGTCCGGCAGCCACGATCCCGGGCTCCGCTGGGCTCCCCGGAGCACCAGCTGCGCCGGCGCGGTCTGGTCTGCCACGCGGACGTAAATCCCGCTCGGAGTGGCATACGCGATCCGGCGTCCGTCCCGGCTCCAGGACGGGTTGGCGCCGCCTCCCACCGTAAATCGCTCCAGGGTTCCCTGCTGCCGGTCCAGCAGCCAGAGATCGACGTTGCTGCCGGTCGCCCCCGCGGCCGTCACGATGCGGAGCGCGATGCGGCGGCCGTCGGGCGAAAGGGCCGGGTCCTCCAGATTCTCGGCGCCCCGCCCGGGCAAGGCGATGATGCTGGCACCGCCCGATCCGGCGAGCTTGAGCCGCTCACCGGTGGAGCCGAGGGCCGGCTGGTACACCAGTCCCCCATTGCGCGACAGCGCGAACTCGTTGGTGACGTTGCCGTGGATGGCGATGTGATCGAGGATCGCGACGGGCTGCCCGGTCGGCTTGCGGCGCTTGAGGTCGAACGGTTGGGCCAGCAGGGTGTTGTCCGCGCCGGCGAACACCAGGTAGCCGCTGGCGTAGCGCGGCCGCAATCCGAAGCCGAGGGTGTCGATCTTGCGAGAGGCCAGGTCCACCAGCCCCATCCGCACCGCTTCGTTGCCGGGCGTGGTATCCCGGATCGTGAAGAGGGCGGCCTTGCCGCCGGGCAGCAGCGCCGGCGCCGAGTGCCGAGTGGTGGAGTCCGGCGTCGTCAGCGGCTGCGGAGTGCCGCCGGCCGCCGGGACGGTATAGAGCCGGCCCCCGCCGCCTGACGACGCGCCGGCGCCGAAGACGATGAGGTCGCCCTCCCCCCAGGTCGCCTCGGTCATGATTTGGACACTGGCGATCGGAAGCGCCGGGCCGCCGGCCAGCGCGACTTTGCGAATCCTGCCGTTGGCGAAGAAGCCGAGCCAGCGGCTGTCCGGCGAGAAGAACGGCGTCGCCCCCTCCTCGGTCCCGGGGATCGGCTCGGCCTCGATCCGCCCCAGCACGCGCCGGTAGAGCATGCCGCTGCCCTGCTTCGTCACGACGAACACCAGGGTGCTGCCATCTGGTGAAAGCGCGACGCCAGCCCCGCAGCAGCGGCTGATGGTCGAGCTGCTGTCGGGTGCGTCGACCACGAGCTGGGTCAGGCGGGGTGCGGGCGCCGACGCGGTGCGTCGGCCCAGCAGGAAGCCGCTGGCCG
>DATCWE010000426.1:0-2292 GCA_036566495.1 Gemmatimonadales bacterium | reverse complement strand
GGCGGGAGGATTCGGGGCGGCCCTCCTGCTTCCCCCGGAGACGGCGGCCTCGCCGCTGCTTCTGGGGCTGCCGCGCCGCGCCGCGCTGCTGATCTACGGCGTGGGGCTGGCGCCCGTGTTATTCCTCCCCTTGAGTTATGCGCTGAGCTTCGACGCGACGGTGCTGAGCGAAGCTGAGCTGCGGGAGTTCCGGCGCCGGCTGGCCGAGCTCGGTGCCGAGCGCACCCGGTGAGCCTGCTCGCCCTGCAAACCGCTCCCTTGTCGCTGCCGCGCCAGCCGGCGGTGCTCCTGACCGCCGCAGCCTATGCGCTCATCACGGCCGCGATCGGGATCTGGGCCTCGCGTCGCACCCGCAGCGCGGGCGATTTCTTCACCGCCGGCCGGCGGCTGGGGCCCTTCGCGCTCGGCGTCGCGGCCATGGCCTCGACCCTTTCGGGCTTCACCTTCATCGGCGGTCCCGGGCTGCTCTATTCGGTCGGACTCGGGGCGCTGCTGATCTTCTTGCCCGCCTCCCTCTCCAATTGTCTGTCGGCCTGGGTCCTGGCCAAGCGGCTGCGCCTGCTGGGAGAGGCGCGGAATCTCCTGACCATCCCCGACGCGATCGGGGTCCGCTACAACAGCCCCGCGGCCCAGGGACTGGCCGCGGTCGCGATGCTGGTCGCCATCGTCGGGTACCTCGCCACCAATCTGTTGGCGCTCGGTCTGGTGATCGACGCCTTGTTCGCCACCGGCCTGGGGACCGGGATCTGGATCGGCACGGCTGCCGTGCTCGCGTATTCCGTCGGAGGCGGGATCCTGGCGGGGGTCTATACCGACGTGTTCCAGGGCCTCGTCATGGCCATGGCGTCGGGCTTGGTCTTTCTGGCGGCGTTGCGAGTCGGCGGCGGTCTGGGCCAGATGTCCGCGGCCATTCTGGCCCGCGAGCCCGCATTCCTGGCACCCTGGGGGACGCTTGCTCCGCTGGCCGGACTTTCCTTCTTCTTCGTGTTCGGCGTGGGCGTCCTGGGCCAGCCGCACGTCCTCCACAAGTTCTACATGCTGAAGGACCCGTTGCGGCTGCGCTGGTACCCCCTGATCATGACGCTCGCCATGGTGGTGACCCTGCTGCTGCTCTTCGGAGTCGGGCTGGTCATGAAGGCGGAGGTCATCCGGGGGGCGCTCCCTCCGCTGGGCCGGCCCGACGATGCCACGCCGGTCTTTCTGCTGCGCTTCGTCTCTCCCTGGGTCGCGGGGCTGCTGTTTGCCGGTGTCGCCGCGGCGATCATGAGCACGGTGAACTCGTTCCTGAACGTCGGTGCGGCGGCTATCTCGCACGACCTGCCGCAGGCGGTCGGGCGGCCGGTGGGGAACGCCCTGCGGACTGGCCGCCTGGCCACGCTCGCCATCGGCATCCTGGCAGCGTCAGTCGCGCAGGCCTCGGGGACGCTGGTGGCGTTTCTCGGGATCTTCGGCTGGGGGCTGTTCGCCGCGACGCTGGTGCCTGCGCTGGCGATCGGGCTCAACTGGAAGGGCGGGACGCGCGCCGGGGCGATCGCCTCGATCGGGGTGGGGCTGGGCGCGACGCTGGTGGGCGAGACGCTGGGGTTCCTGCGGATCTACGCGCTCCCCCACGGGGTCACGGTTTCCGGCCTGGCGCTGGTGCTGGCTCTGCTGACGTACCTGGGGGTCTCGCGACTAACCCGCGCGAGCACCCCGGAGCTCGACCCCGACGTGAAACTGGTGCTGGAGCTGTAGGCGGTCAGGCCGTGGCGAGCTCGTCGGCCGTGTCGGGGCGCGGGCGAAACTCGAAGTGCGCCGCTTGCACCGTCTCGAAATCTCTGGCGGTTTTGAGGCGCGCCACCCGGCGGCCGAACATGTCGACCCGCCGGATCGTCACGCCGGGAAAGATCGGCGCGACCTCGTACCAGATGCTGCTGTTGAGCCGGGGATACCGGGGCGCGAACTCGGGCTTGAGACACGCTTGCATCATTGCCATGGCTTTCACCTGAGAGGACAGCCGGGTCAGCTAGTATTGGGAAGACCGCAACCGTTCGCAAGATCCGAGAAAATGGTCACCGTCTAATTCCTGGGCAGTCATGCGGAAACTCCGGCGCTTCCTCACCCAACTCGGGCCCGGCCTAGTCACCGGGGCCGCGGATGACGATCCCGCCGGGGTCGTGACCTACTCCATCGCCGGAGCGCGCTACGGGACGGCCCTGCTGTGGACGGCACTGCTCACCTGGCCGCTGATGGCTGCGGTTCAGCTGATGTGCGCCCGGGTCGGGATGGTGACGGGGCTCGGTCTGGTGGGCG
>DATCWE010000328.1:0-4019 GCA_036566495.1 Gemmatimonadales bacterium | reverse complement strand
TCCGATTCCCAGCGCAAGCGGCGCCGGCGCCGCCGGCGCCGCGGGCCTCGCCCCGACGGCGGAGCCGCCCCTCCCGGACCACCGGAATCCTGAGTGGCCAAGTTCTACCTCACGACCGCCATCGACTATTCGAACGGCGATCCCCACCTCGGCCACGCGCTGGAGAAGGTCGGCGCGGATTGCATCGCCCGCTACCGCAGAGCCCGCGGCGACCAGGTCCACTTCGTCATGGGGATGGACGAGCACGGCCAGAAGGTCGCGATGGCGGCCGAGCAGGCCGGGCTCGCGGCGGAGCAGTGGGTCGCCCGGATCAGTGAACGGTTCGAGTCGACCTGGCGCGCGCTGCACTGTTCGCACGACGACTGGATCCGCACGACGGAGCCGCGCCACCACGCCGCGGTAGCCGAGTTCCTGCACCGCATTCAGCAGCAGCACCCGGATGCCCTGTTCGTGGGGGACTACGAGGGGCTTTACTGCGTGGGGTGCGAGGAATTCAAGCAGGAGTCGCAGCTCCAGAACGGGCGTTGCGTCGAGCACCCCGACCTGGTGCCGGTCCGCATGAAGGAGCGGAACCATTTCTTTCGGCTCTCCCACTACGGCGCGCGCATTCTCGAGCTGATTCGTTCGGGAGCCTTCCGGGTCGAGCCGGCCATCCGGCGCAATGAGGTGCTGAAGGTTCTGGAGGGCGGCCTGGAAGACGTGTCGATCTCACGGGCACGCTTCCCCTGGGGGATCCCCTTTCCCGGCGATCCCGAGCACACCGTCTATGTGTGGTTCGACGCCCTGATCAACTACATCACCGCGGCCGGCTTCCCGCGGGCGGGATGGGAGCGGCTGTGGCCCGCCGATGCGCACGTGATCGGCAAGGGCATCACCCGGCTGCATTGCTGCCTCTGGCCGGCGATGCTGCTCGCGGCCGAGCTTCCCCTGCCCCGCCTGGTCTGGGCGCACGGCTATGTGCAGTGGGAAGGCGCCAAAGTCTCCAAGTCGAGCGGCGCGGCGGTCAGCGTCGCCGAGGCCATCGCGCGACACGGCCCGGATGCGCTGCGCTACTTCCTGCTCCGCGAGGTCGGCTTCTCGAACGACGGGAACTTCACGTGGGAGCGCTTCGACGAGCGCTACACGGCGGACCTGGCCGACGGCTTCGGCAACCTGGCGGCACGTTCTCTGGCCATGCTGGCCAAGTACCGCGACGGGATCGTGCCCGCCGACGAGACCGCAACCGTGCTCGACCATGCCGGATTGCAGGCCATCGAGAGCTATTCCCGGTGCATGGATCAATTCGAGCTGCGCGGCGGGGCCGAGGCCATCGGCTCCCTGGTCACTGCGGCCAATCACTACATCGTGCAAACGGCTCCCTGGACCCTCGCCAAAGAGGGCAAGGACGTCGAGCTCGACCGGTCACTCGCGAGCTTGTCGCGCTGCCTCTATCGCCTGGCGGCGTTGGCGGAGCCGTTCCTGCCGGAAAAGGCACAATTGCTCTGGAGTGCGCTCGGTCGCCAAGGAACACCGGCCGGCCCGGGCTGGGAAACGCTGGCCCATCCACCAGTTGCGGGAGATCGAACGACTCGCGTTGCGGTGCTTTTCCCCAAGCCGCAAGTGACCGAATGAGACTGTCCTAACTTCTGACATGACAGAGATTTAGACGCGCAAATCCATGTCTTGACAGCCGCGGAACCGAGGGCGATTATATGCCTGTCTCGGCTCCCCCAGGCCGATACAACGATGGTTCGCCGGTGCCTCAAGGCTCCGAGTCGCTGTCACCAGAAAAGAAGCGCAGGTGGTGGGATGTCCAAAGGTCGCTGGACGATCGTGGTCGTGCCGCAAGGCTCGAGCGCAACCAAAGTCATTGAAATCTCGACTACCGCGCTCAAGCTGGCCGGCAGCCTGATCGTCGCGGCGGCCATGCTGGTACTGCTGCTCGGCTATGCCACGCTGCATCGCTCGCTCAACCTGGTGCGGGCCGAACGGCTGGAGCGACAGAATACCCTGCTCGCCACCGACCTGGACCTGCTGCACGGCCGCCTGAACACCCTCAACGAAACCGTCACCGCGCTGGAACAGCAGGACACCAAGCTGCGCTTGCTGGCCAATCTCGATCCGATCGATCCCCAGGTGCACGCCGCCGGCATCGGCGGTCCCCGCCCCGCGGAGCCGGAAGGCCCCGAGCTGGACGAATTGCTGGGCCGTGCGGGCCAGGTCCGGGTCAATCTCAACGCCTTGATCCGCCGCGCCAACTTGCTGGCCAGCTCGTTCAAGGAAGCCGGCGACAGCCTGGCCCTGCACGCCGACCGCCTAGCGGCGACCCCGTCAATCATGCCGACGTCAGGCTGGCTCTCGAGCGCATTCTCCCGCATGCGGGAGCATCCGATTCTCCACGAGGCGCGCCCGCACGAAGGCATCGACGTCACGGCGCCGTACGGCGCGCCGATCGAGGCGCCTGCCAACGGCGCCGTGATCCAGGCCGGGTGGGAAGCGGGTTATGGCAATACGGTCGTCATCGATCATGGCTACGGGATCGTGACCAAGTTCGCCCATGCCTCCCGCATCCTGGTCAGGGTGGGCGACAAGGTGAAGCGGGGCGAGCTCATCGCGCAGGTCGGTAACACCGGCCTCTCCACCGGACCGCACCTCCACTACGAAGTGCGCATCAACGGCCGCCCGGTCGATCCACGGCGCTACATTCTGCCGGGGGTGGTGACGGACTGAACCGCGGCGAACAATGAACAGTTCACCGCGGTTCAGAACTTCACCTTGGGCGCCTCCGCCGCTCCCGGCGTGGTGAGCTCGAAATACTCCCGCGGCTTCCCGTGGCCGGTGATCTTGGCGGTCAGGTTGTAGGGGAAGCGGCGGATGTACGCATTGAAGTCCTCCACGGCGCGATTGTAGTCCTGCCGCGCCACCGAAATCCGATTCTCGGTTCCCTCGAGCTGGTCCTGCAGTTGCAGGAAGTTCTGACTCGATTTGAGTTCGGGATAATTCTCGGCGATCGCGAGCAGGCGGCCCAACGGCGCGTTGAGGGCGGTATTGGCCGCGGCCATTTCCTGCAGGTTACCGCCCTGCACGGCTCCGGCGAGCCGGCTGCGGGCCTCGGCCACCCGGATGAACACGGTGGTTTCCTGCTTGGCGATGCCCTGGACGGTCGCCACGAGATTGGGAATGAGATCGGCTCGGCGCTGCAGCTGTGTCTTGATCTGCGAGGACGCCGCGTTCACCGCCTCGTCCTTGGTCTGAATCGTGTTGTATCCGCAGCCGGTGGCGAGCAGCGCCGCCGTCGCTGCGGCCGGGAGCAGGCGCCGGAGCATGACCATCAGTTGCCTCCTGGAGAGAATTGATCGATGACCCGCACCGCGGCGGCGACCGCCGCGAGGTAACCTTCGAACACTTCCGGCGAACAGGTGGTGCCCTCCGCCCGACGGACCTGCCACAATGACGCCACCGGACCCGTGGCGACGCCCAGTGCCGCGCCGGCAGCCGTCAGACATTCGGGGGTCGTCGGCGGCACCGAGCGGCCGTGCAGCGAGAGTGCGGCCCGGAACAGGACCGCCACCGACGCGACACTGCGGGCAGCCACTTCGCCCAGCGCCCGTGCATCGGTCGCCTGCAACGCGAACGCCTGCCGCAGGCGCAGCAGTTTGGCACGGAACTCCTGTTCCAGGGCATGGCGCAGGTCGCCGCGATCTACGCGCAGGCCACCGAGCGGATCCCCGCCGCGAAGCATTTGATGGGCCAGCTGCATGTCGGTGACCTCGATCGGGAATACGTCGGCTGCCCGCGCCCACTCTTCCCGCTCCATCAGCAACGGCGGTGGCTGCCGCTGCGCCCGGAGGCGCTGCAACGTTCCGCTCAGCCGCCGGAGCGCCTCCGGGCCCAGCGACTCGCAAACCAGCAGCAGGTTGATATCGGAGAGCCCGGGCTGGAATTCGCCGCGCGCCCCCGAGCCGTAGAGCACCGCGGCGTAGGAGTTTCCCAGCTCCCGGTCTATGCCCTCGAGCAATGGAGTGACGACTTGCGCGACC
>DATCWE010000318.1:0-10004 GCA_036566495.1 Gemmatimonadales bacterium | reverse complement strand
CCGCCGTGACCTGCTGCGCCGCTCGACGGCCGCGCCGCAGCAGCACCGCGGTCAGGAGGGCGCCGGCACCGGCCACGAGCGCCCCGGGCCGCAGGGAACCCGCGAGGTTGAACCCTTCGGGTTTCGGCGCCATCAGGACCTGCTCACCGTACTTGGTCACGAAGGCCGCGACGACGGCGTCGGCAGACTTCCCTTCCTGGCGTAAGGCGAGCACTTCCCGGTGCAGCGCCGGCGAATAGGTGCAGGTGAAATCGGTGGTCCGGCAGGTGTAGATGTCGAGATTGCAGCCGCAGGTGCACTTGAGCCGCTGCTCGATGGACTTGAGCGCAGCGTCATTGTCCGCCGACGTGGCGACCGCTCGCTGTTGCACCATGGAAGGATCGTACAGTCGGTCGCTGCTGTCGGCGCGCGACGCGACCTGTCCGAAGCCGGACCGGCCCCGCAGCAGCAGTGCGCTCCCGGCCACGATCGTCGTCCTCAGCAGCTCGCGACGGGTCACTCGGCGCTCCCGACCCCCGCCAGCGGTGCCGCGTAGCCCGCCTGTGCCTCGCTGCGCTGCCGCTGGGTGATCACCGGGCCGCCGGGCCACATGGTGATGAGCCCGCCGGTGATGAGAATGCCCGCCCCCAGCCAGACCCACATGACGAGGGGATTGATGGTCAACGCGTAGGTGGCCTCCTCGGTCCCATTCACCGAGCCGGCATAGACGACGTAGAGATCCTCTCGCAGGTTGCTCCAGATGCCCACCTCGGTCGAGGGCTCGAAAGTGTTGCGGCCGAAGCTGTCGAGGTGCTGGCGCTTCTCGGAGGTGATCCGTCCCACCCGTTCGCCGTCCTTGCGGACCTCCAACGTGGCAGCCGAGACGAAGCGATTGAGCTGCGGGTACTGCGAGACGCCCATGTGAGTGAAGCGGTAGGTGTGCCCGAAGGGGCTCCTCAGCTCGGTGCTCTGGCCCGGCGCGAGCGTCACCTCGCGGGTGACCTTGAAGGCCATGCCCGCGAAGGCCACGATGTAGGTGAGGAAGCCCACATGCACGACATAGCCGCCGTAGCGCCGGCGGTTGCGCGAGATGAGCCGGCCGAGCGCGACGGGAGCCGATTCGCCGTGGATGCGGTGCCGCGCGCGAATCCCTCGCCAGAATTCCTGGGTGACGGTGCCCAGCACGAATCCCGCCAGCGCCCACGCCATGAGCGCATAGACATCGCGAATGCCCAGCAGCACGAGCACGAGTCCCACCACCGCGCCGGTGGCAAGGGGTGCAGTGAACTGGCGCCGCAGGTTCTCCGGGCTGGCCTTGCGCCAGGCGATCAGCGGTCCGATGCCGGTCAGCGCGACCAGCAGCAGCCCCAGCGGGACGTTCACCCGGTTGAAGAAGGGCGGACCCACCGTAATCTTGGTGCCGCGCACCGCCTCGGAGATGATGGGGAAGAGGGTTCCCCACAACACCGAGAAGGCGACCCCGACCAGGGCCAGGTTGTTGAAGAGGAAGGCCGCTTCCCGGCTGGCCATCGATTCGAGCCGGGCCTCGGGCTCGAGCAGCGGCCAGCGGACATACAGCAGCGTGAAGGCGAAGATCGCCGCGAGCAGCAGGAAGCCGAGGAAGAAGTACCCGACGCTCGACTGGGTGAAGCTGTGCACGCTGGCGATGATGCCGCTGCGCGTGATGAAGGTGCCGAAGATGCTGAGCAGGAAGGAGCCCACGATCAGCCCGACATTCCAGCGTTTCAGCATCCCGCGCTTTTCCTGGATCATGACGGAGTGCAGGAACGCCGTCATGGTCAGCCAGGGCAGCAGGCTGGCGTTCTCCACCGGATCCCAGGCCCAGTAGCCGCCCCAGCCGAGCTCCACGTAGGCCCACCACATGCCGAGGGTGATGCCCGCGGACAGGAACAGCCAGGACAGAATGGTCCACTTGCGCATGGCGTGGATCCAGCCGGTGTCCAGCTTCTTGGAGAGCAGCGCCGCCATCGCGAAGGCAAAGGGGATCGTGATGCTGATGTAGCCCAGGTACAGCATCGGGGGATGAATGGTCATCCCCGGGTTCTGCAGCTGGGGATTCAGGCCACGCCCATCCTCGGGCGTGAAGAGCAGCCGCTCGAAGGGATTGGCGGAGAACAGCATGGTCAGCACGAAGAACGCGACCACGAGGTTGGTGATCCCCGCAACGTACGGCAGCAGCGCGGCGTGGCGGCGGCTGGTAACGGTCTGTGCGATCGCGCCGAAAATCGAGAGGATGGTGGCCCAGAAGAGCAGGCTGCCCTTCTGCCCCGCCCAGAAGGCGGCCAACACGTAGGAGGTCGGCAGATTCCGCGCGGTGTACTGCGCCACATATTCGATGTTGAAGTCGTGGGCGAGCAGGCCCTTCCAGAGACACAACGCCGCGAGGACCAGCGCCGCCATGACGCCATAGGTGGAGCGCGTGGCGGTGCGCGCCAGCTCCGGGCGCTCGTGCCAGCGGCCGAAGAAGGTCACCCAGGCCCCCCACCCGGCGGTGAAGAGGGCCAGCCAGAGGCTGAATTGACCGAGGAGCGTCACGGGATCAGGCCTTGCGGGTCTTCTGGATCTCCGCTTCGTAGCGTGAGCCGCACTTGGCGAGAACCTCCGTCGCGTGGAAGATTCCGTCGCGACCGTACTTGCCTTCGACGATGACTTCGATGTTGCTCGCGTCGGTAAAGGTGTCCGGCACCAGCCCCGTGTAGGTCACCGGAAACTCGTTGGCGCCATCGCTGATGCGGAAGTCGATCGTCCTGCCGCCGGGATCGCGGACCACCGAGCCGGGCACCACCTTGGCGCCCACCTTGAGGCCGACGTCGTGGAAGGTCGGATCGGCCTGGGTCTTGGCGACCAGTTCACTCGGGGTCAGAAAATAGACCCCGGTTTCCTTCACCCCCGAGACGATCAGGCCGACCACCCCGGCGACGATAACCAGGGCGCCGATCAGGAACTTCGTGCCAGCTTTCATAGGCTCATCCTCCCGGCCAAATATAGCGGACCACCCGCGGCGTCCGCCTACCGGCGGGTCGGCCCCTCGCTGGCTGTCCCGGCTGTCAGGGCCGGTGCGTCCTCGGAGCTCGGCGGGGTCCGGCCCTCCCGCGGCACCAACCCTGAGGCCCCCAGCATGCCCATCAACGAAGGATGGTTGAGCGAATCGGCCAATCCGGAGGGCACCACCATGAGGGATCCGCGCTTGACGATGCTCTCGTAGAGCATGTTCATCGCCCGCAGGTTGAGTGCTGCCGGGTTGTGCTCATACGCTTTGGCCGCCTCGACGAATTTGTGGGCGATTTCGGTCTCCGCCGTGCCGAGGATGATCCGCGCCTGGCGCTCGCGCTCGGCCTGGGCCTGGCGGGACATGGCGTCCTCCAGGGCGGCGGGGATGATGACGTCGCGGATTTCGACCGACTGCACCTGAATGCCCCAATTCGCCATCTTCTCAGCCAGCGCGATTTTGAGGCCGTGGCCGAGCTCGACCCGCGACTGGATCAATTCGGCCAGGTCGTGCTTACCGATGGCGTCACGCAATGCGGTCTGGGCAGACAGGATGACGGCCTCGTCGTAGTCCTGGACCTCGAGCGCCGCCCGCTCAGCGTCCTTTACAATCCAGAAGGCGATCGCGTCCACATTCACCGGCACGGTGTCCCGAGTGAGACAGGATTCCGCCCCGAAGGCCGTGGTCCGGATCCGCTGATCGATCAGGTAGCCCACCCGGTCGAAGATGGGGATGATGGTGAAGTACCCCGGCCCGCGGAGGCCGGCGTAGCGACCGAGTCGCAGCAGCACCGCTTTGTCCCACTGGTCGGTGTACTTGATCGAGGCGGTGATGAGCACTCCCACCGCGACCCCCGCAATGGCGGCCAGCGGGGGCGTCACGCCAAGCAGAAACAGAGCGCCGGCGACTCCGGCCGCTCCCAGCAGCCCGGCCACCAGGGCCGCGAGCGGATACCGCGTTGCGTTGGGTGTGTGTTTGGTCATGTCCATCACCTCGTGAGAGAAAACTCGGCGAACGCTGTGCCAGGTCCCGGATCAGCGAGTTCTGACGGGACGGTTCTCGTCGTACCGTGGTCGCTTGGTGCGCGGGCGGATCACCCGCGCCGCGTGCGGCTCCTCCGCATCGGGAGAACGCACTTCTCCCAGCTCGATGGGGATGGCCACCTTGACCAGCACCGTCAAGACGAAGAGGCCGGTGGCCCACACCCCTGCCGTCACCCCCAGCTCGACCAGCGACGGCACATACTCGACGATTTCTCCGAGCGGGGAGGGGATGAAGCCCGGGATGACCAGCCCGATGCCCTTCTCGATCCAGATGCTGACAAAGAGCAGCACACAGGCCGGGATCAGCCAGCGCGGGTTGCGCCGCAGCGGGTGGATCATGAGGGCAGCGGTGGCCAGGAGATTGAGGCCGATGGCCGTCCAGATCCACGGCACCAGCGCCCGGTGCCCTTCCAGGCCGAAGAAGAGGTACCGCGCGTTGATGCCGTGGTGCGTGGGGGAGTAGAACTTGTAGAACAACTCCGACAGCAGCATCACCAGGTTGATCTGAGCCGCCACCGTCGTGATCACCGCGAGCTTCCGGAGCGCTCCGTCCGCGATCGGGAACCGGGTCTCCCGCCGGATCACCGAGAGCAGCACGATGACGAACGCGGGCCCCGCGGTGAAGGCGGACGCCAGAAAACGGGGACCCAGCAGGGCCGTGTTCCAGAAGGGACGGGCCGGCAGCCCCGCCAGCAGGAACGCGGTCACCAGGTGAATGCTCACCGCCCACATGACGGCGATGTACATCCAGGGCAGGTACTTCTTCCGCTCGGGATGCTTGCCGCGGAAGTGGCTGAAGAGGATGTAGAACGGGATGGCCAGGTTGAGGGCCAGGTAGCCGTTCAGCACCAGCACGTCCCACGCCAGCAGCGAGCGCGGCCAATTCAGGTAGCCGATGCCCGGGGTCAGGTGCCAGGCGGCCAGGGGGTTGCCAATATCCACGATCACGAACAGGAGGCACATGACCAGGGCCGCCACGGCCACGCCCTCCGCGATCAGCACCGCTTTGCCGAAGTCCACGTCGTCGAACACGTAGGCGGGCAGCACCAGCATCATGGCCGCCGCCGCCAGTCCGACCAGGAAGGTGAAGTTGGAGATGTAGAGACCCCAGCTGACGTGGTCACTCAGGCCGGTCACCCCCAGGCCATAGCGCAATTGCCGACTGTACGCCCAGGCCCCGACCAGGATGATCAGCGTCAGCGTGCCCATCCAGACGTGATAGCGCCGCCCTCCGCTGGTGGCCGATCGCAGCCCGCTGGTCAGAAATGGCCTCAGGTGCACGGTCGCCCTCAATCGGTGAAGTACCAGAAGCGCGGCTCGGTCTTCAGGTCCTCTTTCAACCGGAAGACACGTTTGTGCTCGAGCACCCAGCGGATTTCGGATTTTGGATCCAGCAGATTGCCGAAGACCCGCGCCCCGGTGGGGCACGCCTCCGCACAGGCGGGCAGGCGACCTTGCCGGGTCCGGTGGATGCAGAAGGTGCACTTCTCCACCACGCCGGTCTTCCGGGCGCGGTTGCCCAGATAATGCTGATTGGTATTCACTTCGGGCACCGGCACGTCCGGCGCGCTCCAGTTGAAGCGGCGGGCCCAGTAGGGACAGGCGGCCATGCAGTACCGGCAGCCGATGCACCAGTCGTAGTCGATCACGGTGATCCCGTCGGGCTCCTGCCAGGTGGCGCCGACGGGACAGACCTTGACGCAGGGCGGATCGGCGCACTGGAAGCACTGCGTTCCCATGTAGAAGTGCCCTTCCGCCGGCACCTCGTGTTGGAAAGTGGCGTCGCCGTGATCCAGATCGATGACGCCTTGCTCGATCTCGAAGATGCGGATGTACTGGGTGTCGGCGTTGCGGTCGAGGTTGTTCTCGTTGATGCAGGCCTCGACGCAGCTGCGGAATCCCTTGCACTTCGAGATGTTGAACGCGTAGCCGAAGATCACCCCCGGTTGCGGACCGGTGGACTGAATGCTCACCGCGGTTCCGCGCTGCAAGAGCGCCTGCCGTTCCAGGCGGGCGATCGTTTCCGCCCGCTCGGCGTCGGTCATGAACCGGTAGTTGCCCTTGATGTACTCGCGCCACGCCAGCAGCCTGACCTCGCGCTCTTCCTCGGACAGCGGGTTCAACGGGCGGCAGGCGCTCAGCGCCTGCACCCCCGCCACCGCCGCACCGGCCAGGACCGTCAACGCGCGCCGCCGGTCCACGGGCTTCTGCAGCAGGGAGCCGCTCTCGGGAGGCGATGCGTCCTTCACGGGTGACCCCCGGCTCGCTGGATGGTGGGCGCGCGGATCGGGATCCGCGGCAGCGGCGCCGGCCGGTGCGGATCGTGACAGTCGGTGCATCCCATGACCACTCGGCGGCCCTGCCAGCCATCCAGCCGCTTGCCGTGTCCCCCGCCCGCCCAGTCATCCACCTGCCTGAAATGGCACTGGGCACAAAGGCGGTAGCTGTTGTCCAGACCCACGCGCTCCCTGGTCCGGAGGGCCAGGGAATCGACCGCATCCGACGAATGGCAGGTTGAGCAGACCGCTCCGAGCAGCGTCGGGTGGCGCGGCTGGATGTTCTGGTGGGCGTCGCCGATGCGGGTGTCCTTCATCGCGACGGTCCGCCCGAGATGACAGGACGTGCAGGGATACTGCACGAGGTCCGGGGAGGGACCGCGCAGGGTGGTGCGCAGCGTGATGGTGCCGAAGCGGCGCGCGTGCCCTGATTCCACGTCCCGCGTGCGCAGCGCCACCTCGAAGGGCCGGCCACCGGGCCCGGTCCACCCTTCGACGGCGACCGCGCGAACGGTGCCGAGTGTCCCCGGTTGCAGGCTGTCGTTGCGGGCCGCCGCCGCGGCCAGCTCGGCGGAGCTAGCCGGGCGCGTCGTGTCCCGCTCGTGGCTGACACCCGGGGATGGGGCAGCTCCCACGCAGCCAGTCAGCAGCCACAGCGCCGCCAGGGCCGGGAGCGACTTCGCACTGCCAGGGTTTCGCATCAGTCCCCCTTCAGGGTGACAGGGGCCGGAACCGGGCGGACGAAGTCGCTCACCGCGGGATCCGGTGCCACATGACACTGCCGGCAGTCGGCGCGTTCCGGATGCGTCGTCCGGATTTCCGCGACCGCAGCGGGTCCCGAGTGACACGCCAGGCAATTGCCGCGGAAGAAGAGGTCGTGAGTGATCGGCGGCACCCCGTCCTTGCCCCCCGGGCCGGCCACGGATGGCCAGGCCATCGGGCGCCAATCCACCAGGGCCTCCGCCCAGCGCGCGGCGCCCGGCGCATGGCACTGCCGACAAATCGTGCTGGGATCCAGGTTGGGCAGCGTGACGCCGGTGACCTCGTCACGGCCGACATGACACTGCAGGCAGGCCGGCATGTCCGGGTGGGGCGTGACGGGGACGTAGGCGTCGAAGCGCGGAGAGTACCCGCCGCGCCGGTGGCAGGTGTTGCACGTTCCGGTGCGGAATTCGTCTGCGGTGAACCCGTGCGGGATGCGTGGTGGAGCGCCCGGATACGCGCGCAAAAACCGGAAGCGGACCAGGGTCCGCGTGTGGGCGTCGCGTTGCCTCGCGCCGGCCGGCGGAATCGCCAGCACGCCCGCATGGGTCCGGAAGACCTCCGCCTCCGAAGCGATCGGCTGGTCCGCGGGGGGCGACAGGGCGACTGCCTGGGTGGCTGACGCCACCGGGCGAGCCTGCTCCGCTCGGTTCACCGCAACGACCCCCGCCACGACCGCGACCACCAGACAGGCCGCCAGGAAGGTGCCGAACAGCAGGGTCGAGGCACGCAGACCCGCGCGGCTCATGGCCTGCTCCCGGATGTCAGCCGTTCGACGCGAACGGCGCATTTGCTCGTCTCGGGTTGCCCGGAGAGCGGGCAGCCGGCATCGAGGGTGAGCCGCTGCACCGGCAAACCCTCATCGAAGGTTGGGACGACGACCTGTCCCCGCGCAGGCTGGGCACGGTAGTCGATCCGGGCCTGCAGCTCGAGCTCGCCCCGCCGGCTCACCAGGCGCACTCGCTCCCCGCTGCGGACCCCGAGGGCGCGGGCGTCGTCGCGATGGATCTCGACATAGGCCTGCGGGATCGACCGATGCAGCGTGGGTACCCGTTGCGTCAGTGTCCCGCTCCCGCTGTGCTCGAGCACCGCCGCGGTGCCGAGCCAGAACGGGTATTCGCGGTCGGGCGCTTCAGCCGCCGGCTCGAAGGGACGCAGCCAGATCCAGGCGCGATGATCGGGATGGCCGTAGAAATCGAAAGCACCGCGCTTCGGGTCGGCCGCCGGATCCTCGCTGGTGCTGTAACGCCGCCGGACCTCGCGTCCCTTCACCACCGGCCACTGAATACCCGGTTGGCTGCGCAATGACGTCAGGGGCGCGATGGCGCTGGCCGGCCCCGGATGAAAGCGCCGGTATTCCTCCCAGATCTGCGCGGCGTGATGTTCCCGGTCCCACGGAAGAAGCTCGCCCCGTCCCAGGCGCCGGGCGACCTCGATCATCAGCCAGGCGTCACTCGCCGCCTCGCCGGGCGGTGCGACCAGCCGGTCCCAGTGCTGCACGCGTCGTTCGGGATTGGCGACGAAGCCTTCGCGTTCAATCCACATGGCCGCGGGCAGAACGACATCCGCGACGTCCGTGGTTGCCGTCGGGTACGCCTCCGACACCACGATAAAACCGCCTGCCCTGGCCGCCGCCTGCCGATAGCGATTCAGGTTCGGCAGACTGACCATCGGATTGGTGGCCTGGATCCAGAGGAAGCGGAGCTCACCCCGTTGGAGCGCCCGAAACATTCCGAGGGGATGGTGGCCCGGCCGGGTGGAAATCGCCGCCTCGGGCACGCCCCAGATGGTGGCTGTGCGGCGCAGGTCCTCCGCGTTCTGCAGCCGGCCGCCCGGCAGGGTATCGGCGGAGGCCCCGGCATCATGGACGGCACTCCCGAGGCCGGACAGCCCGGTCACGCAGAACGGGCTGTTGCCGGGAGTGGCCACTTTCCCCGTCAGGAGGTGAAGATTGTAGAGCAGGTTGTTCATCCAGGTGCCGCGAATGCCGCCGTTGGCATTGGCACCCCAGAACGACATCACTTTGCGTGACTGGTCGCCGTAGAGGGAGGCCAGCCACTTCAGGCGGGCTGCGGACACCCCGGACAGCCGCTCGACCCGCTCGGGCGAATAGTCGGCCAGGAACGCCACGTAATCACCCCAGGTGGCACTCTCGGGCGGGTCCTCCAGGAGGGGACCGTCCGGCACTTCCGACCCCAGCCGGGTCTTTCCGCGCTTGAACGCCACGTGCTGGTCGAGGAAGTCCTGCTGGACCCAGCGCCGGGCCACGATCTCGTGACCGATGGCGTTGGCGATTGCCAGCTCCGACTGAGGGACGTGCAGCAGAGATTCGTCGGCCGGGTAGCTGGTGCGGGTGGTGCGGGTCGCCAGGTCGATGATGCGGACGGCCGGATTGCGGCGCTTCCGCGCCAGCATCCGGGAAAAGAGCACCGGATCGGTCTCGGCGAGATTCACGTTCCAGAGCACGAAGACATCCGCCTGGTCGATGTCCTCGTAGCAGCCGATCGCCCCGTCGAGACCGAAACTGCTCTCGAGCCCGGCCCGGGCGCTGCCGGCATGCAGCCGGGCGTTGGTCTCCACGTGATTGCTGCCGAGCCCGCCCTTGAACAGCTTCGCGGCGACATAGGCGTCCGGGATGGTCCACCGGGCCGATCCGTAGACGCCCACGGCCGCTGGGCCATGCTGCGCCAGGGTTTCGCGCAGCCGGCGACTCACCAGATCCAGCGCCTCGGCCAGGGGAACGGCAACCAGCGTGCCCTGGCGGCGGACCAGCGCGCGGGTTAGGCGGTCCCGCCCGTAGAGCGTCTGCACGGCGTGGTACCCCTTCACGCAGGCCAGGCCCTGCCCGGTAGGCGAATCGGGGTCGCCGCGCACCGCGACCGCCCGTCCCTCCTGCACCGCGACGAGCAAGCCGCAGCCCACGCCGCAAAGATG
>DATCWE010000306.1:0-2807 GCA_036566495.1 Gemmatimonadales bacterium | reverse complement strand
GCTCGTCGGCCTCGAAGCGGCAGGGGCAGCCAAAGCGGGTTAGGATCTCCGCCACCCGGGCCAGGCGCAGCTCGCCCGCGGCGGCAAATCCGAAGCGTGCAAAGCCGGACCGGTGCAGGATCCGGCCCGGGGCCGCCCGCTCCAGCTCGCCCGCGATGGTCCCCGGCACCACGCGCTCCGCGCCAAACCTGGACCGCAGCCGGGCGACGTGGTCCACCCCGTTGAGCAGCGGCACCACCATGCGCGCCAGTGTGGGGTCAGGCACCGCGGCCAGGGCGGCGTCGAGCTGGGTGGCCTTGGTGGTTACCCAGAGCACGTCGACGGCCTCTTCCAGAGCGAGCGCCGGGAGCACCGGCGCCGTCACCCGGCCGAGCGGACTGTCCAGGGAGAGCTCCCCGGGATAGCCTGCCAGCGACTCGGCGCGGAGCAGCAGGATGACTCGCTCGCCCGCGGCGGCCAGCACCGCCCCGACGAAGCCGCCTACTCCGCCCGCTCCCAGCACGGCGTGGCTCGAGCATTCAGCCATGCCCACTCTCCTCACTCGGTGGTTCGCCGAAACTAGTCACCGACTGTCAAAGTCAGAGTGCCGGGTGTGGCGACAAGACATCGCGAACAGCGGTGGCGGCGCCGCAGCATGCGTTCGATACCTATACGGCAAAATGTGTAAGTCATTTATAATCAATGTCGTACCGGCATGGCACTAGTCTTGATTCTAGTCATACCGGCTCTGACCAAATGGAACCGGTGTCCCCTTTCGCGCGTTTCAAAATCTCCGGACCGGCGCTGCCGATCCGCATCGCCATTGTCCTCGCCCTGGTGGCCTCGCTCAGGTATTTCGCCTGGCGCATCACGGAGACGATGAATCCGGTGGCGGTCTGGTTCTTCTATGTCTTCCTCGCCGCCGAGCTGGTCGGGTTCGGGGAGATCGTGCTGTTCTACCTCACCACTTGGCGGCGGCGCATTCACGAGGCGGTTCCCGCCCTGCCGGGGCGCACGGTCGACGTCTTCATCCCGACCTACAACGAGCCGGTCGCGCTGCTGCGTGACACGGCGGTTTGCGCGATCAGTATGCGGTATCCCCACACCACCTGGCTGCTCGACGACGGCAATCGACCCGAGGTGCGCGCGTTAGCCGAGGAGCTGGGGTGCCGCTATCTGGCGCGCACCGATCGCTCGCACGCCAAGGCGGGCAACCTGAATCACGCCCTGACGCACAGCAGCGGCGACTTCGTCGTGACGCTGGACGCGGATCATGTCCCCCAACCCGACCTGATCGATCGCCTGCTCGGCTTCTTCGAAGACCCCAAGGTCGCCATCGTGCAGGTCAACCAGGACTTCTACAATCTGGACTCCTTCCAGCACGCGACCGACTGGGAAGACCGCGCCGCCTGGCAGCAGCAGGAGCTGTTCTTCAATGTGATCCAGCCGGGCAAGGACGCGCTCGGGGCGGCGATGTATTGCGGCAGCCCGGCCCTGCTCCGCCGCTCGGCGCTTGCGGAAATCGGCGGCTTCGCGACCGAAACGGTCACCGAGGACATGCACACCGGCCTCCGGCTCCAGAAACGGGGCTGGGAGGTGATCTACTACAACCGGACCCTCGCCCGGGGCCTCGCCCCGCAGACCTTCGACGCCTACCGAACCCAATGGCACCGCTGGGGTCTGGGCGCCATGCAGGTGTTCCGACTGGAGCGGCCCTTTACCGGCCGGGGCTTGAACCTCGGCCAGCGGCTGGCCTACCTCTCGTCCTTCTATTTCTACTGGACCAGCGTTCAGAAGCTGTTCTTCCTGCTGGTTCCGATCTTCTGTGTTGCCACCGGCATCTTTCCGCTGCTCACCGACCCGCGGCAGTACGTCGAGTACTTCCTCCCGGCCCTGGCGCTCAATCTGCTGGCGACGATCGCCCTCCAGGGTGGCGTGACCGGATTCATACTGACGGAGCGCTATAACCTGATCAAGCTGGGTTCAATGCTCCGCGCCCTCAACGGTCTGGTGGTCGGGCAGGCGCAATTCAAAGTCACCCCCAAGGCCAAGAGTGCCGGCGCAACGGTCCGGCAGGTGTTCCCCTATCTCGTGCTCGTCGCCCTGCTCGGGGCGGCGGTCATTGCGGGCGGAATCCGGCTGCTGAACGCCAGCGAGGTGTATGAGGTCTGGGCCTACGGAGTAACCGTCGCCTTTGCCCTCTTCTTCCTGTACCTGCTGGTGCCGGTCGTGGCCCTGGCGTTCAAGCGACGGGAGCTGCGCACCGTCTACCGCTTCCCGCAGCGGCTCGAGCTGCCGATGCGCGTGCGGATGGCGGGCTCCTCCGGAACGGCCTGGACCGAGTGCTACGCCAGAAACCTGAACCGGTTCGGGCTCTCCATCACGCTCGACACCGGCCTGGTGAGGGATACCGACGTCGAGCTGGAGATCCGCCTGCCGGACCGCGTGGTGAACGCGGTGGCCAGCGTCCGCTGGACCAGCCGCCTTCCGCTGGGAAAGGTGATCCGCTTCGCCAACGGGCTGCGCTTCGACCGCATCGCGCAGGATGACCAGGACGCGATTGCGCGGCATCTCTTCTGGGAGATCGCGCCGCGCCACGGCGAGCAGATGACCATGACGCATCGCAGCCAGCTGCTCGCGAGCCCCCTCTCCGCGGCGCGCGTCGAGGCCGCGCTCGAAGCATGAGCCGGTCCTGCCTGCTCCTCGCCGCGGCGCTCGGCTTCGCCGCATCGGTCCGTCCCTTGCCGGCCCAGGACAGCCTGGCCACGCGCGCCCGTCACCTGGCTGCTGCCGGCGACTTTCGTCAAGCGGCCTCCACCTGGCGCCTG
>DATCWE010000283.1:0-11455 GCA_036566495.1 Gemmatimonadales bacterium | reverse complement strand
CCCGCCGATGGCGATCCGAATGAGGGAGGCCGAAGCCGGCAGCTGCCCGAAAGTGGGATCGGCGGCGATCCAGCGCCCCATCCAGAGCTCGCTCCAGCTATGCGAGAAAACGCCAGTCGGCAGGACCGCGACGCCGGTGACCACCCGGGCTGGAATCCCCACGGTCCGGGCCAGGGTGACCAGCAGGCGCGCCTTTCCGTCCGCGGTTCCCTTACCGGCGCGCAAGGTGTTGAGCGCCGTCCCCACCGCGGTGGGCGCCGCATCGGTGGCGATTTGTCGGGCCACCCAGCGCGTCAGCGCCCGCAGGCTGTCGATCCCGCTGCGGATCCCCCGCAGCGCGGTGACTGCGGTCGCCCGCATCCGGTCATCCAGCACGGCCAGATCCCAGCTCGGGCCCAGCGCCCACTGCGCGGTTTCGCTGGAATCGCTGGCCGGAGTGTCGCGCCGCACCACCAGAGTGTCGCCGCGGAGCGACTGTCGCCCGCCCACCAGTGCGCGGGGGCCTCCGGAAAACCCGGAGGAGTCGGTGCGCAGCAGGAACTCGCGCCGCGCGCCGCTCGTGTCGGGCACCCGGCCGGTCGACTCCAGCGAGAGCATCCCCGGAATGCTCCTGCGCCACGCCGAGCTTTCCGATCGGCGCGCCCGCCGATAGTTGTTGCCCACGATCTCGAACGCGGACCGCACCAGCGTGAGCCCGCCGACGGTTGTTTGCTGGACCAGGTTGCCGCCCCCGTCCACCCAGGTCGTGGTCGGAGCGCCGGGCGCGTCGTGCTCGAGGCGCCAGGCCGGTACCGTATCGCTCGTGGCCGGCACCCATTTCGCGGCCGCCGAATCCCACGAGGCACTGTCGGGGATGATGAAGGTACTTTCCGCCGCGACCCGGACCTGTAGCGGCCGGGTTCCCCCCATCCCCAGGTCGATGAGGTTGAGCGTGAACACCTCGCCCACCCGCAGATGCTGGCCGAAGGCGGCGCGATACGGCAGCATCTCCGGAAGGATGGCGTCGGGATCCACGCGGAGCCGGACCTGGCCGGTCGCTCCGGTGGTGCCCTCGAGATCAGTGAGCCCGAGGATCGAATCGGTCCCCAGGCCCGCGTCGAGCCGCTCCATCGGGCCCACCCCGAATCCGCTCCGGCTGAAATTCACCAGCCGCAGCGAGCGCGAGAGATAGAACTCGGTGCCACGCGCCAGCTGCCGGGTGGAATCGCCCGACGGCAAATCGAGCACGAACGCCTCGATGAGCTTGACCCCGTCCACCAGCGTGTCGGCAGACAGGTTGAGCTGCCCGATCTGGCGGCCGTTTGCCAGCACGGCGAAATACTGTGCGCTCGGTTCGAGCCGCCGGGTCCGCTCCGCCAGGCCGGCGATGCCCTGTTTGGCGAATTCCCGTCGTGCCAGCCACGCCAGCATGATCGCCCAGGTCAGCAGCGCGAGCCGGCCGATGTTGCGGCGCGTGAGGCCCAGGTTCATCAGCGGATCGTCGCCTCGCGGGCCTTCTTGTGCATTGCCATGGCTTCGTCGCTGCGGCCCATGCGGTCGAGCATCCGGCCCATGAGCTTGTAGCTCCGCGGATCGGTCGGGGCCAGCATGGCTGCCCGTTCGAGGGTCAACAGCGCAGTGGCCAGGTCCCCCATGGCCTGCAGGGCTTCGCCGAGATAGTAGGTCGACTCCGGATCCTCGGGGCTGCAGTGCAGCGCTTCCCTGAACGCCTCGGCGGCCTCGGCTCCGAGGCCACGGCGGAGCAGCGTGATGCCGAGGTGGAAATGTCCTGCCGCCTCCGTGGGGCGCTGCCGGATCGCTTCGCGCAAGTCCTGCTCGGCCTCGGTCGTGCGTCCGCTTCGGGCCAGGAGGTCACCCCGCCGGATCAGCAACCCGACAGGATCGGCCGCATCGGCCAGCGCGAGAGCGTATTCGGTGAGGGCGGCTTCCGCTTCTCCCTCCTGGTCGAGCAGCTCGGCGAGCAGCCCGCGCACCCCGGCATCGTGCGGGGCGTCGTCCAGGTAGCGGCGCAGCAGCAGCACGGCGTCGAGTCGGCGGCCCAGCGCGACCAGGTCGCGCACCTGCCGTGGCACTCCGATCGCTTCCGGCTCGGCGTCGCCCCCTCCCGCGACGAGCGGGGGTCCCGGAATGTCCCATCCGAACGGTCGCAGCCAGGAGATCTCGTCGGCGACGGGTCCGATCGCGTCGCCTTCGAGCTCCATGCGATCGAAACCTTCGATCGCCCGTTCGTCGGGTTCGGGGGCGCGGCTGTTGCGGAGGCGGCGCATGCCGGAAAGCTAACAGCTACCAGCACCTCCTCTTGAATCTTCCCGGCCGCCGTCCCTACTTTTCCCCTCTTATGTCAGAAGAAGCGCTCCGCATTCGTGGTGCCCGCGAGCACAATCTCAAGAACATCAGCGTCGCGATCCCCCGCAACCGGCTCACCGTGATCACCGGCCTCTCCGGCTCGGGGAAATCATCGCTCGCCTTCGATACGATCTACGCCGAGGGACAGCGTCGCTATGTCGAGTCGCTCTCGGCCTACGCGAGACAGTTCCTGGGGCTGATGGAAAAGCCCGACGTCGACGGGATCGAGGGGCTCTCGCCCGCGATTTCCATCGAACAGAAGTCCACCGGACACAATCCGCGCTCGACCGTGGGCACCGTCACCGAGATCTACGACTACATGCGGCTGCTGTGGGCCAGGGCCGGGGTGCCCCATTGCCCGCGCGACGGCACCGCGGTCGCGCGGCAGAGCGCGAGCCAGATCACCGACACAGTATTGAGCTGGCCCGCGGAGACCCGGATCGAGATTCTCGGCCCGATGGTGCGGGGGCGCAAAGGCGAGTTCAAGGAGCTGTTCGAGGACCTCCGCAAGCGGGGCTTCGTCCGGGTCCGGGTGGACGGCGAGGTCTACGATCTCAACGGCGTACCCACCCTCAACCGCCGCCACAACCACGATGTGGCGGTGATGGTCGATCGGCTCACCGTGCGTCCGGCCGATCGCAGCCGGCTGAACGACTCGATCGAGACGGCGTTGAAGATCGCCGAGGGAGTGGTGGAAGTCGTTCGCTATGGCCGCCCGCGCGACTCGGTCCTCTTCTCCGAGCGCTTTTCCTGCCCCCAGTGCGGTCTCTCCCTGCCCGAGCTCGAGCCCCGGCAGTTCTCCTTCAACTCGCCGTTCGGGGTATGTCCCGAGTGTCACGGCCTGGGGACGCGCCGCGAAGTCAACACCGAGCTGATCCTGGGCGACCCGAGCATCTCGATTCTCGAGGGCGTCGTGCTGCCCTGGGGCGAGCCCTCCGGATACCTCAGGAAAGTCGTGCTTCCGACCCTGGCACGCAGCTTCAAGTTCGACCCCGCGGCCCCCTGGAGTGCGCTCAGCGCGCCGGCGCGCCAGGCCCTGCTGCATGGCGCGCCGGGCAAGCCGCTTCGCTTTGCCAGCGAGGGCGCCCGCGCGCGCGCCGACTATGAAACCGAGTGGGAGGGCATCCTCAAGAACGTCGAGCGCCGCTACCAGGAGTCTTCCAGCGACGCGGTCCGCGCGCAGCTCGAAGAGTTTCTGGTCGAGATGCCTTGCCGGCTCTGCCTGGGACGCCGGCTCAAAGCGGAGAGCCTCTCCGTATTGCTGGCCGGCCGCAGTATCGGCGACGTCGTAGACCTCCCGGTCGATGATGCCATCGCCTTCTTCAACGGGATTCCCGTGGGGCGGGGCATCGCCGACGGGGTGGACCCCGAGATCGCCGCTCCGATTCTCAAGGAGATCCGCGACCGGCTGGTGTTCCTGCGCGATGTCGGACTCGAGTACCTGACGCTCGGACGCGGCGCGGGCTCGCTCTCCGGGGGAGAGGCACAACGGATCCGGCTGGCCACCCAGATCGGATCGCGCCTGGTCGGCGTGCTCTATGTCCTGGACGAGCCGAGCATCGGCCTCCACCAGCGGGACAATGCGCGCCTGCTCGGCACGCTGCGCGAGCTGCGCGATCTCGGCAACACGGTGATCGTGGTGGAACACGACGAGGACACCATTCGCGCCGCCGATCACGTGCTCGACCTGGGTCCCCGCGCCGGCAAACATGGGGGCCAGGTCGTCGCGGAAGGGACCGTCGCGCAGCTCATCGCGCATCCTGATTCCCTGACCGCGCGGTACCTCCGCCGCGAGCTTCGGGTGCCGCTGCCGGCGGGGCGGCGCGCGCGCGATCCGAAGCGGAGCCTGCGCGTGGTGGGGGCCCGCGCCAATAATCTGCAGAACCTGACCGTCGAGATCCCGCTGGGACTCTTCGTCGCGATCACCGGGGTATCCGGCTCGGGAAAATCGACCCTGGTCACCGATCTCCTCTATGCGGCCCTGGCCCGGCACTTCTATCGTGCCCGCGTCGTTCCCGGCGCGCACGATCGGATCGAGGGCCTGGCCCTTATCGACAAGGTCATCGACATCGATCAGAGCCCCATCGGGCGGACCCCGCGCTCGAATCCTGCCACCTATACCGGGCTCTTCACGCCGATCCGCGAGCTCTTCGCGCAGCTGCCCGAGGCCAAGATGCGCGGCTACGGGCCCGGCCGCTTCTCTTTCAACGTCAAAGGGGGGCGTTGCGAAGCGTGCGAGGGCGATGGACTCGTGAAGATCGAGATGCATTTCCTGCCCGACGTGTATGTCCCCTGCGAGGTCTGCAAGGGCCGGCGCTACAATCGGGAAACTATGGAAGTGCGCTACAAGGGCCGCAGTATTGCCGATGTGCTCGACCTGACCGTGGCGGATGGGTTGGATTTCTTCTCCGCCCAGGGACGCATCAAGGAAAAGCTCGAGCTGCTCAACGATGTAGGCCTCGGCTACCTCCACCTGGGCCAGTCGGCCACCACCCTCTCGGGCGGCGAGGCGCAGCGGGTCAAGCTCGCCACCGAGCTGGCCAAGCGCGATACCGGGCGCACCCTCTACATCCTCGATGAGCCCACCACCGGCCTGCATTTCGAGGATGTCCGGGTGCTGCTGGAGGTGCTCCACCGTCTGGTGGACAAGGGCAACAGCGTGCTGGTCATCGAGCATAACCTCGACGTCATCAAGACCGCCGACTGGATCATCGATTTGGGGCCGGAAGGCGGGGCCAAGGGAGGCCTGGTCGTGGCGGAGGGCACCCCCGAGCAGATCGTGCAGGTCCCCGCCAGCCACACGGGACGCTTTCTCAAACGGGCCCTGGTCCGCGATTGAGTCGCGCCTCGATGCTGCCCCTCGATGGGGCTCCCGCGCACTAGATTAAGGTCGGCTCCTTCAGGCGGGCGCCATGACCTACGAGGCAATCGTCGAGCTGCTCGATTATGCCGGTGGCAACGACCACCTAGTCCGGATCACCACGACCGACGACCAAGAGGTATTGGGGATTCCCACCACGGTCGATACCCACCCGACCGCCCTTGAGGTGTACCTCCGCCCCCTGGGGGCCGACGACACCGAGATCGTCGTCCGGCTGACCCAGATTCGGACCGTCGAAATGGCTTGACGACACTGTTCCGTTGTGAAACATCTTGGAACAGGCTACCGTAAGGGTGGCCGGCAATCCCACGAGGTGACAGATGCCCGGACCTGGGCAGCTCGGAGTTCTGATCCCGATCTTCGGCATGCTGATCGGCTTCTTCGTGATCTTCTCCCGTAGCGAGCTCGGGCGCGCTTTGGCGCACCGCCTCTCGGCCGGCGCCGGGGCGTCGCACGAGCTGGAAGGGGAAGTCCGGGAACTCCGCGGAGAGATCGAGGCGCTCCGTGCCGAGCTGGGCGAGACCCAGGAGCGACTGGACTTTACGGAACGGATGCTGGCGGGCGGAAAACAGGAGCGCTGATATGCTGCAAGGCCCTACCCCGATGCCCGGCGATTTCATCCCCCTGATGGGGATGCTCACCGGCGTAGTGGCCATGTTGATGGTCGGATTCACGGTCATTCGGGTCGCGCAGAGCCAGATCGGTCAGGCCATCGCCCGCCGGATTCATGGCAAAGGCGCCGCCGACCCCGAGCTGCGCGAAGAGGTCTACGAGCTGCGCGAACAGGTCACCGCCCTCGAGCACCGGCTGGCCGAAAGCGAAGAGCGGCTGGACTTTACCGAGCGGCTTCTCTCGCGAGGAAGCCAGGAGGCGCGCCCGAATGGATAGCGCCGTTATGAGGATCGTTTTTCTCGCTTTCTCGCTGACCGTGACGGGCATCCTGGCCTATGGCGGGGTCACCGTTATTGCCCTGCTCCGCAAGCGATTACGTTCACCATCCGCGTCGGCGCTCGCAGCCGACGCTCTCGATGCGATTCACGCGAGACTCGAAGCCGCCGAAGCGCTCGAGCACCGGGTGGCGGAGCTCGAGGAGCGGCTGGATTTTGCCGAGCGCATGCTGGCGAATCATGCTCCCGAGCAGCTGCCGGCCGGACCGCGAACCGACTCTCGCTAGGAGCTTATAGTCGTGGATCCCGAAGGCATCCTTGCCATC
Organism: Gemmatimonadales bacterium; assembly: GCA_036566495.1. Lineage (GTDB taxonomy): Bacteria > Gemmatimonadota > Gemmatimonadetes > Gemmatimonadales > GWC2-71-9 > JABFSM01. Next base: position 5,015 of record DATCWE010000283.1, on the reverse strand, counting down.
ACCTTCATCTTCGGAGGGGGAAGTCTCTTTCTCCTCTCGATCAGTCCGGTGGGCAAAGCCCTGGCCGAGCGCATTCGCCATGGCGTCCAGCCCGGCCACACCGGCGGGGCGGACGCAGAGGTGATCGCCGAACTGGAAAGCCTGCGGTCCGATGTCACCGAATTGCAGGAGCGGGTCGATTTTGCGGAGCGGATGCTCGCCCAGAAGAAGGGCGAACGGCTGCCTGCGGGGGAGGAGTCCTGATGCCGGCAATGTTCCAGGTCGCGGTGCCGCCCAGCATCCCGTTGCCGCCCCAGGCGGACCCCACCGTGATCTCCTCGCACACCCAGGAGACCATTTTGCTCGCGCTGGTGATCATCGCGATCAGCGCCGGCGTCGTCTTCCTGCTCAAGCCGCTGGTGCACGCCCTCGCGCGCCGGCTGGAAGGCCGCGGCGCAAGCCCCGCGCTGCAGGGAGAGGTCGAGGCGCTCCGGGAGCAGGTCGCCGAGCTGGATCCGCTGCGGGATCGCGTGCACGAGCTGGAGGAGCGCATGGAATTCACCGAGCGCATGCTGGCCCAGCGCCGCGAACAGGACCTCTTGCCGCGGCAGGGACCATGAGCTGGTGGCGCCGCATCATGGGCATCGACGGCTTCGAGTTCGCCCTGCAAGCCGTGATTACCACCATCCTGATGGCCTGGGCCGCCGAGGTGAATAGTCCCCAGGACGCTTTCGTCATCGGCTCCATGATCGCGGTTGGCTCGCTCCTCCTGCTCGGCATCCGGCGCCGCCTGGCGTTGCGACGGGGCGGACGGGAGACCCCTCCGGAGCTGGAAGCGGAGCGCATGGCGGAGCTGGAGCAGCGCGTGGCGGAGCTCGAAATGGACCGCGCCCGGATCGCCGAGCTGGAGGAGCGGCTCGACTTTGCCGAGCGCCTGCTGGCGACCCACAAGGAGACGGCACGGGAGCTGGCGCCATGACCCGGTTGCGGCAGGTGCTCGGCCTGGACGCGGTGGACTTGATCATCCATATCGGGGTGACCCTGGCCCTGATGGGATTCGTGGGGGTCTCCGACGGGCCCGAGGAGCTGTATCCGGTGCTCACCGGCGTTTCTCTGCTCGTGCTGGGGGTGCGCCGCTCGATCGCCCTGCGGAACAGCGAGCGGCGCGGCCTCACGACCGGCGAGATGACCGCCGAGCGGATCGCCGAGCTCGAGCAGCGGATGCTGGATCTCGAGGCCGCGCAGGGCCGCATCGCCGAGCTGGAAGAGCGGCTCGACTTCACCGAGCGGCTCCTCGCGCAGGCCGCGATAGAACACCGGCCGCTCGGTCCGGGCGGGCTGCAATGAGGCTGGGGGAGTCATTCGAGCGGAGCTAGATTTGAACCACCGGAACCCGCCGCCGCGGGCGGCCAGGAAATCGAGGCAGCAATGCTGACGCGCGAAGACATTCAATCGTTCATCGACCGGCTGGAGGGCGGCTCGGTCGAGGCCACGGAAGTCGAGCCCGGACTCTGGCGAGTCCGCTCCCAGTCCGGCGCCGAGGTCGTGGTGAACTACGCCCCGCCCGTCGTGCTGCTGCGATTGCGGGTTATGGAGCCGCCCGACCGCGACGACAAGCGCAGCGGGTTGTTCCGCCAGCTGCTGGAGTTCAACGCCCGCGACCTGGTCCACGGCTCCTACGGGCTGGAGGGCGACCACGTCGTCCTGACCGATGCCCTCGAGCTGAATAACCTGGATTACTCCGAATTCGAGGCGAGTTTCGATTCCATGACACTCGCGCTTGCCTCGCACTTGAGCGCGCTCGCGCCGTACAGGGAAAGGTAAGCCGCGATGGGAATCTTCGAGCGGTTCTCGACCATGCTTCGGTCGAATCTCAACGACCTCATCTCGCGGGCCGAAAACCCCGAGAAGATGCTCAACCAGCTGATCCTGGACATGAAGTCGCAGCTGGCCAAGGCCAAGCAGGAGGCCGCGGCGGCGATCGCGGACGAAAAGAAGCTTCAGGCCGACGCCGAAGGGCTGAAGAAGCAGGCGGAAGACTGGGAACGCCGCGCCATGCTGGCGGTGCAGGAAGGCCGCGACGACCTGGCGACCCAGGCCCTGCTCCGCTACAACGAGGCGCTCCAAGGCGCCCAGCAGCTGCACGAAACCTGGCTCAAGCACAAAGCCGACACCGAGAGCCTCAAGGGGCAGCTGCGGCAGCTCAACGACAAGATCGAAGAAGCCAAACGGAAGAAGAACATCCTGGTCGCGCGCGCCAAGCGGGCCCAGGCACAGCAGCGCATCCAGGAAACCATGTCCGGGATGAACGACAAGAGCGCCTTCGAGTCGTTCGACCGCATGGCGGAGAAGATCGAGGCCATCGAACGCAAGGCCCTTGCCGCGGCGGAGCTTCAGGCGGAGTTCCAGTCCGACGATCTGATGGACCAGTTCAAGAAGCTCGAATACAAGGGCACCGCCGATCAGCAGCTCCTCGAGCTCAAGGCCAAGATGGGATTGGTGGGCGGTGGCAAGGAAACCAGGGCGCTGGGTGCAGGCGGCAAGAAGGCCGACGTGCACGATGCCGAGCTGCTGGAGAACCCGGACAAGCCCTAGGCCAGGGAGCAGGCGACAGGAACAAAGGCAGCCCGGTGCACTCGCGCCGGGCTGTTTCGCTATCGCCTCCCTGAGGCCTGCTCCCCGCTCCCTGCGCCCGTTAGCTTTCCGGGTCCCTGACTCCCGTCCCCTGACTCCAGACTCCTGACCCGATGCCCGCTCAGCCCAAGTTCCTTATTCTGGCCGATGGCGAGTTCGCGCCGATGACGTCCAAGACCGCCAATTCGGTCATCCGGTATCTGCCCGAGCGTGTGGTGGCGGTGGTGGACCGGGTCAACGCGGGAAAGACGGTGCAGGACGTGCTCGGCTTCGGAGGGGCCATCCCGGTGCTCGGCTCGATGGAAGAGGGACTCCGCCACAAGCCGACCGCGGTGCTGATCGGGATTGCCCCCGCCGGCGGGCGGCTGCCGGACGAATGGCGCGGCTGGCTGGCGGACGCGCTCGACGCCGGCTGCGATCTGTGGAGCGGGCTGCACACCTTCCTGGACGACGATCCCATCCTGCACGAGCGGGCCAAGGCCAGCGGCCGGAAGATCCACGACGTCCGCCGCCCGCCGGCGCACCTGCCGGTGGCGGCCGGCCTCGCGCGTCAGGTCGACCCGCTGGTGGTCCTGAGCGTCGGCACCGATTGCAATGTCGGCAAGATGACGGGCCAGCTGCAGCTGGTGCGCGGGCTCAACCAGCGCGGGTTACGCACCAAGTTCGTCGCCACCGGACAAACCGGGATCTTCATCGAGGGCTGGGGGACCGCCGTGGACGCCGTAGTCGCGGACTTCATCGCCGGCGCCGCGGAGGAGCTGGTGCTCAAGGCCGCTCCGGAGGCCGATGTGCTCCTGGTGGAAGGGCAGGGCAGTATCAACCACCCGGGGTATTCGGGGGTGACCGTGGGCCTGTTGCACGGTTCCTGCCCCGAGGCGCTGATCCTCTGCCACCAGGCGACCCGCGAATTCGTCGGGGAATACCGCGGAGAGCCCTGGCTCCGCATCCCGCCCCTGACCGATTACATCAAGCTGTACGAATTGATCGGATCGGCGGTGCACCCGACCAAAGTGGTCGCCATCTGCCTCAACACCTACGACCTGCCGGACGCCGCCGCGCGCGCGGCGTGCGAGAGCGCGGCCCGCGAGACCGGTCTTCCGTGCACCGATCCGGTGCGCTTCGACCCGGCTCCACTGCTCGATGCGATCGCGGTGGCCCACCGGGCGCGGGTGCGCGCCTAGCGGGTCTCGCCTTGCCCCAAATCCCTTCGGTCGCCATTCTCACGGTTCCACGCTGACCGGAGCGGCCGCCTGAGCGAGCTGGAGCTGGTGGTGCGTCTGGCCGTTTCCGCCTTGGCGGGAATGGCCGTCGGAGTCGAACGCGAATGGTCCGGTCACGCCACCGGTCCGCAGGCCCGCTTTGCGGGTGTGCGGACCTTTTTCTTGCTGGGGGCGATCGGCGGCGTCGCGGGTTGGCTGCTTGACAGCGAGGCACCCCTGGTCGCCGCCGCGCTGCTGCTCGCTACCGGGGGCCTGATCGTCGGCGCCTATCTGACCGCCGCGCATCGCGGCGCCGCGGCGATCGACGGAACCACCGAGACGGCCGCCGTGCTGGTGCTCGGTGTGGGTCTCCTCGCCGGGATGGGTTTCCTGCGCATCGCCAGTGGGGCCGCGGCGGTCATCGTCCTGGTCCTGGGCGAGAAGGATGTGATCCGCAAGTTCGTGAGCCGGATCGGCCGGGAGGAAATGCAGGCCGCGCTCCAGTTCGCGGTTCTCGCGCTGGTGGTGCTGCCGCTGCTGCCCGCCGGCCCCATCGAGCGGCTGGGTGGGATGAAGCCCCGCGAGCTCTGGGCGGTGGTGCTGCTGTTCTCCGGGCTCAACTTCGCGGGCTATATCGCCCGTCGCATCCTGGGCGATACGCGGGGGTACCAGGCGATGGGTGCGCTCGGCGGGCTGGTGTCGTCCACGCTGGTAACCCTCACGTTCGCGCGGCAAAGCCGGCGGGAGCCGGACAATGCGATCGCGCTGGCGGTGGGGACCGTCGCTGCCTGCACCATTCTGATTCCGCGCATTCTCGTCATCACCCTGATTCTCAATCCCGCCCTCTTTCCCCGGACCGCCCTGGGATTGCTCCCCACGCTGATCGCCGGAATCCTGCTCATCATGCTGGGCTGGCGGCACCTGCGCGACGGCGCACCCAAGGAAACCCCGCCGGCTCCGCGCAATCCCCTCCAGCTGCGCACCGCGATCCTCATGGCCGTCGGCTTCCAGGCGGTGTTGTTTCTGCTGGATGTGGTGACCCAGCGATTCGGGGAAAGCGGAGTGCTCGCTTCGGCTGCGGTGCTCGGCCTGACCGACATGGATGCGCTCACTTTCGGCATGAATCGGCTGGCCCAGGCGCCCGAGCTCGTCTCGATCGCGGCGCTCGCCATCGTGCTGGGCGTCACGGTGAACGGAGCCTTC
>DATCWE010000266.1:0-2961 GCA_036566495.1 Gemmatimonadales bacterium | reverse complement strand
GCCGGCCTCCTGCTGTATGGCGCAAAAGAAGTGATGGCGAGCGGGGGCTTCGCCGCAGGTCGGCGCTCCCCCGCGGTGGAAAAAGTGTTCGGCCCCGTCAAACGATGGCTCCAGGACTTCTTCTGAGATCGCGAGGGCTGGTTCAATGATCTTCGAACTCGACGAGAGCACCGCGCAGCACGCCCGCATGAAGGTCATCGGCATCGGGGGCGGCGGCAGCAACGCCGTCAACCGCATGATCGAGGAGCGGCTGGTCGGGGTGGAATTCATCTCCGTCAATACCGACGCGCAGGCGCTCTCGAAATCCAAATCCGACATGAAGGTGCAGATCGGCAAGAAGCTCACCCGCGGGCTCGGCGCCGGCGCGCGGCCGGAGATCGGCCGCCAGGCCATCGAGGAAAACCGCGACGAAGTGCTCGCCGCGATGCAGGGAGCCGATCTCGTGTTCGTCACCTGCGGCATGGGGGGCGGCACCGGTACCGGGGCCGCGCCGGTCATCGCGCAGATGGCGCGCGATATCGGGGCGCTGACCGTCGGGATCGTCACCAAGCCCTTCCTGTTCGAAGGGCAGAGGCGCATGAAGCAGGCCGAGACCGGGATCATGGAAATGCGCCACAGCGTGGACACCATGATCGTGGTGCCCAACGAGCGGCTCATGGCCGTGGTGGGCAAGGGATTCAAGTTCGAGGACGCGCTCAAGAAGGCCGACGAAGTGCTGCTCAACGCGACCCAGGGCATCGCCGACCTGATCACCCGCACCGGGCTGATCAACGTCGACTTCGCGGACGTGCGCACGGTGATGCAGAACGGCGGGTCCGCGCTGATGGGCACCGGGATCGGCAAGGGGGAGAATCGCTCGCTGGAAGCGGCTCAGCAGGCCATCTCGAGCCCGCTGCTCGACAACATCTCCATCGCGGGCGCCACCGGCGTGCTGATCAACATCTCGAGCAGCGATATCACCATGGGTGAGGTAACCCAGATCAGCGAGATCATTCACGACGCTGCCGGCGATCAGGCGGAGATCATCTTCGGGTCGTGCACCGACGCCGCGCTCGGGGGCGAGATCCGCGTCACCGTCATCGCGACCGGCTTCGATCGGGCCATCACCGGCGAACCGGCGCCCTCGCGCGCCCCGGGCGTCCTGCAGTTCCCCGAGAAAAAGCGCGCGGTTGCCGGCGGCGGCTCGATCGGCGGGGGTACCGGCGCCAGCCCCAGTACGATAGCTTCGAGTCCTCGGACGGTTACCCCGCGCAGTACGGCATCGCCCAAGAGCGCTACCGGCCTGCCCGAGGTGTCGGACATGGAAATCCCGACTTTCATCCGGCGGCAAATGGACTGATGCGGCAGGTACGCCTCCTCCTTGCACTCGGTGTCCTGGCGGCCGCCGCGCTGTTCGCGCTGAGCGGCCGCTGGCCTTGGCGGCGCCTTGAGGTCGTGGCACCTCCGGTTCAAACGGCGCTTCCCCTGCAGGAAAACAGCGACACGCTGCGCTCCGGTGAGACCCTGACCGAGCTGCTGGGACGCCAGGGCCTGGGCGGCAACGAGCTGGCCGGTATCCTGGAGCGCGCCGGCCTTGACCCGCGGCGGCTCCGCAGCGGCCTGGTGGTTCAGTTTCGCCGTCGCGCCGAGGATTCGGGCCCGAGCGAAATCAGCATCCGGACGGGACCGGAAGAACGCGTTGCCGCGCGGCTGCTGGGCGGCGGATGGAGCGCCGAGCGGCACCCCGTCGCATGGCGTACCGAGGTGGTCCGGATCGAGGGCCCCATCGACAATTCGCTGTATGAAGCGCTCGACGCGCGGATCCCTAACGAATTGTTCGATGCGGAGAGCCGGATCCGGCTCGCCTGGGATCTGGCCGACGTCTACGCCTGGTCGCTCGACTTCACCCGCGACATCCAGCCGGGCGACCGCTTCACGGTGCTGGTCGAGCGGGAGATTTCCGAAGCCGGGGAGGTGCGGACCGGCGCCATCCTCGCCGCCGATCTGCTGGCCTCGGGAAAACACCTCAACGCCTTCCGTTTCGTGGCGCCGGAGGGACCGGCGCGCTTCTACGATGCGGAGGGGAATTCGCTGCGGCGGGCGTTTCTGCGCGCGCCCCTCGAGTTCCGCCGCGTAGCCTCCACGTTCAGCCGGTCGCGCTTTCACCCGATCCTCGGCATCTGGCGCAGGCACGAGGGAACCGATTACTCCGCCGCGCGGGGCACGCCCGTGCTTGCTTCCGGCGACGGAGTGGTGCTCCGGGCCGGGTGGGGCGGCGGTTACGGCAACCTGGTCGAGCTCCGGCACATGAACGGCATCACTACCCGTTACGGGCACCTGAGCAGGTTTGCCCGGGGCGTCCGTCCCGGTGCCCGCGTGCAACAGGGTGAGGTGGTCGGCTATGTCGGCTCGAGCGGGCTGGCCAGCGGCCCCCACCTGCACTATGAGTTCCGCATCAACGGAGTCGCGCGTGATTCCCGCAAGGTCGAATTGGGCCACGGCGAACCCTTGGCGCCCGCCTGGCGCGACCTGTTCACGCAGCAGCGTGCCCGGCTGACGCAGGCGCTGGTGGGGACGGGGCAGGGCGGGGTGCGGGCGGAGTAGCGGAGCAGGGCCGCTCCCTGCCATCCTATACTTCCCCCGATGCCCATCATCATCGCTCTCCTCGTCGCGGTCGCGGCGCTGCTCTCGTATCGCTTCCTGGAAGAATGGACCGGCAAGACCTGGCTCCCCGCGGGGCTCCGCGCCCTCGGGTGGGGCACCGTCACCCTCCTGCTGCTCAATGCCTCCTGCCCGGCCGGCAGCCCCTCGGCGCGCCCGACCGTGCTGCTCGACGCTTCCCTGAGCATGCAGGCCGCCGGCGGGCGCTGGAGTGAGGCGCTCGCCCTGGCCCGTCGTTCCGGCACGGTGCGGCTGGTGGGCCCTCCGCCGGGCGATACCACCCCGTCGGCCGGCCGCTCCCGACTCGCCGCGGCGGTAGCC
>DATCWE010000226.1:0-10985 GCA_036566495.1 Gemmatimonadales bacterium | reverse complement strand
ACGGTGTACCGGGTCGCCCATCTCAGCACCGTGTGGCTGGAAGGAGAGGTCTTCGAGCGGGACCTGCCCGCGGTCCGGCTCGGGCTCTCGGTGGTTGCCGAGTTCCCTGCTCTTCCCGGCGAGGCCAGGACCGGCCGGATTACTTACATCTATCCGACCCTCGACCCGCAGACGCGGACTGCCCGGGTCCGCGTCGCGCTCCCCAACCCGCGACTCACCCTCAAGCCGGGCATGTATGCCACCTTCCGCTTCGCGGCCGCCACCGAGCCGGTATTGAGCGTTCCCCGCTCGGCGCTGCTCTCCACCGGCCGGCGCGATCTCGTGTTTGTCCGGCTTCCCGACGGGTCGCTCGTCGCGCGCGACGTAGTTCTGGGCCTGGCGACCGACGAGCGGATCGAAATCCTCTCCGGCCTCGCCGTCGGCGATACGGTGGTGGCTTCGGCCACCTTCCTGCTGGACGCCGAATCGAATCTGGCGACTCTGCTGGGCGGGATGGGCAACATGCCGGGCATGGACATCTCGGCACCTGCGTCCCCGAAGCCGAGCGCAAGCACGCCGTCCCTTCCGGGCAGCAAACCCCCGTCGAAGGACACGATGAAGATGAAGATGCCGGAGGACGAGCACGCGGGACACCAGATGCCCGATCGCGACTGATCCCTATGCTCAAGCGGATTATCGAATGGTCGGTCGCGAACCGCCTGATCGTCTTCCTCGGTGCCGTGGCCGTCATCGCGGGGGGAGCCTGGGCGATCGGACGTACGCCGCTCGAAGCGCTGCCGGATTTGAGCGATGTACAGGTAATCGTGCAGGCCGAGTACAACGAACAGGCCCCGCGGATCGTGGAGGATCAGGTCACCTACCCGATCGCCGCGGAAATGCTCAAGGTACCGGGCTCCCGCACCGTGCGAGGCTACTCCTTCTTCGGGATTTCCTTCGTCTACGTGATCTTCGAGGACGGCACCGATCTCTACTGGGCGCGCTCGCGCGTGCTCGAGTATTTGAGCGGGATGAAGGGCAAGCTCCCGGGTAGCGTCACGCCGACCCTCGGACCGGACGCCACCGGGCTGGGCTGGGTATATCAGTACGCGCTGGAGGATACCACCGGGCGCAAAAGCCTCGCGGAATTGCGAAGCATTCAGGATTGGTACCTCCGCTACGCCCTTACGTCGGTTTCTGGCGTGTCCGAAGTGGCTGCGCTAGGCGGGTTCGAGAAGCAGTATCAAGTGGATCTGGACCCGGCCCGGCTGCTCGGCTATCGCATTCCAATCACCGCGGTCATGGCCGCGATTCAGAACGCCAACGCGGACATCGGTGCCATGGTGGTCGAGCTGTCCGAGCGTGAATACATGGTGCGCGGGTTGGGCTACCTCAAGTCGCTCGCGGACATCGAGAATGTGGTGGTGGGCGCCACCCGGAACGGGACGCCGATCCGGGTCGCGGAGCTGGGCCGCGTGAGCGTAGGACCCGCCGTGCGTCGCGGGATTTCCGATCTGGATGGGCGGGGGGATGCGGTCGGCGGCATCGTGGTCATGCGTTTCGGGCAGAACGCCCTGGCGACCATCAACCGGGTGAAAGCAAAGATCCGGGAAGTGCAGTCCGGTTTGCCGCCAGGTGTCGTGCTGCGGCCGGTTTACGACCGTAGCGACCTGATCCATCGCGCGATCGAGAACCTGCGCGGCAAGCTGCTGGAGGAGAGCGTCGTCGTGGCGCTGGTGTGCATCATCTTCCTCCTGCATGCCCGCTCGGCGCTGGTGGCCATCCTCACCCTGCCCATGGGCATCCTCATGGCCTTCATCGCCATGCGGGGCGTGCCGGTCGGCGCCGACATCATGTCACTCGGTGGGATCGCGATCGCCATCGGCGCAATGATCGACGCCGCGATCGTCATGATCGAGAACATGCACAAGCACCTCGAGCGCGCCGTGGACGCGAAGGACAAGGCCGCGGGCCGGAGCACCGCGGGCCGCTCCCTGGACACCTCCCTCCTGACCGCCGCCGAGCGGTGGCAGGTGGTGAGCGACTCAGCCAAGGAGGTTGGCCCGGCACTCTTCTTTTCGCTCCTCATCATTACCGTGTCGTTCCTGCCGGTCTTTACGCTCGAAGGCCAGGAGGGACGGCTCTTCAAACCGTTGGCGTTCACCAAGACCTTCGCGATGGCAGCGGCGAGCCTGCTCTCCGTGACCCTGGTACCGGTGACCATGGGGCTGTTCATCCGGGGCCGGATCTATCGCGAGCGCGCCAACCCGATCAATCGCTGGCTGATCGCCCTCTACCGCCCGGTGATCACCTTCGTGCTCCGACGGCGCTGGCCGGTCATCGGGACGGCGGTCGTGGTACTGGTCCTCACCACGATCCCCTGGGCACGCATCGGCGGCGAGTTCATGCCTCCGCTGGGCGAGGGTACCATCCTCTACATGCCGACGACGCTTCCCGGTATCAGCGTCGCGCGGGCGCGGGAAATCCTCCGCATCCAGGATGGGATCTTGAAGGGCTTCCCGGAGGTCGAACATGTGTGGGGCAAGGCCGGCCGCGCCAACACGGCGACCGATCCAGCCGGTCTCGACATGTTCGAAACCACCATCACCCTCAAGCCGGAAGCCCAATGGCGCCCCGGGATGACGTACGACAGGCTGGTCGCAGAAATGGATTCCGCCGTGCGGCTGCCCGGAATCACCAATGCCTGGACCATGCCGATCAAGGCGCGGAACGACATGCTGGCCACGGGAATCCGGACGCCGGTCGGCATCAAGATCTTCGGTCCCGACCTGGCGGAGCTGGAGCGCATCGGCAAAGAGGTCGAGCGGGCAGTCCAAGCGGTGCGAGGGACGCGCAGCGCCTTCGCCGAGCGAGCGGTTTCCGGGTATTACCTGGATATCGACATCGACCGGGCGGCCGCGGCGCGACACGGGCTGAACGTGGGGGACGTGCAGATCGTGATCGCCACAGCCGTGGGCGGTATGACAATCACCCAGACCGTCGAGGGTCGCGAGCGCTATGGGGTGCGGATCCGCTATCCGCAGGAGCTGCGGGACAACCCCGAGCGGCTGGCCTCGGTGCTGATCCCGACGTCGCACGGCCTGGCCGGAGGCAGCAGCCCCGGCGGCATGGGCGGCGGGATGCTGGAGTCCGGCTCCGGCGGCGCCTCGGGGGCGGAAACCTTCGTTCCGCTCGGCCAGATCGCGACCATCAAGCAGGTGGGGGGGCCCATGGTGGTCCGCACCGAGGACGCCCAGCCCACCGCCTGGGTCTACGTGGACGTGGTCGGGCGGGACATTGCGGGGTACGTGGCGGATGCGCGTCGCGAAGTCTCGGCGATGGTCCGGCTGCCTGCTGGTTACACCATCGTGTGGAGCGGACAGTACGAGTACATGCAACGCGCCAAGGAGCGCATGAAACTGGTGATTCCCACCACCCTCGCCATCGTCTTCCTGCTGCTCTACTTCAATTTTCGCAGCGTGGGCGAGACCCTGATAGTGATGCTCTCGCTGCCCTTCGCCCTGGTGGGTGGTATCTGGTTCATGTGGCTGCTAGGGTACAACTGGTCCGTAGCAGTGGCGATCGGCTTCATCGCCCTGGCAGGGGTGGCGGCGGAGACCGGGGTGGTGATGCTGATCTACCTCGATCACGCCTGGACTGCGCGGAGAGCTGCTGGGAGCCGACCCACCCTGCGCGACTTGTATGTGGCAGTGATGGAAGGCGCCGTGGAGCGGGTGCGCCCGAAGATGATGACGGTGACCGCGATCATGGCCGGCCTGCTCCCTATCCTGTGGGGGTCGGGCGCGGGTGCCAGCGTCATGAAGCGGATCGCAGCGCCGATGGTGGGAGGCATGATCAGCAGCACCGTGCTCACCCTGGTGGTCATCCCCGCGATCTATTCGCTCTGGAAGGAGCGGGAAGTGCGCGCGGAGGAAGGGAATCCGGAGCGGGTCGCCACGGCGATCGCCGCAAACGTGATCCCACCTCTGTAGCAAGAAGGATTGCCGCAGCCATTTGTAGCTCGTGCCGCCCTGCCCCCTTGTCCGGACCTGCCTATCAGGTCGGGCCCAGGGGCAACGTCAGCCGGAATACGGCACCCGGAGTGTTGCCCAGGAATTCCAGCCGACCACCGTGCGCTTGGGCCGCGGACTTGGCGATCGCGAGGCCCAACCCGGTTCCCACGCTGCGCTGGCGCGCGGGATCGCCCCGGAAAAAACGCACGAAGAGTTGCGGGAGGTGTTCGGGCGGAATTCCAGGTCCTTCATCGCGCACGGTGAGGACGGCAGCTTCCCCGCGCACCAACTCGACGCTGACCGAACCACCGGGTTTGTTGTACTTCACGGCGTTGTCGAGGAGATTACTGACGATGCGGTCGAGCAAGCGTTCGTCGCCACGGACGCTGGCATCTTCCAGGTTAGTGACCAGCTGCACGTTCCGCGCCGCCGCCGCCGCCTGAAAGCGCTCCAACACCCGATTGATCAGCCCGCGCAACTCCACCTCGGCGACATGCTCGAGCGGCAAGGCGGCATCGGTGCGGGCGAGGACCAGGAGGTCGGTCGCCAGTCGCGCCAGGCGCTCCACCTCTTCACGGCAGCGGACCAGCGTATCACGGTACTCGCTCGCCGTTCGCTCCCGTTTCAGGGTGACGTCGATGTCGCCCTTGAGCACGGTCAGAGGGGCACGCAACTCGTGGCTGGCATCGGCGGTGAATTGCCGTTGCACCTGAAAGGCGCGATCGAGCCGGTCGAGCATGCCATTGAGCACCGTCACCAGCCGGGTGAACTCGTCGACGTCGGCGTGAGCCGTGATTCGTTCCGAGAGTGTGCCCTCGGAAATCGCCTCGGCCTGGCCGGTTATTTCGCCGGTCGGTCGCAGCGCCACGGCGGCCAGCTTCCGGCCCAAGCCATAGGCTCCCAGCGTTCCCAGCAGGGTCAGGAAGACCACCAGCACCGAGAAGCGGGCCAGTGTCTGGCGCAGCGGCTCCGTCGGCGCGGCCACCTGCAGCAGATGGACCTGGTGGGCGGCGCCGACCAGCTCCAACGGATACACCACGCTCCTAATCGGCTTGCCCCGCCAGGTCTGCGTGAAGGTCGCTACCCGGCCGGCCCCCGCCTCGGCAAGGGCCGGCGGCGGCAGCTCCAAATCAGCCGCGAGGTTGCGGCTGCGCACGACCGGCCGCCCGTCGTGGCTCCACAGCTGGGCGTAACGAATCAGCTCTTCCGACGGGCCTTCCCGGGCGGCCAGCAGGACGCCCTCGTGGAACTGGAATTCCGAGCCGCTGGTCGCGGCGCCGGCCTGCGCCTCCACCTCGGCGAGGTGCAGCAGGGTCCCATCGAGTTGACGATAGAGAATGGTGCGGAGCGCCAGCACACTGACGACGCCCGCGGCGGCGAGGAGCGCCAGAACAGCCAGGGCCACGCGGAAGGCGAGGGCGGCCCGAAAGGACTTCACGCCCACTCCTCGCCGAGCCGCAGGGCGTAACCCGCGCCGCGTACCGTCTGGATGAGGCGCGGAGCCGCCTGCTCTTCGAGTTTCTTGCGAAGATTGGAGATGTGCGCGTCCACGACGTTGGTTTCCGGATCGAATGACATATCCCACACTTTTTCGAGCAACTGGACCCGGGTGACCACCTGCTCGGGGTGCAGCATGAAGTATTCGAGCAGGCGAAACTCGCGGGGAGACAGCTCGATCAAGCGGGCCCCCCGGCGCACCTGCCGCTTGAGGCGGTCCAGCTCCAGATCAGCGAAGCGCAGGAGCCCGCTCACCGGCCCACCCCGGCGCCGGGTCAGCGCGCTGACCCGAGCCAGCAGCTCGTCGAAGTCGAAGGGCTTGGTCAGATAATCATCGGCCCCGGCGTTCAGGCCGCGGACCACGTCGGGCGTAGAATCCCGGCCGGTAAGCATCAGGATCGGAGTCTCGATGCCTTCGCGCCGCAGCTCTGCCGAGAGCTGCAGTCCGTTTCGCTTAGGGAGCTGAATGTCGAGCAGGATCAGGTCGTAGGGATTGAGGTGCCCTAGAAAGGATCCCTCCTCGCCATCGGAGGCGAGATCGACGGCGTGGCCTTCCTCCTCGAGGCCCTGCTTGAGGAAGCGCGCGGTCTTGGGATCGTCTTCCACGACCAGGATTCGCACTCTTGCTCCGGGTGATTGGATCGGACCAGTCTGGAGCGTAATGCCACCGGCAAACAAGTCCAGCGTGCCGCCGCGTTTCAAGGAACCTTAACCGGACCTTGACCGGGCGGTAATCTTGCCACCCTAGTGTTATCGGGATGGCCGCCCGACGAAGCCCTTTCGTGATTGCCACCCTGCTGGGGATTCCTTCCGTCGCGCTCGCTCAGCTGGACTACCGCAACCTCGACGACGATCGCCCCACCCTGATCGAGGATGCCTATCCTCTGGAGCGTTATGGGTTCGAGATCCTGGCTCCCTGGCGCTACTCGAGGGCGCAGGGAGGCGGCGGGGTCCATGCCTTCATTCCCGAGCTGGAGTATGGCCTCTTCGGCAACTTTCAGCTTGGCCTCAAGGCACCGATCGCACGGGTGGAGACAACGGGCGGTCACGAGTGGGGGATCGCGGGACTCCGGCTCTTCGGCCTCTACAACTTCAACACCGAGGGCGCCTGGCTGCCGGCCCTCGCGCTGCGTGCCGACGCGACATTTCCTGTTGGGGGTCTGGCCGGCGAAGGGACCCGCTTCACCGCCAAGGCCATCGCCACCCGGTCCTGGGGACAATCGCGCGTTCCCCTGAACGGCGCCTACACCTTCGGAGCCGATCGGCTGCTCGCCGCAGCGGACGCCGCCCACAAGTGGTGGCTCGGAGGGGCCGTCGACCGGACCCTGTTCCGCCAGAGCACTCTGCTGATTGTCGAGCTGTATGCGTTGCGCCCTGCCGCCTCCGAACCGGTGGAGCTGAATACCTCGTTCGGTGTACGTCACCAGTGGACGCCCACCATGGTTTTCGACCTCGGAGTCGCTCGCCGGCTGCGCAGCACGGGGCCCGACTATGAAATCACCCTGGGCTTCTCGCGAGCCTTCGGGCTCGCCGTGCTGTTGCCGAACCGGCCCTAGCACCCATGCGCCTGCTGCGACGCTTCCCCGCCGTGCTGCTCCTGCTGGCTGCTTTCCCGGCTGCCAGCCAGGCTCAGGACCAGCGTGACGAGCAATTCTATTACCCCGGCAAGTTCAATTGGGCCTTCCTCAAGAGCTATCCCGAAGGCGGCCGGCTGTTCAATGCCTTCGACTACGGGCATGCCGTGTTGTACGAGCGGCTCTACACCAGGCCGCCGCGGGAACGGGAGGCGGCCCTCGAGAAAGAATACCAGTTCCTCACCACCAATCTGCTGATCCGGCCACCGCGCTTCGCGGTCGCCGAAGAGGTCATCGAGCCGGCATACGCGAAGATGGCCTGGCAGGCCAAGCAGATGTTCGATTGGGCCCACGTGCTGCACCGGCAGATTTACGACATCTATGCCGATGAGCGGCTCGGTCCGGCAGCCAGGGACAGCCTGATCGAACGGGTCACCGACTACTACTTGAGCCGGAAGGCGCATGCATTTGCGGCAGCGCCGAAATCCATGGCCTTGATGGACGAGCAGTATTTCAGCCAGGGCTTCCGGAAAGCGCACCCCAAGTTCAACGGGCTGATCTGGGCCTATCACTGGCTGCAGGTAGGCCTCTATGAGCCGTTGATCCTGGGGAAGACGCCGGCGGAGA
Organism: Gemmatimonadales bacterium; assembly: GCA_036566495.1. Classification (GTDB taxonomy): domain Bacteria; phylum Gemmatimonadota; class Gemmatimonadetes; order Gemmatimonadales; family GWC2-71-9; genus JABFSM01. The sequence goes on along the minus strand of DATCWE010000226.1, from coordinate 3,298 downwards.
AGCAAGCCGGGGTCAAGGCCACGCTAGCGCGCTTCTGGAGCATGCTGGAGGAAGCGCCGCAGAATTTTCCTCAGATGATGCCGATGACTTCGGCGATCGCTCCCACGTTCAGCGCAAAGCATCCGCGCGCGGCGGTGATCTTCGACAATCTGCACATGATGCACGACATCATCTCGGACATCCTGGTGGCCGACACCATCCCGCACGGGCGGAAGCGCACGGTGATCTACGCCCAGCTCGCCGAGTTCCGGGACGGCACCCGCAATGTGATCTCCCTGGACGAATGGCGGGACATGGCAGGGATGATGGGAGGGATCGCCATGATGGGAGGCCCGGCGACCGACCTGCTGAAGCCGGTGGCGGCCGGCGGCGGGATGGCCGGGATGCGGCACGGAGCGATGAAGCCGGCTCCGGACACCGCCGCGCACGCTCACCCGGCGACGCCGACCGTCACGACAACGCCTGACACGGCCGAGCATGTGCATCCCGCTCCGGCAGCCGCACGGCCTGAACCAGCCGCTCCGCAGCACCAGCATCCCGCGCAGACCTCACCTGCTCCACCGGCAACCCTGCCGAGGGTTGCCACCTCAGTGCATCAACACGAGGCGGAGCCGGCTGCCGCCGCGACCACGGCCACCTCACAACAGGTGGGCGTCGAGGAGCCCGACGCCGTGCGCCCAGCAGGCTGGTTTCCCATGCACAGCGGGCATCCCCTCGTAGTGCATTTCCCCCTGGTCGCGCTGCTGCTCGCCGTGCTGCTCGACGCCGTGGCGGCGCTGCGGAAGAGTCCGGCCTGGCGCGGCGCGGCCACCCTGCTCTGGTGGGTGGGCCTCGCGGGCGCCGCGGCGGCGATCGGTACCGGCCTGCTCGCCTACGGGCGAGTGGACCATTCCGACCTGGCCCACCAGGCCATGATCCGTCATCGCAATCTGGCCCTGGCCGCAGTGGCGATTCTGCTGGCCTCCGCCCTCTGGCGCTGGCGGCGCCCGCTGTCACTTGGCGCGGCGGCCGCCGGCATCGTCGGTGCACTCGGGTTGGGCGCCGCGGGTTACCTCGGCGGGGACATGGTCTACCGTCATGGCGTCGGCATTCCGACCAATGTGCTCCATGAGGTCATGGAAGAACGGGGCGGGCACGCGCGTGGTGCCGCGACGGATTCGACGGGTTCCGCCGCCCCAAATCACACTCATTCTCCTGGAGAGAAGCATGAGCATTAAGACTCCTCGCCGCGCCCGCACTCTCCTTCTCCTCGTGGCCTGCGCCCTCAGCGCGAGTTCCCTCGCGGCCCACGAGCTCTTTCTCAAGCTGGCGACCTACTTTCTGCCTGCTGAGACTCCGGTCCGCGTCCTGCTGCTCAACGGCACTTTCAGCAAGAGCGAGGGTGTCGTGGCGCGCGACCGGATCGCCGACATCGCTCTGGTCGGTCCGGGCGGCCGAGGCAGCCTCGACACCTCGGCGGTTTCGGCCCAACATGACACGACGGTGCTGCGGCTGCGCACCGCGGGCGAAGGCACCTACGTGCTCGGGGTTTCGGTGCGGCCCCGCGAAATAGCGCTGACGGGAGAGCAATTCAATGGCTATCTCAAGGAAGAGGGCATCGACGACATGCTTGCCGAGCGTACGCGCACCGGGATGCTCGGGGAGGCGGCCAAGGAGCGCTACGCCAAGCATGTCAAGGCGATCTTCCAGGTGGGCGGAGCCCGCTCCGCCGGATACTCCACGGTCCTCGGCTATGCGGCCGAGCTCATCCCGCTGGAGAATCCCTACGAGCTCAAGCGGGGCGGGACCCTGCGATTCCGCTGCTTGATCAACGGTCAGGCCGCCGCCGGGCTCACCGTGCTGGCAGGCGGGGTTACTTCTCGAGGCGCGGCCATTCGAGGGGTGCGGGTGCGCTCGGACTCCGCGGGCGTCGCCGAGCTGCCCTTCACTTCGGCGGGACGTTGGTACGTGAAGTTCATCAGCATGCGGCACTCCACAGTGCCGGGGATCACCCACGAGTCCCAGTGGGCAACGCTGACCTTCGAAGTGAGGTGATAGCCATGCGCACACTGATGGCACCGGCAGTTGTTGCAATCGCGACCCTCTGCAGCGCGGGAGTGCTCCTCGCACGCGGCTCGGCGTTCGAGACCGGCTCTGCGAGCGGCGTCCCCGCTTCCGCGAGCGACTCGACCGACGTCGCGGCGACCGTGTTACGGTTCGATGCCGCCCTGGCGGCCGGCGATAGCGCAGCGGCGCTAGCCCTCCTGGCCGATGACGTCGTGGTGCTGGAGAGCGGGGGGATCGAGACCCGGGACGAGTACCGTTCCCACCACCTTGCCGCGGACATTGCCTTCGCTCGCACGCTGCCGAGCCAGCGCGGCCCGCTCACGGTACGCCTGCAGGGCGACGTGGCCTGGGCGACAGCGACCAGCACAACCCAGGGTACCTACCAGGGGCGGCAAGTTAATTCGACCGGCGCCGCGCTGATGGTGCTCTCGCGCGGACGCGACGGTTGGAAGATTCGCGCGATCCACTGGTCGTCGCGGTCACGCCGGGCTCCTGGTGGCTGAGCACCCCGGCTTGTAATCGGGGCTCAGCGGTGAGCCGATGGGCCCTCCAACGTCCTGGGATCCGCATGTTTCAAAGAAGGTCCCAGACTGTGAGAGTACCCTTGCCTGCCGCCTTCTGGTTTCCGGGTCTCCAGAGTTCCCTGCGTTGCCTGGCCTTCTGCTTCCTGATGCCGGCGAGCTCGATCGGCCAGGCTCCTACGCCGCTCCGGTTGCAGCAACGCTCCCTGGACCTGCAGGTGTCCCTGGACTATCCGCGCGAACGGCTGGAGGGCATCGCGCGCCTCACGCTGGAGAATGCGGGGAACGCGCCGGTTCGGCGGGTTCCACTTCTGCTCAACCGGCTGATGCTGTTTCGCACGGTGACCGACGGGTCGGGCCAGGCGCTTCGCTTCAGCGAGCGTGTGGTGCGCTTTGCCGATGACCCGAAGCGCCAGGTCGATTTTGCCGAGGTCGCGCTCCCGCGTCCCCTGGACCCGGGCAGCCGGACGGAGCTCGTGGTCCACTACGACGGTAACCTCGTCGGTTATGTGGAGACCGGCTCGCTATACGTCCGAGATCGCATCGACACCAGCTTCACCATTCTGCGGACCGACGCGTACGCCTTTCCGGTCATCGGCTGGCCCGACTGGCGGCTGAACCGCGGCGCTCCGACGGCCCCTTTCGCCTTCCACCTTGCGATCACGGTTCCGGAGGATCTGGTCGCGGTAACGGGTGGTCGTCGCCTTGCGGAACGGCGCTCCAATGGGCGG
>DATCWE010000018.1:0-5526 GCA_036566495.1 Gemmatimonadales bacterium | reverse complement strand
CGCGGCCGCGGTCGCGACGAAACGCCGAGCGAATTCGTCGAGAAGGTGGTCGACATCAATCGGGTGGCCAAGGTCGTGAAGGGCGGACGCCGCTTCTCGTTCAACGCGCTGGTCGCGGTGGGCGACGGCAAGGGACGCGTCGGCCTGGCCACCGGCAAGGCGAATGAAGTTTCGGAGGCGGTGCGCAAGGCGGTGGAAGCCGCCAAGCGGGGCATGGTGGAAGTGCCGCGCACCGGCTCGACCATCCCCCACGAGGTGACCGGCCGACACGGCGCCGGGGCGGTCCTGCTCAAGCCCGCGGCCACCGGTACCGGCGTCATCGCCGGCGGACCGGTGCGCGCCGTGCTCGAGTGCGCCGGCATCACCGACATTCTGACCAAGAGCCTGGGATCCAATAACCCGCACAACATGGTCCGGGCCACGATGCAAGGGCTGCAGTCCCTGGTCTCGGTGCGCCAGGTGGCGCGCGAGCGGCAGATCGAAGTGGACCTGATTCCCTACCGCGCCCGGCAGGAGGTCTGAGATGGGACGCAATCCCGTCGTGGGCCGCCAAGGCCCCGCGCATCACGCCGCGGTCATCCCCAGCGAGAAGCAGGCGCGCCGCGTCCGGGTGAAGCAGATCCGCTCGGGGATCGGCCACGCGGATACGCTGCGGCGCACCCTCGAGGCGCTGGGCCTGCAGCACCACCAGATGACGGTGGAGCTGCCGAACAACGCATCGGTGCGGGGTATGTTGACGAAGGTGCGGCACCTGGTGGAGGTCACGGCAGTCAAGTGAAAGAGGATGGCGGCATGGCTGACAAGCTCACACTCTCCAACCTGAAGCCCGCGAAGGGCTCGCACCGCTCACGCAAGCGCGTGGGGCGCGGCGTGGGCTCCGGGCTGGGCAAGACGTCGGGCAAGGGCAACAAGGGGCACAAGGCGCGCACCGGCGGCGGGACCAATCCCGGCTTCGAGGGCGGCCAGATGCCGATGTTCCGGCGGCTGCCCAAGCGGGGGTTCACCAATCCTTTCAAGGTCACCGCGCAAACGGTCAACCTGAATCAGCTCGGCAAGCTGAGCGTCACCGAGCTCAACCCCGACACCCTGCACGCGGCAGGGCTGGTGGGCCAGCCGCACCAGCCCATCAAGCTGCTGGCCAGCGGCGAAGCCGATCGCGCGTACACGGTGAAGGGTGTCAAGCTCTCGGCGCAGGCGCGCGCCAAAATCGAAGCGGCCGGCGGGACGGTGGAGGCGTAAGTGACCGCCCCCAAAGTTCCGGCTCTGGCCATCGATGACGAGCTCAAGCGGAAGCTGACCTTCACGCTGCTCGCGGTGCTGGTCTACCGCATCGGCGCCCACATCACCGCGCCGGGCGTCGACCCCGCCGCGCTGGTCGCCTACATCAACAACTCGGGCGCCGCGGGCTTCTTCAACCTCTACGACACCCTGGGCGGCGGCCTCTACCGGGCGACCATCTTCGCGCTCGGCATCATGCCGTACATCTCCGCCTCGATCATTTTCCAGCTGGCCGGGGGCCTGGTGCCTTCGATCAGCAAGATGCAGAAGGAGGAGGAGGGGCGAAAGCGGCTGACGCAGTGGACCCGCTACGCCACCATCTTCATCGCGTTTTCCCAGGCGTACACCTTCACGCTGTTCACGCAAGGCATTCCCGGCGCGATGGATCCGGGCTTGTCGGCCCGGATCACCATGGTGTTTACGCTCACCGCCGGGGCCATCTTCGTGATGTGGCTGGGGGAGCAGATCACCGAGCGGGGCATCGGGAACGGCATGAGCCTGCTCATCGCGGTCTCGATCATCGAGCGGTTGTGGCCGGCGTCCTTCCAGCTGGCGGGATCGATCAAGACCGGTGCGGTGTCGACCGGAGGGGCGGTCCTGCTCGTCGTGGTGGCGGTGGGAGCGATTGCGGCGGTGGTCGCGATGACCATCGCGGCCCGCCGGATCCCCATTCAGATTCCGCGCAAGGTCATGGGGCGCGGGCGGATCCGGGAGGGGCAGAAGACGTTCATCCCGATCCGCCTGATCACCGCCGGCGTGATGCCGATCGTATTCGCCCAGACCATCATCATCGTGCCGGGCACGCTGGCCAACTTCACCAAGAACCCGCTGCTCACCGATATCGCGGGCATCTTCCGGCCCGGCGGCTGGCCCTACAACCTCACCTTCGCGGTGATGGTGCTGCTGTTCAGCTACTTCTACACGTCCATCATCTTCAATTCGGTGGACTTGTCGGAAAACCTCAAGAAGCAGGGCGGCTTCATCCCCGGCGTGAAGCCCGGCGCGGCCACGGCCGACTATATCGACGCGGTGCTCGCGCGGGTTACTCTGCCGGGCGCGCTGTTCCTGGCCGCCATCGCCATTCTCCCGATCGTGATCTCCGCCAAGGTCGGGTTCCAGGCGGTCTTCGGCGGCACCTCCGTGCTCATCGTGGTCGGCGTCCTGCTGGACACCATCGCCCAGGTCGAGCAGCACCGTACCCTGCGCAAATACGACAGTTTCATGAAGACGGGCAGGGTGAAGTTCCGGGGGAGACAGCAGCGGTTCATCTGACCGCAGTGACGGGTGAAGGGTGAAGAGTGCGTGCTCACCCTTCACCTTTTCCTGTTCACGCGGAGGGGTTAGGGGATGGACATCCTGCTGCTCGGGCCGCCCGGGGCGGGGAAAGGCACCCAGGGCGCCATCCTCTCCCAGCGCCTGGGAATCCCCAAGTTTGCCACCGGGGATCTGATCCGCGACGCCATCGCCAAAGCCACCCCGCTCGGCAGGGAAGCCAAAGCGGTGTACGACAGCGGCGCCCTGGTGCGCGATGATCTGATCCTGGGGATCGTGCGGGAGGAGCTGGGGAAGCCGGCCGCCGCGGGTGGCGTCATCTTCGACGGCGTGGTGCGCACCATCCCCCAGGCGGAAGGCGTGGCCCGGCTGCTGAGCGAGCTGGGCCGCACGATGGACCAAGTGCTCTTCTTCGACGTCACCGATGCCGAGATCCTCGGCCGCATCGAAAAGCGCCGGGGGATCGAGGGCCGCAGCGACGACGAGCCGGCGTCCGTGAAGCGACGGCTGGAAGCCTACCGAACCCAGACCGCGCCGGTGCTGGAGTGGTACGAGCAACGCGGCGGAGTGACCCGGATTCCGGCGCTGGGATCGGTGGAGGAAATCGCGCAGCGAGTCCGAAAGGCGGTGGGGCGGTAGGTCGCATGGTCACGCTCAAGTCTCCCAAGGAAATCGAGATCATGGCCCGCGCCGGAAGCATCGTCGCCGCCACGCTCGAGCTGGTCCGCAAGCAGGTCAGGCCCGGTATCTCGACCGAAGACCTCGACGCCGCGGCGGAGCGCTTCATCCGCGGTCACCCGGGCGCCACGCCATCCTTCAAGGGACTCTACGGCTTTCCCAAGAGTCTCTGCGTTTCCATCAATGAAGAGATCGTGCACGGCATTCCCTCCGCCAAGCGGCTGTTGCGGGAAGGCAGCATCGTGAGCGTGGACGTCGGCGTGCACCTCGAGGGGTTCCACGCCGATGCGGCCATCACGGTACCGGTCGGTGAGATCGCGCCCGAGGCCGAGCGGCTCCTGGCCGTGACGCAGGAAGCCCTGGCGGCCGGCATCGCGCAGGCCCGCGTGGGCAACCACGTCGGCGATATCGGCCACGCGGTGCAGACCGTGGCGGAGGGTGCGGGATTCGGGGTGGTGCGCGAGCTGGTGGGGCACGGCGTGGGACAGCGGATGCACGAGGATCCCCAGGTGCCCAACCACGGCCAGCCCCGCCGTGGGGCGCGGCTCCAGGCGGGGATGACCATCGCGATCGAGCCGATGATCACGCTGGGCGATTATGCGACCAAAATGCTCGGCGACAAATGGACGGTGGTGACCGCCGACGGGTCGCTCGCGGCGCACTTCGAGCACACCGTGGCGGTGACCAACGAGGGACCGCGCATCCTTACCGGGCTCCCGGGCGGTACCGCCTGACGGCTTGCGCGTCGACGTCCCGCGCCAGAAACGCCACCCGCTTCAGCTCCCCCTTCGCGAACAACTCGGCCTGATCTCCCCGCCAGGGGGAGCCTTCGAGCTGGCTCTCGCTGTACCCCAGCACGCTCAGCGCCCGGGGCTGGTCCCCGAACTCCACTGCAAGGATCCACCCGTCGCCGCCGCGGACCGCCAGCTTGCCGTCGGGCTGCTCGGCGAACTGCAGCACGCGGAAGCAGCCCAGATCGCCTCCGCAGCCCCCCACCGGGAGGTCCTTGCCGGCGATGCGAACGCGATGGACCTCGCCCCAGGGGACCTCGAGCCGGCCGTAGCGACGGCGCACCTCGGTGATAGCGGTCCGCAGGGCCGTGACAGCTCGGGCCGAGTCCGCCAGGCCGCGGGGCGTGGCAGTGGGGGTTTCCTTCGACCAGGCCACCGCATAACGGGGCTGGTCGCGGGGTCCCTGGATGTAGCGCCGCCACCAGGTCTCGAACAGCACGGCCCCCCGAGCGTCCGGGCTGGCCGAATTGTCCCAGCGGCTCAGCAGCTCGATCGCCGCGGCGAGCGCGGAGTCGTGGGCCGCGCGGGCCGCCGCGAGCAGGTCGGGCTTGACGCGATCCGCCAGCAGCATGTGATAGCTGTGCTTGAGCCGGACCACGTCCTCCAGCGTGAGTCGCTGCTTGGCCGTGGTGATGAGCTGCAGCGCCATCTGGCTGCGCAGGCTCAGCGTGGGTCCCGGGACGTTGAGCGGGAGCCGGGCCGAGTCGAGCGGCTGCAACAGATTGGTGAAGTGGGGCGGATCGTTCTCGTTGTGGAGGTAGCCGCCCCTGGGATTGAGCAGCTGCGGCAGCGAGTCCCAGGGGACGTAGCGGGTCCAGGCTTCCCCGGTGCGCGCGACCGAGACGGGGACCCCGCTGTCCGCCGCGGGGTGCGGATACTCGGGCAAGGTGATGTTCCAGACGTAGAAGATGTTTCCCGCTCGGTCGGCGTAGGTGAAATTCGAGCTGGAGCGGGCCTGCATCCGCATCGCGGCCTTCCATTCCGCCAGGGAATGAGCGCGCATCATCCGGAGAAACTGCTCCCCGCCCCGGAACTCGCCGTCGCTCGCAGAACGGAGCACGTAGACCTTGCCGCCGCCGCGATAGAGCACCGGACCGAGCGGGGTGCGCCAGACTTCTCGCGATTCTGCCGAATAACCCGGACCGTTGCGGTATTCCACCGTGACCGTCTGGCGGACCAGCGGAACCGCGGCTCCGTCGAGCAGCACCTGGTCGAGGGTGCCCGGCACCACGTCCAGGGCATAGATCGCGTCCTGCGGCGCGCTGTTGTTGGTGGTGGCCCACCCGAGGTCGCGGTTGAATCCGCCGATCACGGTGAAGGGTCCGCCGATGCGGAAATCGCCGTAGAAATCGAGCACCCCGGGGACGGTGGCATGCGCCTCGTAGTAACCCGCGTCCCAGTCGAGATGCGGATTCCGCAGCAGGATCGCGCGCTTCGCCGCGGTGCGGCTCGGCGCGAGGGCCCAGGCGTTCGACCCTTCGTTGGGATTGGGCTCCGGCTCCCCGCC
>DATCWE010000194.1:0-4027 GCA_036566495.1 Gemmatimonadales bacterium | reverse complement strand
CTCGCCTGGTTCCCCGAACGCCGGGAGATCGGGAAGTAAGTCAGAACGCTGGTAGCGGGCCTCTCCGTCGCTCATGCGAGCCTGATAATTTGCTGGCGGGCGCAACGAGCTCAACGAGGGAGCCTGAAAATGCAAAGGAAGACCCTGTACCTGTGGGCGCTCTTCCTGGTGGTCCTCTGCGCGTGCACCGATGAACCGGACTCTGCGACAATGCCAAAGACGCCCCCCGCCATTCGATTGGCTCGGCCCGACATTTCCTATCACCTCGAAGCTGCGATGAAGGCACGCGTGGACCCCATGTTTGATGCCGACGCCTTGGAGCGACTGTTGAGGTGGATACATCCAGATCACCGGAAGGACTATTTGCACCGGTTCATACCGCAAGTGGACGGGCCGCTTGTCATTGAGAAGCGGGGGAAGATCTCGGTCATACCACGCATTTCCTATTCGATCAGGACCGATGATCCGATTCTCCAACCCCTTCTTGAAGATGTCTGGGCTCCCTACTGGCGAGCGTTCTCGGATGAAGAGTTGAAGGCACAAATCGTATCGCCCTTTCCTGGGCTCGAAAGAGCGCGTCAACGCCGCTCCTTAGACGCGGGAAACGATGCGCAGAAGCCCGACCGATGAGGGACCAAGCCGCGGGCACCGGTGCATTGAGCACTGGCGCTTGTCAGATGTCCGGTCCGGTAGAGAACTGTATGGCAAGAAAGCGCGCGCCGGTGCCACCACCCCTCACCCCTACACCACCCGATCGCTCCCCCCGTCGATCGCGATCTGCGCACCCGTCGTCTTGCTGAACGTCGGCCCCGCCAGCGCCAGGACCGCGCTCGCGACATCCTGGGTGGTGATCTCGACTCCCAGCAGATTGTTCCGCAGGTACTGCTCTGCCGTCATCCCGTACTGCGTGGCGCGGGCGGCAACCACCTCCGGCGTCCAGAGCGCCGTGTCCACCACCAGGTGCGGGTGCAGTGTGTTGACCCGGATTCCTTCTTTACCCAGCTCGAGCGCCGCCACCCGCGCCAGCTGGGTCAGCCCCGCCTTGGCCACGGAATACGCGGCCGCTCCCGGACCCGGGGCGGGCACGTTCTTCGACCCCATGATCACCACGCAGGGATCGAAGCCCAGCTTGAGATAGGGCACCGCGCTCTCCAGCAGGCTCAGATGGCTGCTGAGATTGAGTGCCAGGCTCTGTTCCCAGACCTTGGGGTCGATCGACCCGATCTTCTGGCTCGGGGTGAAGACACCCGCGTTGCTCACCAGGATGTCGATCCCGCCGAACCGCTCGACGCAAGCGGCAACCGAGCGCGCCACCGCCGCGCGGTCAGTGGCGTCGGCCACCATGCCGACCAGGCCGTCCTTGTGGAACAGCTTCTCGATGTCCGGGTTGATGTCGGTGGCCAGCACCGTGGCGCCCTGCGCGTGGAGGGCCTCCGCCGCGGCGCGCCCGATGCCGATTGCTGCGTCCGTTACCAGGGCGACCCGTCCCGTGAACGGCGGCCGGGCTCCCCCCTGCTTGAGCTTGGCCTGCTCCAGCTCCCAGTACTCCACCGCGAAAAGGTCCGGCTCGGGAAGTGCCTGCCAGCCTCCGAGCTGCTCGGCCCATTCGATCGCCCGAGCGGTGTGGCGCGCGATGTCCGCGACGATCGCGGCCTCTCTGGCCGAGGCGCCCAGGGTCACGAATCCCTGGCCCTGCCATACCACCCAGCGTGGCGCGGGATCCAGGCAGCGCAGCGCGGGCGTCGCGTGCCGCGCGAAATAGTCGTTGTAGCGCGAGGCGTATTGCTCGACCCGCGGTTCCCAGGGTCCTTCGCCCACCAGCGGAACCGGCTTGGTCCGGATGACGTGATCCGGCGTAAGCGGCCCCCGGGTCGCGATGGAGTCAACGTCCGGCCGCGCCGAGAACCTCACCGCGCCCGCCGAGCGCGTGAGCCGTGCCACCACCGGGCCCCCGCGCGCGCGACCCACCGCTTGGCGCAGCTCCGCCAGACTCGCAAGCTGATCGCTTCCGAGCGACCCCATCACCTCTGTGAAATCTGCGGGCCCCTCGGTCCTTGCCCCGTGCTGCTCGAGGTACGCCTCCGCACGGCTCACCAGCCCGATCATCCGCTCGTAGCTCTCCCGCGCGGACGTGCCGAAGCTGAAGATGCCGTGGTTGAGCAGCACGATCCCGTCCAGCTTGCCCCAATCGGCACTCCGCGTCAGCTCGTAGACCCGCCGGGCCAGGATGAACCCCGGCATCACGTACGGCACCACCAGCATTCCGTCTCCGTACACCTCGCCGATCCGCTCGGCCCCACCGGGCGTGTTGCTGATCGCGACCACCGCATCGGCGTGGGTATGATCGACGAAGGCGAATGGGATGATGGCGTGCAGGATCGCTTCGACCGACGGCGTCGGAGCTCCCGGGTCGGTCATCGCGGCGCGCTGCGCCCGTACCATGTCGCCGTCGCTCAGCTCGGCCAGCTCCGCCATGCGGCGCAGCGGCTCGAGCTTGACCGGGGCAAAACCGGCCGCCTCGATCGTCGCGAGATCCCAGCCGCTGCCCTTGATGTAGAGCAGCTCCTCCGGGTCGCCGAAAAGGTTCCGCCCGGCCGCCTTGACCGAGGTGTTGCCGCCGCCGTGCAGTACCAGCGACGGCTCGAGCCCCAGCAGGCGCGAGCTGTAGACCCGGAAGTCGAGCGGTGTGGCGCAGCGGATGGCTTCTGCGTCGTTCCAGCGGCTCTGCATGCGTGTCCTGAGTTTGGTGGCCCCTTAATGTATCGCAAACCTAGTATTGGTCACCGGTTACCTGTCGCCGGTCACCGGTCACCGTGCAGTGGTCACTGGTCACCGGTTACCGGCCACTGTATTCTTCAGTATGGCAGAGAGCAAAAACACTTGGCGTGAAATCGTCGCCCGTTATCAGACCCCCAGCGTCAAGCGCGCGATCTGGCAGTTGGTCTCGACGCTGGTTCCCTTGATCGCCGTCGCCTTCCTGATGTACTGGAGCCTCTCGGTGAGCTACCTGCTCACCCTCGCACTGGCGCTGCCGGCGGCGGGGCTCACCATCAGAACTTTTATCATCATGCACGATTGCGGGCACGGCTCCTTTCTGCCGTCTCGTACCTGGAATGACATCGTCGGCTGGGTGACCGGCATTCTCACCGCCACCCCCTATGCCCACTGGCGCCGGGAGCACGCGATTCACCATGCCACCTCCGGGCACCTCGAGCAGCGCGGTACCGGCGACATCAACACTCTCACGGTGCGCGAGTACCTGTCCGCCAAGTGGCTCCAGCGCACCTGGTACCGGATCTACCGCAATCCGCTGGTGCTGCTGGGTCTCGGCCCCACTTTCCTGCTGATCAAGCATCGCTGGCCCACTCGCGGTATGGCGGGCCGGCGCGAAATCATCAATGTCCATGGGACCAACCTCGCCCTCGCCGCGATGATCACCATCCTCTCATTGCTGATCGGGTTCCGCGAGTTCATGATGATCTGGCTGCCCATCGTGCTGCTGAGCGGTAGCGCGGGGGTCTGGCTCTTCTACGTGCAGCACCAGTTCGAGGATGCCTACTGGCGCGGCGGTCCCGACTGGGACTACGCCACCGCCGCGGTCGCCGGCAGCTCCTATTTCCGGCTGCCCAGGGTGCTGCAGTGGTTTACCGGCAACATCGGTTTCCACCACGTGCATCACCTCAGCCCCAAGATCCCCAACTACGAGCTGGAGCGCTGCCACCGGGAGAACCCCCACTTCCAGAAGGTGACCACGCTCACCATCCGAGAGAGCATTCGCACCCTGGGACTCAAGCTCTTCGACGAGGAAAGCGGCCGGATGGTCGGCTTTGGCCACCTGCGCCGGCTGCGCCGGGCGGCTCGCTCGGCGTAGCGCGAAGCCCCTTCGGAAGCCCCGCACGCTGTGTCATCTGTGTAATCGGTGGGCCTCTTCAGCGGAGTGTGCCGGCTAGTCCCGCTCCTCGTGGTAGTCCTGGCCTGCGCCCGCCCGCAGCCCCCCACCCTTCTCCTTACCAATATTCGGCTGCTC
>DATCWE010000190.1:0-9815 GCA_036566495.1 Gemmatimonadales bacterium | reverse complement strand
GGCTGCCGCCGCACGCCTCGACTCCGGCGTCAGGCCTCAGAAGGGAGAGTACTCCGGAGGCGTGACCCCATTCAGCCGGAGATACGGCACCGTCTGGCCGAGGGTCCAGGGAAAGTGGTCCAGCAGCTCCATCAAGGCCCGGGCGCGGGTCACCTGATGACCGAATTGGGTGATCGGTTCCGTCATTTGCGCATCGGTGACGCCCCGGAGCATCTGAATGGTGTGATCCATCGCCGCTATGGCGTAGGCTTTGAGCGCGGCCTTGTTGTGCAGGTAAACTGCGGAATCTCCCAGGGCGGGAACCTTGGCCGAGCCGGTGATGGCCAGGTGCGCGATGAGGGCGTCGCTGCCTGCCGCGTGCTCGATCTGCTCCGCGAAGGTGCGGACGCCCTTGGTGGGCCGGAAGCCGAGCATGGAGTCGGGCGCGGCGTCGATGTATCGGATCACCGAGGCTTTGTGGGTCTCCACCACCTCGATCAGCGACGCTTGTGGAATGAACTTCTGGGCGGCAAGCGGCACCGCGGCAACGGGGAGAAAGGCAAGCGAGGCAAGGAATCGGGTCGGACGCATGGAAACCTCTCCGGTGGTGTGCTGGGGGGATGAACAGGCGAGTAAACTGCTCCTGGTCGGCTGACCGGGCAATCCCACCCCCAGCAGAGCCACCTCCGAATGGACCCACCGCCGCTACGCTAGTGGGCCATGGCAGTGCTTTCGGCCCCCTCGTAGGCACGCCGTAGCTCGGCAATATCGAGCTTCTGCATCTTGAGCAAGGCAGCCATCACGCGCTCCGCTTTCGCGGGGTCCTTATCCTGCAGCATTTCGCCCAGCGCGGTGGGGACAACTTGCCAGGACAGGCCATACCTGTCCTTGAGCCAGCCGCAGGGTCCCGGGCTGCCACCGTCGGAGAGCTTCGCCCAGAATTCATCCACCTCCTCCTGGCTCTCGCAATTCACGATCAGCGAGATCGCTTCGTTAAAGGTGAATTGGGGACCGCCGTTGAGGGCGAGGAATTCCTGGCCCGCCAACTCGAATTCCACGGTCATGGCCGATCCCTTCGGTTGGCCGGACGCCTGGGCGCCCGCATCGCCGTAGCGGCTGATGGTCCCCACTTTCGAATTCCTGAAGACGGAGGTGTAAAAACGCGCCGCGGCTTCAGCCTGGTTATCGAACCACAGGCAGGGAGTGAATCCTTTCATCGGGGCTCCTCCGGGAAATGGCTTCGCAAGGGAATCGCGCTGCAATACTAGGAGACGACCGAGCCGGGATTCCTGCACCGCGGTGTGTTGCACAATGCGCCTCATCCGTCGTAACCCGGAGTAGGCCCTTGGACGAGGAGGCGGGATGATGACGCTCAGAAAGCGCGGGATTTGGTGGGCACTGGTGCCAGTGCTCGCCGCCTTGCAGTCCTTCGCGGGGTACGCGGTGGCGGTGGCACAATCAACCAAGGTGAGCATCGACATCAATGCCAAGAGCGATAGCGGCGCGATGTGGTATTCCACCTGGTGGTTCTGGGTGCTGGTGGGTCTCTTCGTGATCGTCGTCATTGTGGCGATTACCTCGCGGGGTAGACCCGTCCGCGAGTGACAACCCGGTTGCTCCGAAGCGTTATGGCCAGGAGCCGGCGGCGCCCAGCGCGTTTGCCGGCTCGTGGCTAAGGGGCTGGCCGCCGCAGGGTATTCGCCGTTCGCTGCAGCCCGCAGCCGCTTGGCTGCTGCAGAGTTGCCTGGCGAGCCGGACGTCGCGTATCGTGTGACGCACGGATCAACTCGACCAGGCGGAGGCGGCAGAATGCGCGTTGGTGGCTGGCTGGCGTCCATCTCGCTGTGGGCCGTGCCGCTGCTCGCGCAGCAGCTGCCCATTCACAGCAGCGCGCCGTCCGCTTCTCCCGACGGTACTCGCATTGCGTTCCAGGCGGAGCGAGACGGGATGACCCAAATCTTCGTCATCCGCACCGATGGGACGCGGGAGGTTCAGCTCACCCAGGGGCGGGCACAACGGGGACGGCCCCGCTGGAGCGCCGACGGCAAGCGGGTCATGGTTCCCGTCTTCGCCAACGACACGTCGCGCCTCTTCGCGCTCGACCCGGAGGGGAAGGGAAGCGAGCTGGTCGCGGTGGTTCCGGGGCGCAACCCGATCCTGCTGCGCGACGGCAGCGTGCTGTTTGCCACCGGTGGCTGGACCACGATGCAGCTTGCGGTCGCCGGGCGCGACGGCGCCAACGCTCGCCGGCTGTCCGACGGGGAAGGCGCCATCTGGAACGCGGCGCTCTCGCCGGATGGGAACCAAGTCGCCTACACACGCTCGTTGCCCCGGCAGCCACTCAGCGTTTGGGTGATGAACGTGGACGGCACCGTTCCGCACCGGGTGACCAACTTCCCCCTGAGCGACGGACAGCCTCAGCTTCCTGCCTGGTCGCCGGACGGGCACCGGCTTGCGGTCCAGGCGGCGGTGCGGAGCCCGGTGGACACCGCCCGCCAGATCGGTCACATCTGGGTCGTCGAGCTGGCCACGGGGAAGGCGACCAAGCTCTCGCCCCACCACGAGGCCTACCTCGACGAGATTCCCGAGTGGCTTCCGGACGGAAAGCGGATCGCTTTCCAAAGCGACCGCAGCGGCCGCATGGAGATCTGGGTCATGAACGCTGACGGCACCGGAGCCCGGCTACTCTCCGCTTCCTCTCGCCAACCCTAAGCGTTGTCGCTGTCCCGCTCATAGCCCCGGCACTGCAGCACCGGCAGCGCCGGATACTTTGGGAACCGTGGGTCCTGCTCCGATTTGCGACAGAGCCAGAAGACTGTTCCCCGGTCGCTCTTGATCTGGCGGCTGTGCTGGCAACTGGCGCAGAGACCTACCGGGGTGCTCATGGCTAGGCGGCCGCACCGGAGCGAAAGGCCGCGTGATCGTCAGGGATCGCCGGAAGCTCGCGCGACAAGCCGAGTCCACGGATCCCGGCAAGGTAGAGCCCGACGAACAGCCCGCCTTTGATGCCAAGCCGGAGCAATGGACTGTCCGGCCCCCAGCGGGCCACCCATCCGGCGGCGAGCGCGGCGCCGGCGGCGAGCAGGAGCGCGCGGGCGTAGAGTCCCCAGGGGATTACCGACCGGAGGGTGCCGCCCGTGGCGCGCGCGATCCGAGAGAGAGTGTAGACCCAGGCGATCAGGCTCGCCGCCAGCGTCGCCGCAGCCATGCCGGCCATGCCGGCGGCGCGGGTGGCCGCGATGCCGAGCAACGCGTTGGCGCCCAGAACCAGCCAGCTGCCGTGCCAGATCGAGGTGGTATCCCCCGCCGCGCGCAGGGTCCCTCCGTGATCCGCGATCCGGTGCAGCAGGATCAGGGTGCAGATCTGAAAGGGCAGCACGGCTTCGGGATACTTCCCCCCGAACAACACGTGGAGCAGCTCCGGCGCGGCCAGCACAAATCCCAGGGTGACGCCGGCAACGATCAGCATCATGCGCGCCGCGGAGGCAAGCCAGTAGGCCCGCGCCTGCTCGATGAGCCCATGCTGAAAGGAGTGCACCATCCGGGTGGCGAGCACAGCGCCGGCGGAGGTGGCGAGGATCGGCACGATGGGGACCTGGGTTGCCGCCACGGCGAAAGCTCCCAGATGGCCCGGGTCGTAGGCGGCCACGATCCACTTGCCGATACTGGTATTTACCGAGGAGGCCAGGATCGAGAGCCCTACCGGAGCCGAGTAGACCACCTGCTCGGTAATCGAGGCCCACGGGGGTCGCAGCTCCCCGCGCGGCGTGAGCCGCAGGGACAATACGCCGAACGCGAGCAGCCTGATCGCGGCGTAGCAGACCAGCCCGTAGAGCGCTCCCGAAATGCCCTTTCCCAGCAGAATCGGGCCCGTCACGCACGCCAGGCGGAGCAGCGCCGCACCCGCGTTCCACAGCGCGGAGCCGGAGACGCGCTCTTCGGCCAGCAACAGCAGCGGGGCGCCCAGAGTCGGCACCTCGAGCAGCACCGCGAGTGCCAGCCAGGGCAGCAAACGAGACAGCTCGAAGGGGCTTTGCCGCAGCACCGGACCCAGGCCCAGGATGATCCCGGCGGCCAGCGCCCCGGTGGCGGACAGCAGTAGCACGGTTTGGAGGAGGAAGCGGCGGTGCTGCGCGCGGGGCAGCCGCCCCAGGAAATACAGCATGCCTTCCGGCAGGCCCAGACCCCCCACGCCGATCGCGGCGGTATAGACCGAAAGTACCAGCGCGACGGTGGCCCATTCTGCAGGGCGGAGGATACGTACCAGCAGGACCGCGATCAGCAGGTCGCCCACGCGAGCCACGATCTGGCCCACGGTGACGAGGAGGGCGCGGCGGGTCATGGAGGGCCGTCTCATCGTGCCGGAATATGGCGATATTGCGTGCCATGAAGGATCTGCGCCGGATGCTGCGGGCCCTGGTGGGAAGGGATTGGTTTCCCCGCCTCGAGCTGCGCTGTCGCACCGAAAGGTTCGGCTCGGATTACGGCGGTTGGGATGTGGCGGTCTCCGAGCTCGGAAAGGATTCGGTGGTGTACTCGTTCGGCATCGGCGAGGATGTGACGTTCGACGTCGCGCTCATCGCGCGGTTCGGTCTCACGGTACACGCGTTCGATCCCACACCCAGGTCGCTTCGCTGGGTCGAGCAACAACGCCTGCCGCCCCAATTCGTGCTGCACGACTTCGGGCTCGCCGACCGGGACGGAACCCTCAGCTTCTATCCCCCGGAGAATGCCGCCCATGTTTCCCACACGATTCTGGACCGCGCCGCCACCCGGGCGCGCGCGATCAACGCGCCGATGCGCCGGCTCGACTCGATCATGCGGGAGCTCGGGCACCAGCGCGTCGACCTGCTCAAATTGGACATCGAAGGGGCCGAGTATGGCGTGATCGAGGATCTGGAACGGTGCGATAGGCGACCGGGGCAGATCCTGGTGGAGTTCCATCACCGGTTTCCGGGTGTTGGGATCGCGAAGACGAAAGCGGCGCTTGCCGCAATGCGCCGGATGGGGTATCGCCTGTTCGCGGTGTCGAGGTCGGGAGCGGAGTACGGGTTTCTGCTGGACGCCGCCCCGGCATAATTCCCGCGTGGCGATAGTATTGGTAACGGGCCCCTGAGACGATCCCCGGCGAGGGCACTCCTGTGAAGCGGTCCCTGACGGCGCAGTGCATTGCCGGCCTTGGTCTGGGCATCCTGGCCGGGATCCTCCTGCCGCGGCTGCGGCCGGATGCTGTCGCGTCGTCGCTCGGCGTCGCGGAGTCCGCCATCAGGATCTGGACCAATGCCCTCCGTCTGATCGTGACCCCGCTCGTGGTCACCCAGCTCTTCGTGGCGATCTCTCCGCACCGAGCCAGCAAAGGTGACGCGGCCAGGTTCGGTGTGGGGATCCCACTGGTGTTCTTTGGTCTCCTCGTCTTCACCATGGCCGTGGCGATGCTGGTCACGGCCGGGATCCTCGCCTCGCCGCTGATTCCCCAGCTCGCTTTCTCGGATTTCGATACGGCGCGTGCCATCGCACAAGTGGCCTCGGCAACCGGGCCGGCGAGCGCGGCATCACGGATGGACGACTTGATCCCTCCGAACCTGGTCGCGGCCGCCGCCAGGCCCGAGGCGATCCTCGGCTTGATGCTCTTCACCCTGGCGTTTGCGCTGGCGGCCCGGCGGCTTGCCCCGGAGCTGCAGCAGGTGCTCGAGACCGCCTCGCGCGCGGTTCGGGATACGCTCTTCGTCCTGATCGAGTGGCTGCTGCGCCTGGCGCCTCTGCTGGTGTTCGCGCTGGGCTTGCGCTCCAGTGTGAACTCCGGCCTCGCGATCGGGCAGTTGCTGGTGGTGTACATGCTGCTCGAAATGGTGGTGCTGCTCTTCTGTACCGCCGCCCTCTATCCGGTGACAGTGTGGGGGGGGCGGGTGCCGCTCGGCCGTTTTGCGCGCGCCGTGTTTCCCGCGCAGGTGACCGCCGCGACGAGCCGATCCTCGCTTGCGACGGTGCCCGTGCTGCTGCGGGAAGCGGATGCCAGGCTGGGAATCCCATCGAAGATCTCCGCCCTGGTGATCCCGCTGGGCGGGGCGACGCTCAAACTGTCGCGCGCGGTCTCCTCGCCGGTCAAGCTGCTCTTTCTGGCACATTTCCTCGGCCTCTCCCTCAGTCCCGGGCAATTCGTGGTCTTCTGCCTTACGATCATCCTGCTGAGTCCGGCGACACCCGGGGTGCCGTCGATCATGTCGGGTGCCCGCAGTTTGCCGGCCTTCGTCGCCGTCGGGATTGCCCCCGAGTACGTCATCCTGTTCGGCTCTACCACGGCGATCCTCGACGTCTTCCTCACCGTGCTGAATGCCACGGGTTACCTGAGCGCGACCGCGCTGCTTTCGCGGCTGCTTTCGCCTCGGGTGTCGCCGGCCCAGCCGGCGCCGAGCACCGCGGAGTCGGGCGGATGATCACCTTCTGGGTGCATGGAGCGGGGGCATTCGGCATCACCAACTATCTCGCGGACCGCGGCTTGCCGCTGCGCGACCGTTTCACCGTTCGCCGGTACGAGTGGACTGCGGGCACCCTGACGGTGCCGAGCGGTCCCCAGGTGTTTTCCTCCCTGGACCAGCTTACGGCGGAGGAGCGGGAGGGTGCCGGCTCGCTCCGCGGTCAACTGGCCGGGCTGCTTCCCGAGCAGCAGCTCCTCAACGACCCCAGCCGGTCCCTGCTGCGGCCCGCGCTGCTGGCCGCGCTGGCGGAGCAGGGCCTGAACAGCTTCCGGGGCTATCCGGCGCAGGAAGCGGATCGAGTGACCCGCTTTCCGGTTTTTCTGCGTGGCGCCCACAATCACGATGGCAGTCTGACCGGATTGCTGGGGTCGCGCGAAGAGGTCCGGCGGGCCCTGCTGACGCTGCGGCTGCACGGGTATCGCCGCGCGGATCTGCTGATCGTGGAATTCTGCGACACGTCGGACAGCCACGGGATCTTTCGCAAGTACTCCGCCTATCGAGTGGGCCAGGCCGTTATTCCCGCCCACTTGCTGGCGGGGCGGCAATGGATGATGAAATCGGAGACGGCGGAGCGGACGCTGGAATTGGTGCAGGAAGACGCCGCATTCGTCGAGCGCAATCCGCACGAAGCCTGGCTGCAGGAGGTATTCCGCCTCGCGCACATCGAGTATGGGCGGATCGACTACGGGGTGCTGGGAGACCGGCCCCAGGCCTGGGAAATCAATCTGAACCCCACCATCGGGCGAGCTCCGGGACGCGCTGCCCGGGCCATGGAGCCTGCAGTAGCCGAGATCTGGGAGCGGTCACGCCGGCTGGCCCACGGGCGACTGCGCGAGGCCTTCGCCGCCCTTGATCGCGAAAGCACGGCCACGCCGATTGCGCTACGGCTCGACGCGGCCCTGCGGGCACGCATCGCCACCGCGTCCCGGAGGCGCCGCCGGCAGCAGGTCGCCCACGAGCTGTTCAAACGGGCCTACCACTCTCCGCTCGGGGCCCCTCTGCGCGCGCTGCTGCCCCCGATCCCCTAGGGGAACGGATTTCCCAAGGCGCATTCACGCGCCCTTCATGTTTCCGACATTCTGACCGAACTACCTTGTCGGCACCGGCCTCATTCGGTTGAGCGCCGGGAAGGCTCATGCAGGAGCAGGCTCATGTCACCGCGGGCTACCCTCCGCATCCTCGGCTCCGCCTGGCTGTTGGTCGCCGGCGCGGCTTGCGGGAGCACTCAGCCCAATCCGGCTGAAGAGGTGTACCGATTGCAGACTCTCAACGAGAGCGCCCTGCCATACGACCACGAGGGACTGGGCTGCTGCGTCTATCTGAGCGGCAGTCTCACGCTCCGGGAGGGTCGTTACGAGATGGCCATCACGTTCCGCAATCGCAACTCCGGACTGGAATACACGGCCGAGGAGTGGGGCAGCTACACTCTGGTGCAGGAGGCGCTGAGCTTCGTCGGCGAGAGTTACGCGGTGGCTCCGATCGGGCTGGATGCCGGCGTACTGGAAGGCGGCGGTCTGCGGCTGACCTTCGGTGGCGAGGGGCCGGGGTCGCCGGACCAGTTCCGCGCCTTTCTGGTGCCGCGCGATTAGCGCGGCGAGAGCGGGTTAGGCAGGCGGCGGCTGGTACCGCTCCAGCCGCTGAATTCCCGACTCGGATTCCACCACGACGTAAACGCCGTGGCGGCCGATGCCCATAACCCGGCGGTCGGGCCCGAGCTCGACCGTGTTGACCCGCTTCCCCGCCTGGTCGAAAACATCGTAGAGCACCGGCTGGCCGTCCTCCTGCGCATGGCCAACCCAGAGCCGTCCACCGGGCGCCGCCACCACGTCCGCCGCGCTGAACATCGGATGGCGCTCCGCGAATTGAGTTCCTTTCGCGAGGGCGGCCACTTCGGCCTCGCTTGGCTGGGGTGAATACCCCATGCCGCCATTTTCGTCCCGGCCGCTGGTGGGAGAAGTCGCGAGGAAGCGCCGCACGTACGCCGCGCGGTCCGCCGAGCTCACCGTGCGGGTCGGATAGGCATAGCTGGGCCCGACCGCTGGTGCGGTCCCCGCGGCCCGCGTTTCCACCCGGTAACCCCCGGCTCGCACGATCCGCAGCACCCCGCCGTTGTCCAGCACCCAGGCATCCTGGGCCGCGTATCCGACCGTGGGGATCCGCGGAGTCAGGGCCGGCTGCCTGATGTCGGACCGCATGCGGTCACCCTGGATCACCGCGAGCATTTCGGTCCGGTCGGTGCGGGGCTGCCACCGCACCAGCCGCACCGAGTCGCCGGGAAGGGGTGCCTGATCTGCCCACGCGGGGATGGCGAAATACAGCGATCCGTCGCTCCCCATCCCGCGCAGGCCAAGCATGCCGGGCTTGTCGGCTGAGATGGTTCGCACCGGCCGGCCAAGGCCGTCGATGATCAGCAGCCGGTTGTTCCCCAGGTCCACCAGGGCCGTGCTGTCTCCCGGCAGCGAAACCAGTCGCGTAGGCAGTCGCGCCTCGGTGGGGCCCCCACCCTTGGTCACCCGAGCGACCACGGTACCCCGCTGGAAATCAATCAGCACCACGCGCTGATCGATGTAGTCGCTCACCAGAACGCGCCCATCGGGCAGCTCGCGGACGCCCCGAATGGCGGAAAACTCCTCAGCCACCGTCGCGTCAGGCGTGGCGAGACGGAGCCGCTGGGCTGCCGCCGGGGAGGCCAGCGCGGCCAGTGTGACGCAGGCAAGTCCGCTTCGAGTCAGGGAGCAGGGCATAGGGGCGCTCCGAGCAGCCGAGATGAAATGGGCGACCTCAGAACGATGCCCGAAAGCCGGGTTCGGTCGCGGTCCCACCAAGGGACGAAACCCCCTGGTGTCCGGCGTCATTGCGTGAACCCCGGGCGCAGCCCATCTTTTCAGCATCCTCTCCCCGACAGACAGGCACGATTGACCACAGCTGCCCGCGCCTGCGCGGCGTGTCAAACGCCGTTGCCCGAAGATGCCCTTTTTTGCCTGCGCTGCGGCGCACCGACTCCTACCGACCCCGGTGTGCCGCCTCGTACCGGTACCACCGAGCTCGGCGAGATAGCGCGGGTCCGCAAGGCGCTGGCCGAGCACTACCGGATTGAGCGGGTCCTGGGCGAAGGCGGCATGGCCACGGTCTACTTGGCCGAGGATCCCAAGCACCACCGCAAGGTCGCGGTCAAGGTGATGCGGCCCGAGATGGCCGCGACGCTCGGCGCGGAGCGGTTCCTGCGGGAAGTCGAGATCGCGGCGCAGCTCTCCCATCCCCACATCCTTCCGGTATACGACTCGGGCAACGCCGCCGGCATCCTTTATTACGTGATGCCGTACGTCGAAGGCGAGTCCCTCCAGGAGCGGCTGCGGCGGG
>DATCWE010000182.1:0-10455 GCA_036566495.1 Gemmatimonadales bacterium | reverse complement strand
CTCCATGGTCACCTCGGGATCGGTGAAAGCGCCGTCCTCGTAGCAGTGGCAGCAGTAATCGTTTACGCGGTAGCCGGATAGGTCGGTTCCGAAATCCTCCGGTTTCCCCAGCGGCATACTGCAGCTCTGGCAGAACGGGCCAAGCGGTTCTTGGGGTGCCATGGTTTCCTCCTCGGTGGAGTTGCGGGCACGATTAGCGGAATCGCAACTCTGCCGCGAGGCCGTCAATCGCTTCCGCGAGTTCGGGTTCGTGAATCACGGCGACCTCGACCCGCTGGCGCAACGCTTCCTCGATCGCCTCGTTCACCAGATCGGGAACCGGCAACGGGGTACCTTCCCCGCGGCATTCTGCCTTCGAGAGGGCGAGCCGCCCGCTGTCGACGCAGCGATAACCGGACCCAGTCATCTCGGAGCCGATCAAGAGTCTCCGTACCTGGCCGCGCGCGAGGGCCCGGAGGGTTGGCTGCGGGCCATTCGCTGCCCAGCCCTCTCCAACTTTACTCTCGAGCCCGGCGATCAACTCTCGTTCGCGGGCCGTCTCAAACTGGCGGCGGAGCTGCAGCGCAGCGGCGCGGACTTCAGCGGGGCGCACCGCCGTGGGATTGAGCCGCGCGGAGCCCATGTAACGGGCCGTCAGGCTCGCCGGAAGGAACCGCTCCGCCGCCCGGGTCTCCTCCAGCGGGCCTGCCAGGAGAATCCCCTGCGTGGGGCTCTCACGGTCGAGCTCGGCGAGCCGCTGGCCCACGGCTTCAAAGTGCCGGTGGCGCTCCTCTTCGATGCGGTGATGGAAGCTCCGCTCTCCCCAACCCGGGCTATCTGCCCAATCGCTTCGAAATCTGCCGCCACGGGTTGAGGCGGTGTGCAGCCCGGGCAGCTCGCGGACCCCGAAGGCGTGGATTTCAAAGAAGCGCGCCACCTTGCGGTCGAAGGCTGCCAGGAGGAGCCGGCCCGTCTCCTCCGCGGCGATCAGGAGCTCGCGGAGCTGGGGTGTGTGATCCACCACCACCCGCGTGTGGTGCACTCGTGGCATCGGAACCAGGAGAAAGAGCTTCCGGGGAGCGCTGGCGAAGATGGCGATACCCGGTGCGGCTGGAAGCCGCGCGGGATCTTCCAGCGATTGCAACACCCGGCGCAGATCCCGCTCGATCGGGCGGCGGACACCCGGCTCCAGTCCTGCAATGGCGGTCCTGGCCTGCTCGACCGCCCGATCCAGCTTCGCCAGGTACTTCTGACGGACGCGGTCGGAGGTCTCGAGCCGGAGATAGCAGGACACGATGTAATGCGGTCCCGGCTCGATCCGGGCCAGATCGCGAATCGCCTCGGCGACGCGGGAATCAGCGACTTTCATTGCTGCCTTTCCGTGGGGTCGAGCAATGCGTTGTCCGCCTGACGCAGCTCAACGTGACAGGATGAGCTCGGAGACGTGACTCTGCTGCTTGGCAACCAGCCGGCCGATGGCGCCGGTCTCCTCCGCCAGCAGATCGAGGACGTCGTCCAGGCTCAACACGCCTACTGGAGCTCCGCTCGCGCCGAGAACGATCAGCCGCCGCGTCCCCACCTTGGCCATCTCCTGAATCGCTTCCTCAACCGGCATCTGCTCATCGACGGTGTGCACGGGACTCGTCATGATGGCGGCGATCTGACTGCGCTCGGGATCGCGGCCGGCGGCGACACAGCGGATCACGATGTCCCGGTCCGTTACGATGCCGACGCGTTTGGCGTTATCGGTCGCGTCGAGCACCACGAGCGTCCCCACCTCATTCGCGGCCATTCTCTCCGCAGCGGTCCGGATCGTCTCCTGGGACGACGCACTCGCGACGACGCGGCTGCAGATTCTTCCGACGGTCATAGGTCCCTCCTTGGAATAGACGAATGCGCACTGCCAACCTAGACGGCCAGGGTTGAATGGGGGATGAAACTCTCATGAGTTCGCTGTCAGGTGCGGACGGTTCCCGAGGGGGGCCCTCGTGGGCTGCAGGATTCTTCACGCAGGTTTCAGGGCGGCTTCAAACGCTGCGCTTATTTTGCCCTGGGCCGATCGGAGCGATGCATCGTCTCTGATTCGGCAGTGGTGAGGCCAATCGCGTGCCTCATCCGCGCCGGACCGGCGTGTCGGCGCGCAGTGTCGAGGGCTGATCCGCGATTCAGCCGATCGGTAACGCCCGCACCGGTGAACCACGCGACCGCACGTTGCGTGGGGATGGAAGCGGAGCTCCGGAGGTCAGGCCGCCAACGATGAGTAGAGGCGGAGGCCGACGGAAGAAGAACGGAGGAAGAATCCTCCGACTCCAGATGGCCGGTGCGAACCGGGGCGGCCCAGAGCAAAGGGCTGCCCCGGTTGTCCGCTTCATTCCAGCCTCAAGCTCCCTTCAGTCCCCCGGATGCCAATTGCAGCGGCGAAGCGTTTTCGGGAGATGCACTCGACTTGAGCAGCCTCAGGCGTGCCGTGAAGCCATTCAGCCGCGCCAGTCTCGCCACTGACTCTTCGACCGGCGCCGACCTCGCGCTCCGTCGTGCAGCCCATCGGCGGAAAATGGGCGTGCTGGCTCTGCTGGTCGCCGTTGGCATCGTCGTGGCGGCATCTGGTCGGCTGCATCGCCTCTCGGAAGCGACGGTAACAGCTCTCGGGAGCCTCATCGCCCGGCATCCGGCATGGGGAGTGCTGGCCTTCGTCGGCCTCGCGGCGCTGTCGGCCATGCTGGCGTTCTTCTCGAGCGTGGTGATCGTGCCGGTGGCCGTGCACCACTGGGGGCCGGCTATCACCGCGCTGCTGCTGTGGATCGGCTGGCTTGGCGGAGGCGTAGGCGGCTACACGATCGGCCGGTACCTGGGGCGCCCTGCCGTCCAGCGCCTGGTGAGCACGACTCGCATCCAATACTTCGAGGAGCAGATCACGGCTCGAGCGCCATTCCTGGTGGTCTTCCTATTCCAACTGGCGCTTCAGTCCGAGATTCCCGCGTATGTGATGGGGATGGTGCGCTACCCTCTCCTCCGGTACCTGCTCGCCCTGAGCGCGGCGGAACTGCCGATTGCAGTGGCGGCCGTGATACTGGGCAGCGGATTCCTGAATCGCCAGTACGGGCTGATGGTGGGCGTCGGATTGGCCGCCATCGGACTCGTGAGCCTGGCCATCAGAGCGTTGCATCGGCGGCTGTCGCATGCCCAGGAAGGCTCCTTCGAGTCGCCTTCAGCAACGTCTGCAGAGTCGCCGGCCAAGCCTTGAGGCCGGGATCGTCGACTGCGATCTTCTTCATCGTGCCCTCAGTCTTCCTTCAATCCCCCGGATGCCAATTACAGGGTGGCGCCCAACCTCAGCTTGCCACTGTGGAGCGCCCAGCGGCAATCCGCCCGCCACAATCGGTTGAGGAGCATCCGAAGCGTCCATGGCGATCGCAGCGACTCTCCAGCCGGCCATCTCGCGGGTCCGCCCCAACCTCGAGGACTACGCTCGGGTCAGGGCGGAGTTCAGCTGGGCCGCCGCGCGAAAGGAGCTCGACGGCCTTCCCAGCCAGGCGGGGCTCAACATCGCCCACGAGGCGGTGGACCGACACGCCGCGGGCGCGAGGAGTGGCGCGGTCGCCCTCCGGTTCCTGGCCAGGGATGGGACCAGCCGGGAATACACGTTCGCCCAGCTCCGCGACCTCTCCAATCGCTTCGCGAATGTGCTCGGACGTCTGGGCGTCGGACCGGGCGACCGGGTCTTCTCTCTGCTGGGTCGGGTGCCGGAGCTTTACATCGTAGCGCTCGGGACCTGGAAGAATCGGAGCATCTTCGGCCCGCTGTTCTCTGCCTACGGTCCGGAGCCGGTGCGGACCCGTCTAGCCAAGGCTGAGGCGCGCGTCCTCATCACCACGGAAGCCCTCTATCGCCGGAAGCTTGCCGAGCAGCGCGGCACTCTATCCCATCTGGAGCACGTACTGCTCGTGGGCCCCTGCCAGCACGAATGGCCCTCGGGCGAGGTGCTCGACTTCTCCCGGCTGCTCCAAGCAGCCGATGCGGCTCATACGATCCAGCCCACCGATCCACAGGCCATTGCGCTCCTCCATTTCACCAGCGGGACCACCGGCATGCCGAAGGGTGCGGTCCATGTGCACGAGGCGGTGGTCGCCCACCACAGCACGGGAAAGCTGGCCCTTGATCTCCATCCCGAAGACGTCTTCTGGTGCACGGCGGACCCCGGTTGGGTGACGGGCACCTCTTACGGAATCATCGCGCCGCTCACTGCTGGAATTACCAGCATCGTGGATGAAGCCGACTTCGATCCGGAACGCTGGTACGGGATCCTGGAATCGCAACGGGTGACCGTCTGGTACACTGCCCCGACCGCCATCCGGATGTTGATGAAGGCGGGGGCTGCCCTGGCCAGGAAGCACGATCTGTCCTCCCTCCGCTTCCTCGCAAGCGTCGGTGAACCACTCAACCCGGAGGGAGTGATCTGGGGCCAGCAGGCCCTGGGCCGGCCGTTTCATGACAACTGGTGGCAGACCGAAACCGGAGGGATCATGATCGCAAACTTCGCGTCGATGGAGATCCGGCCGGGGTCCATGGGCAAACCCCTGCCCGGGATCGAAGCTGCAATCGTGCGGCGCAACGGTCCCGACCGGGCCGAGGAGGTGCGCGAGGCGGACCAGACTGGAGAGCTCGCACTGCGGCCGGGTTGGCCCTCCATGTTCCGCGGGTATTGGGGTGAGCCTGAGCGCTACGCGAAATGTTTCGTCGGGGGCTGGTATCTCACCGGGGACCTCGCTCGGCGCGATGGCGACGGCTACTACTGGTTCATCGGCCGGGCGGACGACGTTATCAAGACGTCCGGCCACCTGATCGGGCCTTTCGAGGTGGAGAGCGTCCTACTCGAGCACCCGGCCGTCGCCGAGGCCGCGGTGATCGGGAAGCCCGATCCCGTGGCCGGTGAGTTGGTGAAAGCGTTTGTCTCGTTGAAGGACGGCTTTGCCGCGGACGCTGCGCTGGCCCGCGACCTGCTCGCCTTCGCCCGAGTTCGTCTCGGCGCGGTCGTCGCCCCCAAGGAAATCGCCTTTCTGCTGGAGCTCCCGCGCACCCGCAGTGGCAAGCTCATGCGGCGGTTGCTCAAAGCCCGTGAGCTCGGGTTGCCGGAGGGCGACACCTCCACCCTGGAAGCTTCCAACGAGGCATCGTTGTGACCGCCGTCAGCGCTGCTCCGGCGATGGAGCTCGATCGGGAGCTCGCGCAGCTGCTGCTGCGGACCATGCTGCTGGTGCGGCGGTTCGAAGAAAAGGCGGCCGAGCTCTATTCCGAGGGGAGGATCCGGGGATTCTTGCATCTTGCCATCGGCGAGGAGGCGACCGCGGTCGGCGCGATCCGGGGCCTTACGCCCGAGGACAACATCGTGTCTACCTATCGCGAGCATGGTCACGCCCTGGCGCGGGGAATCGCCCCCGGCCCGATCATGGCGGAGCTGTGCGGCAAGGCGAACGGTGTGAGCAGAGGACGGGGCGGCTCGATGCACCTCTTCGAGGTCGGTCACCGCTTCTTCGGCGGGTTCGCGATCGTCGCCGCGGGGTTGCCGGTGGCAGTGGGGTTGGCGCTCGCGGACCGTCTGCGGGGCAGGAAAGCGATCACCGCCTGCTTTTTCGGGGACGGTGCCGTCGCCGAAGGAGAGTTCCACGAATCGCTGAACCTCGCGGCGCTCTGGAAGCTGCCGGTGCTCTTCCTGTGCGAGAACAACTACTACGCCATGGGGACCGCCCTGGCCCGGCACCAGTCGCAGACCGATATCAGTCG
Source organism: Gemmatimonadales bacterium (assembly GCA_036566495.1). GTDB lineage: Bacteria > Gemmatimonadota > Gemmatimonadetes > Gemmatimonadales > GWC2-71-9 > JABFSM01. The sequence continues at coordinate 4,695 of DATCWE010000182.1, read as the reverse complement.
GAAGGCGGATGGGTATGGTATTCCCGGCGTGGCCGTGGACGGAATGGATGTGCTGGCAGTGGAAGCGGCCACCCGCAGCGCTGCCGCTGCCATGCGTGAGGGTGGCGGACCCCGGCTGCTCGAGTTGCGGACCTACCGCTTCCGGGCGCATTCGATGTACGACCCGGAGCTTTACCGCAGCAAGGAGGAAGTGGCGGCCTGGAAGCAGCGGGACCCGATCTCCTTGTTCCGGCAGCGCGCCCTCGCGGCGGGAGCGCTCACGGAGGCCGAGCTCGCCAGCCTGGAGGGCGAGGTACAAGCAGAAGTCGACCGGGCGGTCGCCTTTGCGGAAGCGGGTGAGTTGGAGCCGGTCGCGGATCTGCTCAAGGACGTTCACACCCCACCGACCTCATGAAGATTACCTACCGCGAAGCGATTCGCGCTGCGCTGCGTGAGGCCCTGGCCGGCGATGAAAGAGTCTTCCTCCTGGGCGAGGACGTGGGATGCTACGGGGGAGCCTACGCGGCGAGCCACGGACTGTTGGAGGAATTCGGTCCGGAGCGCGTGCGGGACACCCCGCTCTCCGAATCGGCCTTCGTGGGTGCCGGCGTCGGCGCCGCGCTGGGAGCCATGCGCCCGATCGTGGAGGTCATGACCGTCAACTTCAGTCTGCTGGCCCTTGATCAAATCGTGAACAACGCGGCCACCATCCGCCACATGTCGGGCGGGCAATGCAGCGTGCCGCTCGTGGTGCGAATGGCCACGGGAGCGGGCCGGCAGGTGGCCGCGCAGCACTCGCATAGCCTCGAGGGCTGGTTCGCCCACATTCCCGGGATCACGGTCGCCGCACCCGCGACGGTCACCGACGCCCGCTACATGCTGTCGGCGGGACTCCACAATCCGGACCCGGTGTTCCTCTTCGAGCACGCCACGCTCTACTCTGAAGAAGGCGAACTCGACGAAAAGGCCGCACCGGTGGATCTCGCTCGGGCCGCCGTCCGTCGCCCCGGCCGCGACATCACCTTGATCACCTACGGCGGTTCGCTCGGCAAGACACTCAAGGCGGCCGAGACACTCGCCGGGGAGGGAATCGAAGCGGAGGTAATCGACCTTCGAGTGTTGCGGCCGCTCGATGAGGCCGCTCTGCTCGCCTCGGTCGCCCGAACCCATCGCGCTGTGGTCATCGACGAGGCGTGGCGCACCGGAAGCTTCGCCGCCGAAGTCAGCGCCAGGCTGATGGAAAAGGCGTTCTTCGACCTCGACGCGCCAGTGGGCCGAGTCTGTTCGGCCGAGGTGCCGATCCCGTATCCCAAACACCTTGAAGACGCGGCCTTGCCTCAAACCCCCACGATCGTCGCGGCGGTGCAGGAGCTGCTCAAGCGGAAACCGGAGTCCCCCTCATGAGCTACAAGCACGTTCTCTTCGACGCGCCTGCCCGGGAGAAGGTCCTCCGGGGTGCCAAGGCGCTCGCCGACGCCGTAAGCGTCACCCTCGGTCCCAAGTCCAAGTGCGTGCTGGTCGAGCGCAAGTGGGGAAAGCCCTTGGTGTGCAACGACGGCGTGACGATCGCCAAGGAGCTGAGCCTCCAGGATCCGGAGGAGAATATGGGAGTCCAGGTCCTCCGGGAGGCGGCGGAACGGACCGGTGACGCGGTGGGCGACGGCACCACGACTTCCACGCTGCTGGCCTATGCCATCCTCGCCGATGGTATTCGGAACGTGACCGCAGGAGCGAGCGCCATCGATCTGAAGCGTGGATTGGATCGAGGACTCAGGGTGGTGGTGGAGGCGATCCGAACCCTGTCGCGTCCGGTGACCACCGAGCGGGAGCGGACCCAGGTAGCCACCGTTTCCGCGCACAACGATCCCGTGATCGGCAAGCTGGTGGCCGATGCGGTGGGACGGGTTGGGGCCGAAGGGGTCACCACCGTGGAGGAAGCCAAGGGCACTGAAACGGCGCTCGAGGTCGTAGAAGGAATGCAGTTCGACCGCGGGTTTCTTTCTCCCTATTTCATCACCGATCCCGAAAAGATGGAGGCGGTGCTGGAGGATCCCTGGCTACTGCTCTTCGAGAAGAAGATCGTCGTGATGAAGGACCTCCTGCCGCTTCTCGAAGCGGTGGCCAAGAGCGGACGTCCCCTGCTCATCGTGGCTGAGGACGTGGAGGGAGAGGCGCTCGCCACCATCGTCGTCAACAAGGTGAGGGGCACGCTTCCCTGTGTGGCGGTCAAGGCCCCCGGCTTCGGAGACCGCCGCAAGGCGATGCTGGAGGACATGGCGATTCTCACCGGGGGGCGCCTGATCGCGGAGGAGCTCGGCATCAAACTCGAGCACGTTGCGCTGGGGGACCTGGGGCAGGCCAAGCGCGTCGTGGTCGACAAAGACGAGACGACGATCATCGGCGGTGCGGGAGATCGTCAGGCGATCGAGGGACGCTGCCAGGAGCTCCGCCGGCAGATCGAGACCTCCACCTCGGACTACGACAAGGAAAAGCTGCAGGAGCGACTGGCCAAGCTGGCTGGCGGAGTGGCGGTGATTCGGGTTGGCGCTCCCTCGGAGACCGAGCTCAAGAGCCGGAAGGAGGCGTTCGAGGATGCGATCAGCGCCGTCAAGGCCGCCATGGCCGAGGGGATCGTGCCCGGTGCGGGCCTGGCCCTTCTGCGCGCCATCCCGGCGCTCGAACTGGAGGAATCCCGGGCTGAGGGCGATGAGCGCACCGGAGTCCTGATTCTGCGCCGGGCCCTCGAGGCCCCCACGCGCCAGATTGCCGGGAACTCCGGCGCGGACGCTGGCGTCGTGGTGGACCGGATGCGGACCGGAACCGGGAATTTCGGCTTCGATGCGGCTGCGGGGAAATACGTAGACCTGGTGGAATCCGGGATCGTGGATCCCACCAAGGTGGTACGGCTCGCCCTCGAGAACGCCGTATCGGTCGCGAGCGTCCTGCTGCTTGCCGCGGCGACCCTTACCGAGGTTCCCGAGAAGCAGCCGGAGCCGCTTCCCGCGGAAGTGGGATAGGTTGCCGCCATGGCCGAGTTTCGCATGCCTTCCCTCGGCGCCGACATGGTTTCCGGTCGCTTGGTGGAGTGGTTCAAGCAGCCGGGCGACACCGTCGCGCGGGGCGATCTCATCGCCGAGGTGGATACCGACAAGGGAGCGATCGAGATCGAGGTCTGGACCAGCGGCATCGTCGAGCGGCTCTTGGTTGAGCCGGGGACCAAAGTTCCCGTCGGGACGGTGCTCGCGATCATCCGCGAGGGAGTAGTGACCGAGCCCACGGCGACTGCGCCGCCGCCCGCTCCGGCGGTTCGCATCAGGGCATCACCCCTCGCCCGCAAGCTCGCGGCTGAGCTCGGAGTCGATCTTGCCTCCGTCAAGGGCAGCGGCCCTGGCGGTGAGGTGGTCCGCCAGGATGTCGAGGCGCTACGCGGTGGGGCCGGACCCCGGCAACCGCCGGCCGAAGCCGAGGAGCGCTCGGTTAGGCTCCGGCGGGCAATCGCGGCGGCAATGGTCCGATCGAAACGGGAGATCCCTCACTACTACTTGGCCACCACCGTCGACGTGGGCCCCGTCATGGAGTGGCTCCGGGTGGCAAACCTGTCACGCCCTCCGGCGGAGCGGCTCCTGCCGAGCGCCGTCTTCCTGAAGGCGGTCGGACTTGCGCTCCGGGAATTTCCTGACTTGAACGCCTGGTGGGAGGGCGATCGTGCGGTCCGCCGTCCTGACGTTCATATCGGGGTGGCGATCTCGATCCGGAATGGCGGTCTGGTCACCCCGGCGCTTCACCGCGTCGACCGGCGGACGCTGGCCGAGGTCATGCATGGGCTCCAGGACCTGGTTGCGCGGGCCCGGGAGGGAGGGCTCCGCAGTTCCGAGCTCACCGACGCGACCGTAACCGTGACGAATCTCGGTGAACGCGGCGTCGACGCGGTGACTCCGGTCATCTATCCGCCCCAGGTAGCCATCGTCGGATTCGGACGCATCGTCGAGCGGCCCTGGGTGGTCCAGGGGAAAGTCCTGGTCCGCCCCGTGGTCACCGCCACCTTGGCGGCGGACCACCGCGCCTCTGACGGCCACCTTGGTGGACTCTTCCTCGCCAGGATCGAACGATTGCTAGAGGAGCCTGAAAAGCTATGACGCGCGAGGAAATCCACGCCGGCGTCCTCGAGTGCCTAGAGAGTGTGGTGCCGGAGCTCGACCCCAAGTCCCTGGAAGAGTCGGTGCCGTTTCGCGAACAGCTCGATATGGATTCCATGGACGCATTGAACTTCGTGGTCGCCCTGGATGAACGGCTGGGGGTTGCGGTGGCTGAGAGCGACTACTCGAAGATCGCGACGCTCGAGTCGTGCGTGGATTATCTCGTGGCCGCGCTGGCGGTCACCGAGAAGCGTCCCTGATCGGGGTGTCGTCGACGGATCTCGACACAGGTAGCTCCCGCTCGAGTGGCTCGGCAGGCGAATCGGGCTCCGTCAGCGATGGGCTATCAGGTCGCCCAGAGACTCGCTCCGATGCAGCCGCCCGATCGCGTCGGCGAGCAGTCCGGCGACGCTCACTCGCTGGATGGAGAGGCCAGGAAGGTCCGCGCAAACGATGCTGTCCGTGAGCAGCAGACTGTGGAGCGACAGTTCGCCGAGCAGCGCAGGCGCCTGGGCGACGAGCAGGCCGTGCGTCGCGGCGACCACCGTTTCCGGGAGCGCGCCGGCGGCGCGCACGGCGC
>DATCWE010000030.1:0-10515 GCA_036566495.1 Gemmatimonadales bacterium | reverse complement strand
CAGAGGCGGGTAGCCGTCGTCGAAGCTGAGCTCCGAGCTGGTGTGAGGGAGATGCGCCGCCACCACTCGTCGCATCGTGCTCTTGGCCCAGGCCAGTCTCTCCTGCGAAATCGTGCGCAAGTCGCCTTTGACCACCATGGTTCCGGCCACCACGTTGGACTTGCCGGCCGCGCTGCCGCGCACCTCCGCGGAATCGAGCTCGACCGTCGTGCCGCCCAGGGCCAGGCCGGGGTTGAAGGTCAGGAGGGGATCGCCGGCCAGGCGGAGCCGAAAACCCTCCAGCACCCGCGCAGTCTCGTAGACCGCGCCGGCGCCGACGTCGCTGCGAAACAGCTGGGAAGAATGCGCCGGGGTTCCAGTCACCCGGAGCGTCCACGAGCCGCTGCCGCGCCGCGCGATAACCGCGGTCTTGGGGTCGCCGTCGCCATCCTCGAAGCCGATCGCAATGTCCGAGCGGCGGGCAGCCTCGAGCAGGGTCCTCCGGGCCAGCGAAGTCGGATCGCCGCTGTCTTCTTCGTCCCCGTGCAGTACGACGATGACGCTCATCCGCTGCAGCGCGCCGGTCGCTTGCAGGGCCTTGAGCGCTTGCACGATGATGACATCCCCGCCTTTCATATCGATCACACCGGGGCCACGCGCGCGGACCGAGTCGATCCGCTCAAAGCGCTGGAAGGGACTCTCGGCCTCGAACACCGTGTCGAGGTGGCCGATCAGCAGCAGGCGCGGCCCGGAACCGGCGTGCTCGGCGATCAGATGCCCGGCCCGCTGGTACGGTGTCCCATCCTCCCAGCGGGTGACAAATCCCAGCGCATCCAGCTCGGCGCGCAGTGCGTCCCCCACCCGCCGCACTCCCGTATGGTTGTGGGTCCCGCTGTTGAGGTTGACGATGCGCTCCAGCAGAGCAAGGCCTTCCGCGTTGTGAGCGTCGATGTGGCGCACCAGCGCTCGCTCGAGGGCGGCCAGGGAATCCGGCTTGGCCTGCTGGATCGGCGCGGCCAGCAGCGTCAGCACAAGGGCGAGAGTCATGTCACCAATCTAGGCCGGCCGTATCCGGGGCGGTATTTTCCACCGTCACCCTCCATCCGCCGCCGAGGCGAGCCATGCGATTTCACGTTCTGATCCCGACCCTGGCCCTGGTCACCAGTGTCGCCTGCCGGACCCAGCCGCCTGGCTCGATTCGAGACGGTGATGAGCTGAGCGCCGGGCCGCACCGGCTGCCGACCGGTGCCATGCTCGATCCGGCCGGGGGGCTCATCGACGTGGGCCAGTTCCCGCTCGCGATGCTGAGGGGACCGGAGCCGAATCGCCTCGTTCTCTTGCTCAACGGCTATCGCCAGCAGGGTATTCAGGTCGTCGATACCCGGACGAGGACCGTGGTTCAGACGTTGAGTCAGGAAGCCGCATTCATCGGTGCCACCTTCGATCATCAGCAACGCCGCCTTTACGCTTCCGGGGGAAACCAGGACGTCATATACCGATACGACTGGCGCGACGGCGCCGCGCAGCTGGTGGACAGCCTGGTGCTCGCGCGCAAGGATCCCAAGAAGGACGGGACCCGCTACCCTGCCGGCCTGGCCCTCTCGCCCGACGATCGCCTGCTGTACGTCGCGGAAAACCTGGCGGATACGCTGGCGGTGATCGAGCTGGAATCCGGGCGCGTGGTTCAGCGCCTTCCGGCCGGGCGGTATCCCTATGCCGTGGTAAGCGGCAACGACGGCTCCGTCTATGCGTCCGCGTGGGGCGGCAATGAGGTATCGGTCTGGCATCCCGTCGGCGGGTGGCTGGAGGCCTCCCCCGCCATTCCGGTGGGGCGGCATCCCTCCGCGCTCCTGCTGAACAGGGACGGGTCCCGGCTCTACGTCGCCTCGGCCAGCTCCGACCGCGTCAGCATCGTGGACACCCGGGCGGCGAAAGTGATCGGCGAGCTGGTCGACACGGTTCCGGGTGGCACGGGCGAGGGCAGTACGCCCAACGCGCTGGCGCTCTCCGCCGACGAGACGCGGCTCTTCGTCGCCGAGGCCGACAACAACGCGGTGGCGGTCTTCGAGCTCTCCGCCTCGGGTGGTCGCCTGGTCGGGCGGATTCCAGTCGGATGGTACCCGGCAGCGCTGCTGCTGCAGGGAGACACGTTGTTCGTGGCGAACGCCAAGGGCCGCGGGACCAAAGCCAACGCAGTGGATGGACCGGGACCCGGCCGGCGAACCCGCGACGGGTATACGCTCGCCCAGCTCAGCGGCACGGTTTCTTCGATTGTCCTGGCCGACGCGGACTTGGCGGCCTACTCGGCCCGCGTGTCTCGCGCCAACGGGTGGGACCGCACGGCGGAGCGTCCGGCCTATCCGCCCTTCGAGCACGTGATTTACGTGCTCAAGGAGAATCGCACCTACGATCAGGTCCTGGGCGATCTCCGCGAGGGCGACGGCGATACCTCGCTGGTGTTCTTCCCGCGGCCGGTGTCTCCCAACCATCACGCGCTGGCGGAGCGGTTCGGCATCTTCGATCGTTTCTTCGTAAACGCGGAGGTCAGCGCCGACGGGCACAACTGGTCCACGGGGGCCTACGCCACGGATTACGTGGAGAAGACGGTCCAGCAGAATTATTCCGGCCGGGGTCGCAGCTACGATTTCGAGGGTACCAATCGAGGCGTGAGGCCCGCCCCGGGCGAAGATGCCGCGGAGCCGGCGCGGGGGTATCTCTGGGATCTCGCTGCACGGAAGGGCATCAGCTTCCGGAATTTCGGCGAGTTCACCACCGAGCGAGGGGGCGCAGGAGAAAAGGAATACGTCGGCCTGAAGCCCTTCCTGGAGGACCACACCGATCCGCAGTTCCCCGGCTGGGACCTCCAGATTCCGGATCAGCGGCGGGCGGATGTCTGGCTGCGCGCACTGGCGGGATGGGAGCGCGACGGCACTATGCCCGCGCTCCAGATCCTGCGGCTGCCCAACGACCATACCGCCGGGGCGCGCGAGGGCGAGCTGACGCCCCGCGCCTACATGGCCGATAATGACCTGGCCCTCGGCCGGGTGATCGACGCGCTCTCGCGCAGCCGCTTCTGGCGCAGCACCGTGGTGTTCGTGCTGGAGGACGATGCCCAGAACGGGCCTGACCACGTGGACTCACACCGGTCGCCGCTGCTGGTGATCTCGGCGTGGAACCGGCCGCGAGTCTGGCACCGCTTCACCAATACGACCGACGTATTCGCGACGATCGAGGAGATCCTGACCCTCGAGCACCTCTCACAGTTCGACGCCTTCGGGCGGCCGCTCAGGGGGATCTTCGCCGACTCACCCGATCTCACCCCCTACCAGGCCTTGCGCCCGCAGGTCTCCCTGACCGAGCGAAACCCGGCCGCCGGCCCTGGAGCCAGGGAATCGGCCGGCCTCGATATGCGGCAGGAGGATCTGGCCGACGACGACCGCTTCAACCGGGCGCTCTGGCTCGCCATCAAGGGGAGCAGCGTCCCTTACCCCGGCGCTACGGTCATGACCCCGGTGGCGTGGAGGCGGAGTCCATAACAAAGAAGGCGGAGCCTCTGGGAGCGCTCCGCCTTCAGTCACCTCCACTCGGGTTGTTCCCCTAACGCCCGATGCTCCCCAGGATCAGAAAGCTCCTGTTCTTGTAGCTGGAGCCGGAGGTGACGGTCGAGAGCTTGAGGTCCGTCAGGCCATAGACATAGCGCCCCTCGATGCCGAATCCGATACCTGCGCCAATCCGGACTCCGGCGCCGATGACACCGGCGTAATCCCAGCGCTTGCGATCGGACGTGCTGTAATTGCCGCAGTCGCCGCCCGCGCCGGTTCGGCATTTCACCTCGTACGACACCTGCGGTCCGGCGTATATGAACGGCTTGATACCGGGTGTGGGGAGCTTGACCTTCAGGTATACGGGGATGTCGAGGTAATCAAGCCGCGAGTCAGCGGTCGCCAGGGCATCGTCCGATTCAGCTCCGCGCTGGGCATAGAGGCCCTCGACACCGAAGCCCAGCAGGCCGCCGAATCCGAGGTAGACACCCCCGGCGAGACCGGTTCGTTTGTCGAGGTTGCCCGGAAGGATGCCCTTGTTCGAGATATCCCCGAACGAGGCGCCTGCCTTGATGCCGATCGCCGGCTGAGCCCAGACCGCTCCCTGCATGCCGATGACAAGGGCCACGGCCACAACGAAACTCCGTTTCCGCATCGAGTCGCTCCCAGTGCAGGTGGTCCTGCGAGACAGGCCGCTACACTGGTACGGACGCCCCACCCCCGGGTTCGATGCACGCCGGCCCCCGTCCGGCCGGAACAGCGCCATGCCCCCGGCCCACCTAGGGGTAGAGGACGCTCGGGAGATTGCGTGCGCGCAGCCGCGCATTGAACCCGGCAAGATCCTGCTCCAGGAGCTGGGTCAGCCGCCCGCGCGTGGCCCGCGCCTGGGACGCCAGCAGCGTGCCGACCTCACGTTGCTGCGTGGTCGGGGCGAAATCGGAGCTTGCCACCTGGCCGGCCAGGTACAGCAGCTGCCCGGCGATCCTGATCGGCCAGCGCACGCCATCCTGGCCGCGACCGGTGAGCCGGAGCTGCACCAGCTCTTCCTCCACGGCAATCAGCTTCTTCTCGAGCGAATCCGCCTCGCGGCGCACCGCGGCCATGGCGGTATCTCCCGCAAGCACGCTGCGCAGCGAGACGAGCTGGCTGCGCGCCGACTCGATCGAGTTGGTCATCTCGACGACGCTGTCGATGTCGGCGGAGAGCTCGAGCAGCAGGGCCGTTTGGGCCCTGAGGTCTTCCTCGCTCGCGCCGGAGTTGGGATCCTTGCGAACGACCAGAGGCTGACTGAGCTCGGTACCTCCCGCCCGCAGCCTGACGGTATAGGTGCCGGGCGGCGCCAGCAGCGCGAGGCGGCCGCCATCGGGCAGGGGCCGCCCCTGCGGGCCCACGACGATCTCCGGCGCATAGAGCGGGCTGGTGCGCTGGCGGGCCTCCCGCGTCGGCTCGAAGCGGAGGTCCCACCAGGCGCGGTTGATCCCCGCACGGGCCGGTCCCCGCAGGGTGCGCACCAGCTTTCCGCCGGCATCCTGGATGCGGAGCGTGACGCTGTCCCCCGCCGGGGCATCCTTGAGCCAATAGTGAATCGCCGCCCCGTACGGCGGGTTCTGTCCGGCGCTGGGATCGTCGGAGACCGCATAGGGCGCTTCCATGTTGCGGAAGCGATAAGCAAAGCGCGGCGCAAAGAGGTGGGCGTCCTTCGCGGTGACTGCGGCCGCGAGCTGCTGCAGCGGCGTGATGTCGTCGAGTATCCAGAAGCCGCGCCCGTAGGTGGCCACGACCAGATCATTGAAGTGTTCCTGCACCACCAGCCAGTACACCGGCGCCCGGGGCAAATTGCTCTGCAGCGGCTGCCAGCTGTCGCCGTCGTTGAAGGAAACGTACAGGCCGTTCTCGGTGCCGGCGTACAGCAGTCCGCGGCGCACCGGATCTTCCCGGATGACGTGGGCATAGCTCAAGGGACTCTTGGGAATCCCGCTCACGATCAGTTTCCAGGTCTTTCCGAAATCGCTGGTCTTGTAGATCCAGGGATCGCGGTTGTTGACCTGGTGACCGTCCACCGTCAGGTAGGCGGTGGCGGTGTCGTAGCGCGACGGCTCGATGTTGCTGATGGTGCCCCAGGTGGGCAGGCCGGGAAGATTCGCGGTGAGGTTGACCCAGCTCCTTCCGCCGTCCTGGGTCAGCTGGACCAGTCCGTCATTGGTTCCGGCCCAGATCAGGCCCGGCTTGAGCCGCGACTCGGCGATCGCGAAAATGACGCCGGCGTATTCCACCCCGATGTTGTCCGGAGTGAGTCCGCCGGAGAGCTGCTGCCTGCTCTTGTCGTTGCGGGTCAGATCGGGGCTGATCACCTGCCAGCTGTTGCCGCCGTTGGTGGTGACGTGCACGTACTGGCTGCCTATGTAGAGCTTGTTGTGATCGTGCGGCGAGATGGTCAGCGGCGCCGTCCAGACGAAGCGATACTTGAGCTCGGCGGCGGGCCAGCCACCGGTGCTCTGCGGCCAGACCTCGACATTGCGGGCCATGCCGGTCTTGAGATCGTAGCGGACCACGATGCCCCCCCGGCTCCCCGAACCGGAGGCGCTCGACCACACGATGTCGGGATCTTCCGGATCGGGTGTGGCCCACCCGCTTTCCCCGCCTCCGACCGAATGCCACATCCCCCGGGTGATCCCGCCTCCGCCGAAGCCCCCGGTCTTGCTGTTGCTGGGCCCCCGTGCCGAAGGATTGTCCTGCTGATTGCCCATCACGAAGTAGGGGATCCGATTGTCCACTGTGACGTGGTACATCTGGGCGATGGGCAATTGGATCCGATTCCAGCTGCGGCCGCGGTTGGTGGAGATCGAGATGCCCCCGTCGTTGGCGACGCCCATCCGGTTGCCGTTGCCGGGATCGATCCACATTTCGTGGTTATCCCCGCCGGGGGATTGCCCGAAGCCGACGTCCAGCGTGGTGCGGCCGCCATCCAGGGTCTTGGAGAACGCGGCTGTCAGGAAATAGGCCTCGTTCTCATTGTCGGGCGAGACCGCCATGCGGTTGTAGTACGCAGTCCGACCCCCCAGCTGACGGTCATAACTCACCAGCTGCCACTGTTCCCCGCCGTCATCGGAGCGCCACAGCTTGCCGCGATCGGTCTCCTGGCCGCGCCAGGGAGCTCCGTCACCCGTCTCGATCAGCGCGTAGACCCGATTGGGATTGCTCTTGGCAATGCCCAGCGCAATCTTGCCGATCGTGCGGGTCGGGAGCCCGTGGCCGCTCAAGCGCCGCCAGGTGGTGCCGCCGTCCCGCGAGGTGTAGATCCCGCTCCCGGCTCCGCCGCTCTCGCGCCCCCAGGTATGCAGCTCGAGCTGCCACATCCCGGCGAACAGAATGCGCGGATTGGTGGGATCCATGATCAGGTCGGAAGCGCCGGTGCTGTCATTGACGAACAGCACCCGTTCCCAGCTCTTCCCGCCATCCATCGTGCGGTAGATGCCCCGCTCCGGCTGCGGACCGTAGGCGTGGCCCAGCGCAGCGACGTAGACGATGTCCGGATTGGTGGGGTGAATCAGCACCCGGGAGACGCGTCCCGTGTTCTCCAGGCCCATGCGGCTCCAATGCCGGCCCGCGTCGGTGGATTTGTATACGCCCCACCCGACCGATATATGGCTGCGAATCCACGGCTCTCCGGTGCCAGCCCACACGATGTTGGGATCGGACGGCGCGACCGCGAGCGCGCCGATCGAGGACACCGGCTGGTCGTCGAAGACCGACTGCCAGTGGATCCCCCCGTCGCTCGACTTGAAAATGCCGCCCGATGCGGCGCCGGCGTACCAGGTGTCGGGGTCCCCGGGGACTCCGCTCAGCGATGCGACGCGGTTGCCCTCGGGACCGATGAAGCGGTAGCGAAGCTGGTTGAGCGCACTGTCGCCGACCAGCGCGACCGCCGCCGGTCGCTGCGCGGGGAGCGCGGCAGGGACGGCGGCGAGCGCGAGCCAGCCCAGGAAGAACGTCCGGGCCACCATACGGCTTCCTTGTTGAAGGAACGGCTAGGACAATACCGTTCCTTCAGCGATCGAGCCAGTACGACAACTTGACCAGGAAGGTGTTGTTAGGGTGCGCACCGAAGAGGCGGTCCAGATCGCCGAACAGGCTGCGCCCGCCGCGCACGTCCTCGAAATCCTCCCGTCCCTGCTGCCAGACCAGGTAGAGTGCGGAGCCGGGCCGGTATTCCCAGCGCAGCACGGCGTTGGAGCGGAACTGCTTGAAATTAAAGCCCCCCGGGTCGCCGCCCTGGGTGAAGGGCTGGAAGCGATCGTCGTAGGCTTCGGCGCGCGGATCGGCCAGCTCCCTGACGTCGCTGTAGCGGCCCTTGCTCACGAACGGCTCGCCGTACAGCTGCAGGGTCAGATTGGGGGTCGCGGTGAAGTTGACCCGCGCCTGGAAGCTGGTGGTACGCTGCTCCAGGTGCGCAAAGGTGTAGTGGAGCACCTGGCTCACGTCGGTGACGTTCCCGTGCCACTGCCGGTCGTCCACGTTTTTCTCGAAGTTGAGCCCCAGGCTCGCGGTGAAACGCGAAGAGACCCGGAAATCGAGACTCGGGCTGACCGAAAAGGAGTGGCTGCGTCCGCCATCCCCGCGAAATCCGTTGAACCAGACCGAAGGAACGACTACCCAGCGGGTGTCCCCCTGGAGTCCGCCCCACGGCGCGATGTACGTATCGCTCCGCAGGGCCGGGCCGCCGCGCGCGCAGCGGTCGCAATAGACCGTTCCCAGGCCGCCGAGCGATCCGCCGGCGTGCACCCACCAGCTATTGGGGAGCTCGAAATGCACGTTGCTGTTCACCCAGCGATCCAGGGGAAGTCCCTGCGTGGTCCACTGCTGCTCCTCATTGAAGTTCCAGGACAAGCGGCGGAAGAAGGGCCCCGGCTTGTTGAAATTGAGGGCCGCCCAGGTCGCCTGGCTCTGCCAATCGGCGCGGCGCAGGAACCCGAGGTCGTTGGACTCGAATCCGGGCGACACCCGCTGATAGCTGGTTTCGAAGCGCAGGGTGCCCCCTCCAAACTTGGCAAAGCGGAATTGCTCGGCGTGGCCCGTCAAGCTGGTGCGCGTCGGGTCGTAGTCGAGCTCGCCGTCGGGCCGCTGATAGAAGTGGACCGAGTTCCGCTGAGTCGCGTCCATGGCCGCGGCATTCCCGGTGACCCGCGAGCCCACGATGCTGGCATTGAGCTGGAACATTCCCTTGTGAAAGCGATGGCGGAGATCCACGCCACCGACCAGTGCGCTCGAGCGGAGGTCATCTCGGGTCCACTGGTCCACCGACCGATTGACCATGGTCCCGATGACGCCGATCCCGGTCTCCCCATGGCGGAGGTCCTGCGTGGCCCGTACCACGGCATAGTTCGAGGCGGGCTCGATCGTCTGGTCGGTGGCGTCGCGCTCCCGCCCGGTGACGGCGTCGAGTACGCCTACGGAGAGTCCCCCCGGGGTCCGGCCGGTCAGCTTGGTGGCCCCCAGGATCGTGGTTCCGTTCGGCGCCGCGGGGTCCCGGCCGGTGTCGCGCAGCTGAGGCGACCGGCCGATACGGCGTGAATAGAAGAGATTCTCCGAGCCGCAGTCCCGTACGATGTAGCAGTTGACCGAAAAGCTCAGCAGACCGGCCCCCTCGATGAAGAAGGGCCGCCGCTCCTGAAAGAAGGTCTCGAAGGCCGAAAGATTGAGCACCGCGGGGTCCGCTTCGATCTGCCCGAAGTCGGGGTTCACGGTCCCGTCCAGGGTGAGGTTGGACGATACGCCGTACTTGAAATCGAGCCCTCCATCGAGCCGCTGCGGGTGGGAATACGCGTCAGTCCCCTTGGGCAGCGTGATGTTCTTTGTAACGGCATAGGGTCTCACCTCGAGCCGCCGAGGGGACGAGAGGCCCGAAATCCCGGTGACCTCCCCCAGCTGGGACACGAAGCCCGCTTCGTTGCGGCGGTACAGCGGCCAGCTCACCCGTTCCTTGTAGCGCTCGATATCCCGCCAGATGGCAAATCCGAAGGTGTGACTGTCGGCGTTGTCGTAGCGGAGCTGGGAAAGCGGAATCTTGAACTCCGCCGTCCAGCCGAGCGAATCCACCGTGGTGCGCGCTTCCCAGACGCCGTCCCAGGCGTCGTCCTCGTTGCCGTCGCCATAAATGGCGTAGTCCCGCAGCACCCCCGCCGGGTTGACCGCAAACTCGTAGCCCGAGCGCCGATCGTGGTACGAGTCGATCACGACTTTGACCTGGTCGCTGGGCGTGCGTACATCGCGCCGGGCCAACAGCTTGAGGATCTTGTCCGGCTCCGGGTCGAACATCCGCACGAAGACGTAGAAGTTGCGGGTATCGTAGGCGACTCGAGCCTCGGTCCGAAAACGAGCCTCTTTGCCTTCCACCGGATCGAATTCGACGAACTCGGTGATCGGCGCGGCCTGTTTCCAGACCTCGTCTTCGTCACGCCCGTCGAGGACGGGTGGTTTGAGGGCGCGAGCTGCCTTGGTGGTCGTCGGTGCCGGGGGGCGTGCCGGAAGGGGGCGAGTGGCCGCGGAAAGTTTGGCTTCCTGGGCCTGTAACAGGAACAATGCGGTGGCCACGAACAACATTACGCGCCTCGGGCTCGGGATCTCCCAATGGGATACGCGTAATCCGAAAACCGTTGCGTCCGAGGGTCCGCCGGCTCAACTGACGATCAGCCGGCGATACCGGGAAGGGCTCAGACCCACCCTGCGCCGGAACAGATTGGAGAAGTGACTCTGGTCGGCAAATCCGTTGGCTGCCGCGATCGTACCGAGGGAGGCACGCGTCGTGCGGAGCTGTTCCATGGCCCGTTCCAGACGGAGCTGGCGCACGTACTCTCCCATGGTGCAGCCATACCTGCGACGGAAGCCGCGCGCCAGCGTGACCGGGTGCACTCCGACTGCGGCGGCCACGCCGGTTACACCCAGGTGTCCGCCCAGCCCCGCAGCTATTACGTCCCGCGCGGCCGTGAGCCAGCGC
>DATCWE010000421.1:0-14656 GCA_036566495.1 Gemmatimonadales bacterium | reverse complement strand
GGCGGAATCCGCGCCGCCGCCCGACGCGACGAAACGGACCACCGTCGAGTCGACCGCCGCCCGCGATAGCCTGGCCAGCGCCTCCGAAGGACCGCGGGCCAGCCGGGGCGCCAGCTGGTCGCCCAGCTGGCGCAACCGATCGGCGCGGAGCTCCCGCGTGACCCGCACTACCTGGAAATAGGAAACCAGCGCGATTCCGGCGCCCACCAGCAACAGCAGGGCCGACACCAGCACCGCGATGCGGCGCCTGAGCGAATCGTTGATCCAGCGCGCCAGGCCATTCATGGGTCCGGATGCGTGGGATGCTCGATGAATGCGCCGACTGATGAAAGGTTACCGCAGGATAATCTCTCCGCGGAGTGCGGCCAACCCCTAGGCGCGCTTCGCAGGCTTGGCCCGGCGCCGCGCCGGGGCCGGACGGCCGCGCTTGGCGGCCAGCAGATCGACGGCCTCCGCCAGGGTGACTGCAGCGGGATCGCTGCCCTTGGGGATGGAGGCACTCACTTTCCCGTGCTTGACATAGGGACCGTACTGTCCGTCATACACTGCGACGGGCTGCTGGTCCGCGGGGTGGGGACCCAGCTCCTTGAGCGGCGCGGGCGCGGCGCGCCGGCCGCGGGTCTGTTTGGGTTGCGCCAGCAGCTCGAGTGCGCGCGCGAACGAGACCGTCAGCACCTGGTCCTCGCCCTTGAGCGAGCGGTAATCTTTCACACCCTTGCCCAGGTCGTGCACGATGTAGGGACCGAAGCGCCCCTGCCCGGCGAAGATTTTGCCGCCGCCATCGGGATGGGTGCCCAGCAGGCGCGGCAATGAAAGCAGGCCGACGGCCAGGTCGAGGGTGACGTCCTCGGGTTTGACGCCCTTGGGCAGGCTGGCGCGCTTGGGCTTGGGATGCTCGTCGCTGACGGGGCCGAGCTGCACGTAGGGACCGTACTGGCCGGTCAGCACCATGATGGGCTCGCCGGTTTCCGGATGGTGGCCCAGCACCTCGGGGCCTTCGAGCTTCTGGCGCAAGAGCTCCTCGATCCTGTCCATAGTGAGATCGGCCGGCGCGGAATCCTTCGGCAGGGAGGCCCGCAGCAGCTCGCCCCCGCGCTCCACCTCGATATAAGGACCGAAGCGGCCGATGCGGATGGTGGCGGCTTCGAGCCCGCTCACCTCCAGGGTGCGTGCAGCCGCAGGGTCGATCTTCTTCTCGCGCGACTCCACCTGCTTGAGGAGGCCGTCCTTCCCCAGATAGAACTGCCGCAGGTAGGGCAGCCATTCGGCGTGTCCTTCGGCGATATCGTCGAGGCTCTGCTCCATCCGGGCGGTGAATTTGAGGTCGACCAGCTTGGGGAAATGATGCTCCAGCAAGCTGATCACCGCGAAAGCGGTGAAGGTCGGCACCAGCGCCTGCCCCTGCTTCTGGACATAGCCCCGCTCGATGATCGTTCCGATGATGCTCGCGTAGGTGCTGGGGCGGCCGATGCCGTCGGCTTCGAGCTCGCGCACCAGGCTGGCTTCGGTGAATCGGGGCGGCGGCTGCGTCTCGTGGGAAAGCGCCTCGATGCCCAGGCAGGACGGCCGGTCGCCCACCTCGAGGTGCGGCAGCAGGACCTCCTGATCCTCGAGCGCGGCCTCCGGATCGTCGCTGCCTTCCACGTAGGCGCGCAGGAATCCGGGGAAATCGATGCGCTTGCCGCTGGCCCGGAAGGTGGCGTCCGCGACGTCGAGCGTGACCACCAGGCTGGTGATCTTCGCGTCCGGCATCTGGCACGCCACGGTGCGCTTCCAGATCAGGTCGTAGAGGGCCAGCTCGCGGCCGTGGAGCTTGCTCTCTTCCGGCGTGCGAAAATGGGAGCCCGCAGGGCGAATGGCTTCGTGGGCTTCCTGGGCGTGGACGTTCTTGGCGCTGTAGTGCCGCGGCTTGGGCGGCAGGTAGCTCTTCCCGTAGAGCCGCTCCACGCACTCGCGCGCGGCGGTGACGGCCTGGCTCGACAGGTTGACCGAGTCGGTCCGCATGTAGGTGATGAAGCCATTTTCGTAGAGGCTCTGTGCCACCCGCATGGTGTCGCGCGCGGAGAGCCGCAGCTTGCGGTTGGCTTCCTGCTGCAGGGTGGAGGTGGTGAACGGCGCGGCGGGCCGGCGCACCCCCGGCTTCTCCTCGCTGGCGCTGACGGTCCAGGGCTGCTTGAGCAATCGCTCGCGCAGCCGGGCGGCCGCCGCGGCATCCAGCAGCACGACCTGCTTTCCCTCGGCCAGTTTGCCGGTGCGCTCGTCGAAGTCCTTGCCGCTCGCGATGCGGGCGCCCTTGAGCGCGACCAGCTCCGCGGCGAACTCCTGCTTGGCATGCGTGAGCCGCGCCTTGAGGTCCCAGTAGATGGCCGCGCGAAAAGCCCGCCGCTCGCGCTCCCGCAGCACCAGCAGCCGCACCGCGACCGACTGCACCCGGCCGGCCGAGAGCCCGTAGGCGATCTTCTTCCAGAGCAAGGGAGACAGCGTGTAGCCGTACAGCCGGTCGAGGATGCGGCGGGTCTCCTGGGCCCGCACCAGCTTCCCGTCCACATCGCGCGTGGTTTCCAGGGCCTCGCGGATGGCTTCGCGGGTGATCTCGTGAAAGACCATGCGGCGCACCTTCATCTTCGGCGCCAGCACCTGGGTCAGGTGCCAGGAAATGCTCTCGCCCTCACGATCTTCGTCGGTGGCGAGGATCAGCTGATCGGCGCCCTTCAAGGCCTCCTTGAGCTCCTTGACCACCTTCTTCTTGTCGGCCGGCACCACGTAGAGCGGCTCGAAGTCCTTGTCGACGTTGACGCCGAGGCGTGCCCATTCTTCGCCTTTGTATTTGGCCGGGATGTCCGCGGCTTTGTCGGGGAGATCGCGGATATGCCCCATCGACGCGGCAACCGTGTAGCCGCGCGGGAGAAAATCCCGGATGGTGCGTGCCTTGGTGGGCGATTCGACGATGACCAGCGACCCCATGACGCTCCTTGACGATGGAAACGCAACGCGAAGGATCTCCAGGCGGGAAACCCTTCGCGGCCGGGCCAACTACTACAAGGTTCCCTGCCCCGCTGTCAACCGCAAACGCGCGCGGCCTCCCCCTTCCACTGCAAACTTTGTCGCGCGGAAATCGTCAGGGCAGCAGGGGCACGAACCACACTTCGTTCTTTTCGAACAGCGGAATCAGCAGCCGAAAGCGCCACGCATCGAATCCGATGTCGGCGGGCGCGGGCACCTGGCTGAGAATCGCCTCGAAGCTGCCCCCGAGATGACCCCGGAAAAGCGCCTGGCCTTCCCAGCTCGAGATGATCGCATCGCCGTTGAGGAGGACCAGGCCGTCGAGGCTCCCCTTCGGCAGCTTCACCACGTCGACCTTGCGACCCGCGACGACGCGGTAGAGCTCCCCCGATCCGTAGCCGACCACCCACACCGAATCGCCGGTGACGGCGATGCCGTTGGGCCGGCCCAGCTCCTCACCCCGGGCCAGCGTGTCCAGCTTGCCGTCAGGCGTGAGGTGGTACACCGCATCGGTCCCGGAGGGCACCAGGCCGCCGGGCCCCGCCTTGAGCCCGGAGTCGGTGACGTAGATGGAGCCGTCTTCACCGGCGGCGACGTCGTTCAGGAACGTGGCGCCGGGAATCGTGATTTCGCCTTGCGGCGCGCCGCCGCGCCGGTCGAAGCGACGCAGGACGTTGATGTCCGCTACATATAGGAATGGCCCCGCCAGGGCCATGCCCTTGGGGGCGTTGAGCGTGACGCCCCCGGACGCACCGTCGATGAGCTTGAGCGCGAGGATCCGGCCGTCGGGCGCGAGGGCCGAGATGAAACCGTTGTCATCGGCGTCGAGCGGCCCGCCGTTGATATTCGACACGTAGATAATGTCGGTGAGCGGGTCATGCAGCACCGACTCCGGGGTGGCAAAGCCCTGGTTGCGCAGCACGATGGGCTGATTCACAGCGGCCGGCCGAGCCGACTGCTTCGCGGGCCGGCATCCCGCCAGCGCGACCATGCAGATCCACGCCCAACGGCGTACGCTCACGGGTCCACCTTATGGAAAACGGAAATCCGGGTCTCGCGCATCGGCGCGGGGAGTGATATAATGTCATCCGTATCTCTTTTCCAAACGATGGCGCTGTAGCTGGGACGACCCTCCGGTCGCCCTTCGTGTCGTTCCGTTACACGGGGTCGAGCGGCGCTGTAGCGAAGTGACACAGCGACGCTTGGTCGGCAGAGTCCATCTCATTGTACTGCAACCAGATGCCCCGGAGAGCCAAGTTGGCATGACTCCCGCCATACAAGCGATCCGGTTCCCCCGTTTAGCAGGTGCTGGTGAGTCCCACTCCTCATCGAGGATTCCGAGCATGATGGGCTTCTCGTTCCGTCGGATGGTCGTAACCGGGGTCGGCGCGCTCGTCGTGAGCGCGGCGGCGGCAGCGCCGGTTCTGGCCCAGAACGCGGTTATCCGCGGTACCGTCACGTCCAATGATCGCAAGGAAGCGATCGCGGGCGTGAACGTCGTTGTCGCCGAGCTGAACATCTCGGTGCTCAGCTCCGATCGCGGCACCTATGTGCTCACCGTACCCGCCGCGCGGATCCCCACCACGCCGGTCACGATTACGGCCAGGGCTATCGGCTTCAAGGCCATGTCGCGGACGATGACCCTGCGCGCCGGCGAGCAGACCGCCGACTTCACCCTTTCGACCGATATCAACCGGCTGGAAGAGGTGATCGTGACGGGCTCGCTGGAAGGCGTCGAGCGGGCCAAGGTGCCCTACGCGGTCGGGCGGCTTACCACGGAAGACCTCCCGGTCCCCTCGATGGATCCCATCCGCGCGCTGCAGGGCAAGGTGGCCGGACTGCGGATCGGCAACGTCGGCGGCCGGCCCGGCTCCGCACCGGAAATCCTGATCCGCGGGCCCACATCGATCAACGCCACCGGCCGCAGCCAGGAGCCCCTGATCATCGTGGATGGGGTCATTCTGCACGTCGGCAGCTATCAAGAGCTGGGCGGACTCGACATCGAGACGGTTGAAGTCGTCAAGGGCGCGGCGGGGGCCTCGCTCTACGGCACCCAGGCGGCCAACGGCGTCATCACCATCACCACCAAGCGCGGCTCGACCGGCGCGGACGGGATCAAGTTCAACGCCCGCACCGAGTGGGGCTTCTCCGATTTCAGCAGCCTGAAGTACGGCATCCCGGTCAACCACCAGGTGCAGCTCGACGAGACCGGCAAGCGCTTCTGCATCAGCGTCCTGTCCGGCAACTCGCAGTGCGCCCGCTCGATGGACCTGATGACCGAGATGTACCGCATCAACAACGTCAACGCGGACACCATCCGGACCGGCAATCCGCCGCTCTACGGCTCGATGACGCTGGCCGATCTGCGCAACGTCTATCAGGCCCAGGTCTATCCCGGCCGCTACTTCGACGGGTTGGCCCAGATCTCCGCGCGGCATCCGACTTCCCTGACGGCCATCGACGCGACCGGTAAGGTCGCCGGGGTGAGCTTCTACGTCAGCGGCGAGTACACGGCAGACCCGGGCGCCGTGAAGTTCATGAAGGGGTCGGATCAGCGGCGCGGCCGCCTCAATCTCGATTACAACCCGCGCTCCGACCTGCGGATCTCGGTCAGCACCATGTACGACAATTTCTATCGCGACAATCGGCTCACCGGCATCTTCGGCACCCTGCTGCGCGGTGGGTTGCCCGGGCAGGACTACCTGGCCCGCGACACCATCGGCTGCGCCCACGAGGTCATCACCTCGCAGGGCGGCTCGCCCGGCGGCTGCGGTCGGCTGCTGGTGGCCCGCAGCAACTGGCGTCCGACCGACAACGGCGGCGCCTTCGTGCTGTACGATGGCGAGAACCGGGTGCAGGACCAGAGCTCCAACCGGTTTCTCGGTGGCGTCTCGGTCAAGTACTTCCCGGCCAGCTGGGTCACCTTCGAAGGCGTCTTCGGCTACGACAACCGCGCCAACCGCACCCAGTCGATCGCGCCGAAGGGCTACCGGACTTCCGGCATCAGCACCAGCTTCAACAACGGCAACCTGAGCATCACCAACAGCCGCGACGAAGCGCTCAACGCCGGCGTCTCCGCCACCTTCCGGAAGAAGCTCGCCAGCGACCTCAACGGGAAGATCCGCTTCGCGGGCAACTTCGACCAGGAAATCTTCCAGACCAACAACGGCAGCGGCCAGATCTTCAACGTGAAGGACATCTTCACGCTGAGCAACCTGACCGCCAACCAGGCCATCACTTCCTCGAGCCAGACCATCAAGAACATGGGTCTGTCCGGGGCGGCCACGCTCGACTACAAAGACCGCTACATCCTCGACGGCTCCTACCGGACCGACGGCAGCTCGCTCTTCGGCCCCGGCCACCGCTGGTCGGACTTCAGCCGGCTGGCCGGCGTCTGGATCGTGTCGCACGAGCCGTTCTGGAAGGTGCCCTTCATGGAGGAGTTCCGGCTGCGCGCCTCGCGCGGCACCGCCGGTACCACTCCGCGCTTCGACGCCCAGTACGAAACCTTTACCGTGGCCGTCACGGGCATTTCGACGGGCCGCGCCGGTAACTCCGGCCTCCGCCCCGAAACCACGGCGGAGTACGAAGTGGGTACCGACTTCACCCTGTTCAAGCGGCTTGGCTTTGAGCTGACCTACGCTCAGGGCACCACGAAGGATCAGATCCTGCTGGTCAACGTTCCGGCCTCGGTGGGATACTCCTCCCAGTGGCAGAACGCCGGCAGCCTGCAGAACAAGACCATGGAAGCGGCGGTCACCATTCCGATCGTCAACAGCAAGAGCTTCTACTGGCAGGCGCGCGGGAGCTGGGACCGCACCCGCACCTATATCAAGTCGCTCAACGTGCCCGATTTCATCTTCGACGGCGGCTCGGCGCAGGGCACCGGGACGCAGTTCTACTTCACCGCCGACTCGCGCAAGGCCTGTCTGCCCGGCGAAGTCGGCCACCTGCCCGGCGAGCCCGGGTTTGCCCCCGGCGAAGCCCGGCCCAACTGCACCGGCCCGCAGCTCAACCGGTACGGCAACTTCTACGGCCGCTGGTTCTTCAAGAGCTGCAATGAGCTGGCCGCTTCGCTGCGCTCGAACTGCGGCCCCGGCAAAGACTTCCAGGTCAATGAGTCGGGCTGGCTGGTGTGGGTCGGCGCGGGCAACACCCCGGCCGACGGCATCACCAAGAACCTCTGGCAGACCACCTTGCGCGCCGCCGATTCACCCTGGGGCGTCGACCTGGCCTGGGGTCACCCCATCGTCGACCGCCCCCTCAAGGGTCAGTCCGGCGAAGGCGTCGGCATCAACACCGTTCAGGGCAACTCGCTGCCGGACTTCCGCTTCAGCTTCAGCAACGACTTCCAGTACAAGCGGGTCACCCTGTACACCCTGGTGGATGCCACGGTCGGTCAGCTGGTCAACAACCAGGGCGAGCAGTGGGGCCTGTTGTCGCTGGGTTCGGCGGCCTTCGACCAGAAGGGCAAGAGCGTCGAGACCGCCAAGCCGATCAGCTATTCCTGGCGCGCCGGCTCGCCGGAGAGCACCGGGCTGGGCGGCTTCTACGACACCCTCAATCCGAACAACAACGTGCTCGAGAAGGGCACCTTCGCCAAGCTGCGCGAAATCAGCCTGACCTATAAGCTCGGGCGGATCGGCGGATACGGCGATTGGACCCTCGGCGTCACCGGTCGTAACCTGTTCACCCTGACCGGCTACAGCGGGTACGATCCGGAAACCGGCTGCGGCAGCGAGAGCACCGGCTGCGGCGGCGGCGGCAGCAGCACCCAAGGCACCGGGTCAGGCCTCATCAACGGGACCGATGCGTTCAGCTTCCCGTCGCTGCGGACCTTCACGTTCACCGTTTCCACGCGCTTCTAGGAGCCATCCTTCATGCTGCGAACTTTGCTTCGATTCGGGGTTGTAGCGGGGGCGGTTGGCCTAGGCGCCTGTAAGCTCGAGGTCATCAACCCCAACAGCCCCACGACGATCCAGGTCAAGGCGACCCCCGCCGACCTGGAGACCTTCCTGGGCACCCAGTACCGGCGCATTCACGCTGCCTTGTACGGGACCACGGCGAACGTCTGGGGCATGATGCAGGTCCAGTCGTTCGAGAACTTCTCCACCCTGTCCAACAACTGTCAGGGCCAGCGCGTCAGCATTCCGCGCGCCGGCAACGACAATTCGGTGGGCAATACCTGCTTCTCCGAGCAGAACCGGATCTATTTCCAGGCCAGCGAGGTCGGGCGCGCCGTCTCCGACGGGCTGCGCAAGATGGACGAGGGACTGACCTTCGGCACCCCGGAACAGGACTTCCGGAATCGAGCCTTTGCCGAGTTCGTGCGCGGCCTGGCCCTCGGTTACCTGGCGCTGGTCTACGACTCGGCCGGCATCACCACGCCCGACGACCCGGTTACCGCGCAGGGAACCTCGGATCCGGGCGAGCTGTCGCACTACTCGGACGTCGGGGCGGCCGCCATCACGGCGTTCGACAAGGCGGTTGATGCCGCTACCTCAGCCGCGGCCCTGCCGGCCTCCAGCACCAACTTCCCGCTGCCGTCCAACTGGGTGTTCACGACCAACACCCTGAGTGCGGCAGAGTTCATCAAGCTGGTCCGCAGCTATCGGGCACGGATCCGCGCCAACGTGGCTCGTACACCGGCCGAGCGGGCGGCGGTTAATTGGGACCTGGTGATCGCGGACGCTCAGAACGGGATCACCGCGGACCACAGGATCACCACTAACACGGTGACCGGTCCGAACAACTCTTGGGTCAACCAGTGGTATTCCTATTCCACCTGGCACCAGGCACTCCCCTTCATCTATGGCATGGCCGACAATTCCGGCAATTACGGCGCCTGGATTGCCACGCCGCTGGGCACCCGCGGCGCGGGGGCGGTTCCCTTCTTCATGACCACCGCCGACCAGCGCTTCCCGCAGGGCGCCGATCGCGCGGCGCAGCGGCTCGACTTTGCGCTGACCCAGTGCAGCGCGGCAAACATCGTCTGCAAGCGCTACTTCGTGAACCGCGATGGAACCGACCCGCCCGCCAGTCCCACCTGGGGCGCCTCGCAGTACGATCACGCCCGGTTCTATTCGTGGAAGACCTCCGGTAATACCGGCACCGGCCAGAATGGGCCCTTCCCCTTCTTCACCGTTGCCGAGCTGAACATGCTGGAAGCCGAAGGCCAGATCCGGAAGGGCAACATTGCGGCGGCGGCGGCGTTGATCGACAAGACGCGCGCGGCTTGCGGCCCCGGCGGCACGGCGGTTTCTCCGGGCTGCACGGCGCGGCCCGCCGGTAACGGCGATCCCAACACCGGCGGCGGCTTACCGGCGCTCACCGGCGTGGTGCTCGACGCTACTACGCCCGTCCCGGGCGGCGGCGCCTGCGTTCCGCTGGTGCCCCACAATGCCAGCAATGCTGGCGGCGGAACCGTTGCCTGCGGCAATATTTTCGAAGCGATGAAGTGGGAAAAGCGTATCGAAACGGCCTATACCCACTTCGGGGCGTGGTTCTTCGACAGTCGTGGCTGGGGCGATCTGCCCCTGGCCACCCCGGTCGACTGGGCGCCGCCTTACGAAGAGCTGCAGACCCGGTTCCGCATCGGAGCCCAGATCTACAGTGTGGGCGGACCGAACCCCTACGGCGGCGCAGCCGTCAGCGGATACGGGTGGTGAGTTGGTGCTTTGGCGGAGTTCGTTACTACGCGTTACCGTGCTCGGCGTTTTCCTGGCGGGTTGCTACTCGCTGCAGCCCGTCAGGGGCGTCGAACCGCAGATCGGGACCAAGATCGCAGTCGACGTGAATGACGCCGGCCGCGTGGGCCTGGGCGAAACCATTGGACCGGAAGTCGCCCAGGTCGAAGGCCAGTTGGTCGAGAAGGATGCGGCGAGTTACCTGGTCGCCATCTCCTCCGTACGCAAGCTGCGCGGCGAGGAGCAGGTCTGGTCCGGGGAAAAGATTCGCCTCAAGACAGAGTACCTCGGCCCGGTCTATGAGCGCCGTTTCTCGCTGGTGCGCTCGATCGGGTTGGGCGTGGTGAGCCTGGGAGGCTTCGGCTTGTTCCTGGCTTCCCGCTCCCTCCTGGGCCTGGGTACCGATGAGCCCGGGACACCAGCTTGTCCACCGGATTGTCCCGGAACGCGGCTTGGTCGGCCTTAACCGCTGGTCCGGCACCTCAACCCCAATGGAGTCCGTGATGCGACGCATCTTCCACTTCTCGATGTTGTGCCTCGCCGCCGGCGTCGTGAACGCGTGCAAGCCGCAAGAAGTGTTCGAGACCGAGGATATCCCGACGGCCGGCGTGCGCTTCATCAACGCGGTTCCCGACACGGGCGGCATGGATTTCCGGCCGGTGGACATCCTGGAAAACACCACGTTCTATAACGTGACCTTCCGCAATGCGACCCTGCTCCTGTACAAAAACACCCAGGCGGGCACCGACCGGCACTTCCGGATCTTCCGGTCGCCCACGGCCGGAGCTCCCCCGGCCCAGCAGCTGGCCGAGGCGTCCACCGTGGTCGCGGACCTTCCCGGCGTGACCCTCGAGGCGGGGAAGAACTACACCTTCATCCTCTGGGGCTACTCGCGCACCGGGTCCACTCCGGCCATGAAGGTCACGCAGCTTACCGACGACCCGGCCGATCCGGGCTCGCAGGTGGCGCTCCGGGTCATCAACGCGAGCGGGGCCGCGATCGACGTCACCGATTACCTCTCCACCGGCGCGCCGGGCGCAGTGACCTGGGCCAACGTCCCTGCCCTGACCGCCTCGTCTTATGTCACGCGCGCTCCGGGGCAGTACCGCTACAACGTGAAAGCGACCGGCGGGGCCAATCCGCTCTTCGCCGACGTGCTCGCGCCGGTTGGGGCCGCAGAAACCGTCGATCAGGACGCGCTGCCTGGCACTACGGTCGCGGGCTCGGCGGTGTCGCTGATCGTCTTCCCCGGCTCGGTGCCAGGTACCACCGCCGCCCAGTTCGTCATTACTACCACGGCTACGGCGCTCTCGGCCACGGCCACCGGATACGCCCGTGCGGCCGGCTCGTTCATCACCAACGGCTTCGTGCCCGGGATGCAGATCAACGCCACCGGGTTCACCAATGCAGCGAATAACGGCCTCTCGACCGTCACGGCCGTCACCGCGACGACGCTGACCGTCACCAAGGTCGGCGGCACCGTGGTTGAGGGGGCCGGCACCCGCACGCTGGTTTCTTCCCCGCCCCCACCGAGCTCGCTGGTGGTGTGGGACCGGCGTCCGCCGCGCTGCGCGACGATTACGGCGCCGAATATCTGCCTGCACTAGCAGCTCGCTCAGCAGGACGCAGAAAGGGTCGTCGAGCCTTGCTCGACGACC
The DNA here is from genome assembly GCA_036566495.1 of Gemmatimonadales bacterium. Classification (GTDB taxonomy): domain Bacteria; phylum Gemmatimonadota; class Gemmatimonadetes; order Gemmatimonadales; family GWC2-71-9; genus JABFSM01. The sequence continues at coordinate 3,309 of DATCWE010000421.1, read as the reverse complement.
CTTTCGCTTTCCGGGTACCCACGCCCTAGCGGGTCCGCGGCTGCTTTTGCTTTCCGCCGGCCGGTCTCGACACGGTCGGCGATGCGGCCGGGAGCGGCTGAGCCACCGGTGTGACGTGAGCAAACAGCTCCTTGCGCACCTCCGGGTTGCTGATCTTCCAGACCACCCCGTCGGTGAAGTAGTGGTGGATATTGATGAAATAGAGCACCAGGGCCGCAGCCGCCTTGTTCGGCGTCGCGCCGAGGAAGTTGGCCACCAGGCTCATGGCGGGGCCCGGGACGGCCAGAATGACCAGAAAGGCGGCCGTCAGCAGCACCGCGGCATACACGGCCATATGCACCGCGGTACGCGCCGCCGCGGCTCGCGTGGCGCGGTTGAGCTCAACCCGGGCGGGGAACTCCAGGTACTGCAGGGCATGGCCGAGCTGCACCAGGAAGAAGGCAGGCAGCCCCCAGCGGGCGATCGCAGCGTACCAGACGAAGATGGCCAGCCACGCGACAATGGCCCGCAGCGGGGGCCACCGCCCGGTCCGCAGCAGTACCCGCAGCAACCCCGTCGCGCCCAGCACAAACGCGAGGATGGTCGCATAGGAAGCCACCTGATACAGGGAGGCGGCGAGATCGGGGAGCGTTGCCGCCTGGGTGTGCGAGAGCCAGAAGTTCAGGAACCAGCTCACGTGCCAGGCCAGCATGATCCGCAGGCTGGCGCGGATCAGCAACCGCTCGCCGGGGCTGAACCGGATCCCTTCCAGATAGGCGTATGAAGCCATCATCCCCCACGCCTGCCCGGTGTAGTGCCAGGCCAGGTAGCCGCTCCCAACCACGAAAAACGCCAGCAGCAGCAGCTCCGAAAGGGGGGACACCAGCAGCGCGATCACCGCGAAGGTCAGCATGATCAGGGGAACCCAGATCGCGGCCCACTGGTGGCGTCGGATCATCTCCCGATCGCGGTAGATGATCCGGTAGGACGCCATGAAATGGGAATAGTTGACCATGGCCTGGGCCCAGATCAGCACCCCGATGGTGGTGAATCCGAGCTCCTCGCGGCCGGAAAGCAGCAACAGGCCGATCACCACAATGGATAACCCGCCGACGCACAGCAGGTCGACGAGCGGAGAGATAATGGCTGCGGATCGGGGCTTGGCGGCCTCGGCGAGGGACTCCGGGCGGGGCTCCACCGCCTCCGCCGATGGACCGGTCATGCTGTAAGCAAATGCCGCGGGTCAGGGCTCCGCAAGCCGACTCCTTGTAGCCCCACCGGGGTGCGGTAAGCTTTCGGACATCCCCCACAATTCGAGGTAGGTCGTATGGGCTCCATCATGCTGGGTGTGGTGATCCTGCTCGTTGCGCTGGTGGTGCGCTCGGCCGGGGCGGGATTGCGGACCGCGGGCGGCAAGGCCTCAGCGGCCCTCGTCCAGCTGGTCAGCCTCGGACTGGTGCTGGTCGGCATTGGCATCCTGGTCAGCTCGAGCATCAAGGTGATCGATGCCGGCCAGGTCGGGGTGCGGCACGCCTTCGGCAAGGTCGATCCGATGCCGTTGCTCTCCGGGGTGCGCTTCGTGCCGCCCTGGTCGTCGGTGGAGCGCTACTCCACCCGCGAAGAACAGTGGCCGACCCAGCGCGAAGGGGTCGAAGCCATGGACGCGCTTTCCAACGAGCAGATGAGCATGAAGGTGGACGCCGCGGTCCGCTGGCAGATCGATCCGCAGCAGGCCCCCAAGATCTTCACCGAGATCGGCACCGAGGAGCAGATCAAGAACGTGGTGGTCAACGCGATTCGCAAAGGCGTGCGCGACGGGATGGTGCAGTTTTCCATCAACGACATTTCCAAGCGCAACGCGATCGCCAGCGCGATGGAATTCCAGGTGGACAGCGCGCTGCTCACCCGGCCCCGGGTCGGCGGCGAGCCCTTCCGCATCGCCAAGATCACCGCGTTCTATCTGCGCAACCTCGAGCCGCCGGCGCAGGTCGTGGCGGCGATCAACAACAAGATCGCGGCGGATCAGCAGATCGAGACGGAGAAGCACAAGGTGGAAGTCGCCCGGCTGCAATCCGATCAGCAGCGTTTTCTGAATCAGACTCTCACCGCCGAAGCGCTCATGAAGCAGTACCTCGAGGTACTCCACGACATGCGCAGCTCCAGCAACCTCGTCGTGCTGGTGCCCACCGAGGGGGGCGTGCCGCTCCTCGACCTGGCGGCGCTGCGGCGCAACCTGCCGAGGGGGCAATAGCCGACGCCCTGATATTGTGCGGCCCGGCGGCCGGGGAGTCGTCCCTACCCTGGATATCTCTCTCTCAGGGGACTCGGATGTTGCGCTGGGCCTTTGCGTTTTTCGTGCTGGCGTTGATCGCCGCGCTCTTCGGCTACACCGGCGGCGGTCACTCCTCCATGGGATTGGCGCGTACGCTGTTCTACGTATTCCTCGCGATGTTTGCGGTGACGTTCGTTGGCGGTCTGGCTGGGGGACGCCGCTCGACGGCGTGACGCCGGACAAGGAGAAGCGACCATGGGGATCTGCGCGAGCTGCGGCAATGATTACGACAAGAGCTTCGAGGTGTCGCTGGCGGGCAAGACCTACACCTTCGACAGCTTCGAGTGTGCCATTCACCTGCTGGCCCCCACCTGCTCGCACTGCGGCTGCCGGATCATCGGACACGGCACCGAGGCGGACAACATGTTCTTCTGTTGTGCGCACTGCGCCGCGGACTACGGGATGGCGGGGTTACGGGACCGGATTTGACGGTGGGCGGTGCCAGTGAGCCGTTGCGGGTTACCGGTCCCTGCTGTGACGCGCGCGCCAGAGCCCGGCAACTCCGTACAGCACCAGTGCCAGGGCCAGAAAGAGCAGGCCGGACGAGGCCCCCGCAGGAGCAGGTTGCAGGCCACAAAGGCCGGTAAGAAGGCAGTCGCCTGGGAGCATAGTTACGGACAGGGTGGGATTCGAACCCACGATACCCTTGCGGGTACACCGGTTTTCGAGACCGGCTCCTTCAGCCACTCGGACACCTGTCCTGGCAGGGAGAATAATCCCATGACCACCCGAAAAACCATCCGGCGCGCTCCCCAGGAGCCGCGGGGGCGAGACCACCGCGGGTGGATCAACTCTCGAGGGTTGCGGTCAACGAGCTGGTCAGTCGCTGGCGCGTCGTAAGCAGCGAGGCCCAGGGATCGCGCTTGCGGCGCCGTAGCAACGCCGGGGCGTCCTGCACGTGATACTGGTCGCCGCCCTCCAGGCCGTCGAGCTCGTCCCACCCAATGGGCACCGAGATAGGGGCCCCTTCCCGCGCCCGGGTCGACCAGGGCGCGACA
>DATCWE010000416.1:0-9460 GCA_036566495.1 Gemmatimonadales bacterium | reverse complement strand
CAGCGGCGGCGTCGTGCCCGGAGGTACCACCGCCAGGCCGACGACCGGAGCCGCCCCGGCGAGCGGCGGCGGCGGGGGCCGCCCCCCGGGAGGTGGCGCCAGATGATGATCGGGGAAACGGTCCGGGTGGCGCTTTCCAGCATCCGCGATCATAAGCTCAGGGCCTTGCTCACCATGCTGGGGATCATCATCGGCGTCGCCGCGGTCATTGCCGTCGTGGCCATCGGCACCGGAGCCCAGCGCAAGATCGAGGCGCGCATCCAGGCCCTCGGCGCCAATCTGCTGACCATCAATCCCGGGCAGTCGTTCTTCGGCGGCCGGGCCAGCGACGTGCGGGTGAGCCTCACGGTGAAGGATGCCGAAGCGCTCGCCCAGGACGCGCATCTGCTTTCGGCGGTCGAGCCGGAAATGAACCGCTCGTTGCAGGTGAAGTACGGCAACAAGAACCTCAACGTCAATATTCTCGGCGCGACCCCGAATTTCGCCCAGGTGCGCAACTTCGAGGTGCCCTACGGGCGCATGTTCACCGAGGGTGACGACGCGGCCCGGCAGCGCTACGCCGTGCTCGGCGCCTCCGTGCCCACCCTGTTGGACGTGAATCCCGCGGCGCTGATCAATCAGACCATTCAGATTCGGGGACAGTCCTTCGAGGTCATCGGCATTCTCAACGCCAAGGGCAGCACCGGCATGGGCGGCAATCAGGACGAGCAGATCGTCATCCCGCTCAGCACGGCTCGCTTCCGGATTTTCGGCACCGACCGCCTGCGCGGCATCGCGGTGCTGGTGCGCGATGGCGTCACCCTGGACCAGGGGATGGTGGACATCGAGCGGGTGCTCCGCCGCGAGCACAAGATCCGCCCGGGTGGGGACAACGATTTCCAGATCAGAAACCAGCAGGACATCCTCTCCACGCAGCAGGATACCGCCAATACTTTCAAGGTCCTCCTCGGCAGCATCGCGGGTGTCTCGCTGCTGGTCGGCGGGATCGGCATCATGAACATCATGCTCGTCTCGGTCACCGAGCGTACCCGGGAGATCGGAGTTCGCAAAGCGCTGGGCGCGACGCGCATGACCGTCATGCAGCAATTCCTCATCGAGGCCTTGGTGCTCTGCCTCATGGGTGGAGCCCTGGGCATTCTTACCGGCGGAGCCGGCGCCTGGCTGCTGAAGAAGCTCGCGGGTTTCGACACCATCATTTCCCCGGTGTCGGTCGCCGTCGCCTTTGCCTTCAGCGCTGTGGTCGGATTGGCCTTCGGGCTGTGGCCCGCCTGGCGCGCTGCTACCTTGAATACGATCGACGCGCTGCGGTACGAGTAGCGGGATCAGGGAGTCGGGGAATTAGGCAATCAGGCAATCAGGGGACGCCTTGCAGAAGGGGGCAGGGATCACGAGCTTCCTTCGCGACTCCACCCCTGATTGCCTGATCGCCTGATCCATGCGCTCCCTCATCCTCGGAACCGGCCGCGCCGTCCCCTCCCGCGTCGTCACCAATGACGACCTCGCGGCACTCATGGATACGTCGGATGAGTGGATCCGCTCGCGGACGGGGATCCAGGAGCGGCACTGGATCCAGCCGGGCGAGCGCGGGGTCGATCTCGGCCGCCGAGCCTCGCTCGAGGCGCTGGCGATGGCGGAGACGACACCGGGCGAGCTCGACGCCATCATCTACGCCACCAGTACTCCCGACCATTTCCTTCCCGGCAACGGCGTCTACCTCCAGCGCGAGCTGGGGATCACCGGGACCATTCCCGCCATTGATATCAGGATGCAGTGCGCGGGCTTCATCTATGCCCTCTCCATCGCCGACGCCTATCTCCGCACCGGCGCATTCCGCCGCATCCTGGTCGTCGGCCAGGAAATTCAGTCCACCCGCATGGACGTCTCGACGGAAGGGCGCTATACCGCCGTCATCTTTGCCGATGGGGCGGGCGCGGTCGTGGTTGGAGCGACCGAAGATCCCGCGCGGGGAGTGCTGGCCTTCGATCTCCATGGCGACGGCAGTCACGCGGAGAAGCTCTGGGTCGAAGGACCCGGATCGCTGGTTCGGCCCGACGCCTGGCCCGCGCAGGCAGCCGAAGGCCGCTACTGGCTCAGGATGGATGGCAGGGAAGTGTTCCGTCACGCCGTGGTCCGAATGCCGGAATCGGTGCGCGCCGCGCTCCAGCAGGCCGGCGAGACCCCGGATGCGATCAGCCTGCTGATTGCCCATCAGGCCAATCTGCGAATCACCGAGGCCGTGCAGAAAGAGCTCGGCCTCAAGGACGAGCAGGCCTACAACAACATTCAGCGATACGGCAACACCACGGCCGCCACGATTCCGATCGCGCTGGACGAGTGCGTCCGTGCCGGCCGGCTCGCCGCTGGGGACCTGGTGGCGTTGACGGCTTTTGGGTCCGGCTTCGCCTGGGGCAGCTGCATACTGCGCTGGTAGCGTGCGAAACCTTCCAGAGCTATGTTTCGTACTGAAACAGTCTGGAAAACCTGGAGAGTCTTGTGCTCAACACCCTGTTGGTTCTGGCCGCCCTCACGATCACCGTCGTCAGCGGCGTGATGGCTTTCGGTTTCGCGCGCGGCTTCGTTCGTCGCCGGCTCCGCTTTGTCGACGCGGTGCGTTCGCCCCTGACTCCGTTTGTTGCCGGCGCGGCCGCTTTGCTGGTGGCCGCCCCCTTCACGCTGTTGCCGCTGATCAGCGGCGCTACGGTAGCGGTGGTCGGGCTGGGCGCGGGACTGGGCGCGAAGAGCGGTGTGGCGGCCTTGCGGCGGGGGGATGTCGGGTAAACCCTTCCTGCATGACCGTGATCACCTGCGTGCGCTGCGGCCAGACTCGCGACCAGCAGGCCTTTCCGCCCTTCCCCAATCCCACCGGCCAGCGGGTCTTCCAGGAAATCTGCGCGGTCTGCTGGGCGGAATGGCTGAAGCTGCAGCAGCAATTGATCAATCACTACGCGCTCAACCTGCGGGAGCCGGGAGCTCGGGAGTTTCTCCTCCAACAGATGGATCAGTTCCTCTTTACCAGCGCACCCCCAGCCTGAACCCCACGTCGAGCGCCGGTCCGCTGGGCTCGAGGTCTTCGGTCAGCCCGAAGATCCATTCCGGCCCCTGCTTGAACCGCAGCATGCCCCCCAGATCGAGGCTCAGTTCGCGGTTGTCCAGTTCTTCTATTCCCGTGTCCTGATAGTAGGCCGAGTGGTAGATCACATTGGCGTACGCGTGCAGCGGTCCGGCGACTCGCGCCCGCACGCCCTGAGTCAGCATGAGAAACGTCGTGTGCTGCAGATCTGCCAGGTCCCCGTGGGTCGGTGTATATCCCGCCCCAAGAGTCCCTTCATAGATGAAGCGCTTCCAGAATGCGCTCCGCAGCGTGGTGGTGGCGTTGAGCGAGACGGTCCCTCTCCGGTATCCTCGCGGTGCGCTGCTGGTCGGGAGGGTCACCGAGAGGGTGCTCTGCCAGTGGGGCGAATGCCGCAGGCCGCCGCCTAACCGGATGTCGCCGAGGAAGCCGGATGAGCCGGCGTACTGGTAGCTGCGGTCTCCGGCGAGATTGATCTCATAGGCCAGCTGGTTGGTAGGCCGAATCTCACGGGCCGTGACGCGAAACCCGGTCAGGTTGTGGTACCAGTCCAGGAAGCCGTCCAGAAATCCGTTGTACGACCCGTTGAAGCTCCCTTCGGCCAGCACGAACGCCTTTTTGCCGATGCTCCGTACCACACTGAGCTGGGCTCGCAAAACCTCCGCGTCGAGCAAGTAGGACAGGTCCCCTGCGTTGGTGTACTCGATCAGACTGGCATAGTCGGTCAGGAAGCTGACCTGCCATTTCCGGCCGGGTTCGAGATAGGGGACAGTGGTAAGCCCGCTCCTCCCGGCTGCCACCGGATTGACGGGAGCGTACGCGGGCAATCCCTGGCCGGCGAGCCGCGGGGCGGTCAGGAGCCAGCCGCTGATTGCCAAGAGCCTGTACCCCTTCATGGTGTCTTTCTCAGGTCCGGGTGATTGGCGGTGAGCCACGCGATGGTCGCGGCGAGGGTTTCGTCGCCCGGCCTGCTCTGGTACCCGAGCTCTTCCGCCGCATAGCGGGAGCTCAGCCCCCAGTGGTGTGCGGCCATGTCGATCAGCTCGGGCTCGGGCAGCAGTCTAAGGCCAAGGCGCTTCGTCAGCGCGGCCAGCAGCCACGCGACCCGGAACGGCACCAGGGCCCTGGGCGGCCGCCGCCCCGAGAGCTCTGCCGTCTTCCGGTAGAACCCCTCGATGCTGTCAATCGTCCCGGGTAGGTGGTAGATCGGGCGAACGACCTCCCGCTCCATCGCCCGCAGCAGGGCCTGGGCCACATCGCGCACGTCCGCGAAATGCATTCCTCCCCGAATCACGAAGGGTACCCTGCCTCGAAGGAGCCGGAGCACATGCTCCGAAGAACGGAAGCGGTGGTCCCCCGGTCCGAGCAGCACGGGAGGCCGCAGGATCACCAGTTCCACTCCCAGCTCTGCGGCCAGGAGGCGCGCCGCTCGTTCGGCCTCGATCTTGGAGCGGTAGTAGGGCCAGCTCGCGACCTCGCGCTCGCAATAAAGGGCCTCCTCGTCCGGTGCGGCGCCGGGCCGGCGGAAGCAACCCACCGTTCCGGAGGTGGAAACGAAGAGCACGCGGCAACCGCGAGTCGCCGCCAGCCGCACCATGTTGAGGGTGCCTGCGACGTTGGTGTGCTGCACGGCGGCAGCATCCCCCCGGCCGTGCCGCACCAGGGCCGCGAGATGGAAAATGCCCGCCAGGCCCTCGAGCACCGGGTCGTGGACCCAGCGCTCCGGCTCCGTGACCGATCCCACCAGCGTGCGCACCCGCGGAAGCGCGCGGGTCCACTCCTGCTGCTCCCAGCCGAGCTGATCGCGTACCAGGGCAATCGGCGCCCGCCGGCCGGGATCGGCCTCGATCGCTTGCAGCAGATGACGCCCCAGGAATCCGTTCGCCCCGGTGACGAGCCAGGGCCCGCCCGAGGAGCGGCGACTCAACCGACGGGCTCGCGTTCGCGGCGGCCCTCGCGCTCGGGCGGGAAGAGAGTGCCGCGAAGCAGGGTCAGCCGCTCGTCATCCGTCCCGTTGGTCTGGAAGAGATGGGAGAACTGGTAGCGCAGGCTCGCGGCGATCAGCGGGTCGAGGTCCGGGGGCGGCTTGAGCGAGCTTTCCAGCACCCGGCCGCCGCGCGCTTCGATGGCGCTGCGCAGCCAGCCGGAATCCAGCCCGTCGATCGGGTGCCGGGAGAGAAAGGCCTGCAGGTGATACGTCGTCGCGACCGTCGCGCTCTCGAGCCGCCGGATGACCTCGTGGCTGACGGACTGCACGTCGCACTCTCGCCCGAGTGTCACCGGTGCCCCGCAGGCGAGGTGGATCCGTCCCAGGTCGATCTTGCCGCGCCAGGCGCGGACCACCCAGCCCAGCAGCGGTCCCAGCCGCATCCGGGGCTTGGGCAGGCCGGCCAGCTCCATCGCGAAGGCGGCCTCTTCGGGCACCCGATCGTAGGAAAACGCCACCGGCAGCAGCGTGCAGGTCCGTCCCGTGGCCTGCAGGCAGCGGAGCAGCCCGCGCTTCGGCGCCAGAAACTCCCGGGAGCGGCTCCGCTGTCCCTCGATGAAGAACTCGAGTGTCTTCCCCTGCTCGATCAGCTGGTGCACCCGCCGGGTGAGCTCAGGATCCTCTTTTCCGGTCCCGCGCCTCAGGTAGAAGGCATGCAGTGAGCTCAGCAGGCGTCCCAGCAGCGGGATTTTCCCAAACTCCATGGCGGCGGCGATGTGCGGTATGCGAATCCCCAGGTCGGGCCGTGCGAAGCAGAGGTAGGAGCACAGCACGAAGTCGAGATAGCTGCGGTGGTTGGGCACCAGGACCAGTGGCGATCCTTCCGACGCCGCGTTGCGCGCGGCCTCGAAGGAGGGGATGTCCACCGTCACCCGCTCCACCGCTCGGCGCAGCAACTTGGTCGTCACCCAGCCGCCGAAGCGGATCCAGAGATTGCCCTCGCTCTGTCGGAGCGCCCACCGCAAATCCCCGCCGTGGCCCGGGTGCTTGCGACCCGCCATGGTCCATTGGGTGTCGTCGCGGTGCAGGATGTGGCGGTAGGCGCCCCGGCATACGTTGGTGACGTAGCTCCCCGCGTCGAAGGTCCCATCGAACGGCCGCGAGGACGTGAAGGCGAAACAGTTGCAGGTGAAATAGGGGAAGACCCGGTTGAGGTAGGCCAGCCGGGCCTTGAGCTGGCCGGTCGCGCGGCGCAGCGAGGGCGAGCGTAGCTCCGCCGCGGCGATCGCCATGCGGTGGTGCACGCTTTCGGCCAGCCGGAAGCCCGGGCCGCGGCGCCCGAGGTATTTCACCACCGGGCGCCGCTCCACCTGGTGGACCGAGAAGAATTTCGTGATCCGCTCTCCCACCTCGGAGAGCCGAATGGTTCGCCCCAGGCCCGCCACGGCGTGCCGAATCACCGGCGGGGACTCGCGGCCCAGGCCGGGGGCGCACTCCTCCAGCATCCGTGCGGCCACTTCGTCTACCGGCACCAGATCGAGTCGCGTGCCGGGCAGGCCGGCCACCGCGCGGAGGTGGCCCATGCCGATCAAGACCACGAAACTGGCGAATCCCGAGGTGCTGTCGATCCAGCCAGGGAAGGGATGTCGCCAGGCCGCGGAAATGATACTGGGCCGGATGATCGCCAGTGGCAGCTCAGCGCAGCGCTCGACCAGCAGGTGCTCCGCCAGCGATTTGGTCAGGGTGTAGGTATTCGGGTGTCCGGAGCGCTTGAGCAGGGCTGCCTCATCGTACTGACCCTCGAGAATCGAGCGGTAGAGCTCCGCGGCGGGCTCCGGCAGCGGTGCCAGCACCTCCTCGATCGGGATTCCCTCTCCCGGATGTGGCGTCACGTAGGCGGTCGAGACGTAGATCAGGCGCTGGAGCTGAGGACAGGCGCGCGCCAGCTCGAGCAGATTGAGACTGGTCGCCACGTTGGCCCGGGCTGCGTCGGCCAGCGGGAGATCGAAGCTCACCGACGCCGCGGCGTGCATGATGTGGGTGACCCGGGCCGTCAGCTCATCCCGGCCGGTCGGATCGAGGGCCACGCCGGGCTCTTCCAGCGCCCCTTGGACCACCGAGACGTAGCGGGTCCAGTCCGGCGCCAGGTTGGAGAAGCAGGGTGATCCGACCACCTCGCGGCGGAAGCGCTCCGCAGCCTGGCGTCGCTTGCGAGGGCGGATCAGCACGTGGATCCGCTCCACTCCGAGCTCCTCCCGCCGGCGCAGCAGCTCCTCGAGCACCACCTTGCCGAGGAATCCAGTGACTCCGGTCAGCAGGAACTCCCGTCCCGTCGCCATGGCCGGAATCATTCCACCGGACGCCCGGCGGGCTCGGCGCCGAGCAGCTGGTTGGCGATGCCGAACACGTTGCCGGGATCGACCGCGCGCTTGAGCTCGGCGCTCCAGGCCAGCGCGGCCGGTGACATGATACGGGGCAGGAACCCGCGCCGCAGCTTGCCAACGCCGTGGTGGTGCGAAAGCGAGCCGCCCGAGCGCAGAATCTCATCGCGCGCCGAGTGCTCCAGCTCGGCGAACACCTCCACTGGGTGCTCCACTCCCTTGTGATAGAAGCCGAAGTAGAAATAGATGCAGACGCCGGTTTGATACACCTGGGTGATCCGGGCGGTGACGAACGGCCGCCCCGGAATGCCGCGCGCGGCGCATTCCCGGATCAGGCGTTGCTTGACGTTTTCGCACAGCGCCAGCGCCCGGCTCCACGACACCGAGGTCTCGAAGGACTCGCCCAGGACATAGTGCCGCATGACGAAGTCGCGCAGGTAGGCGATCCCGAAGGTAAGCTGATAGCCCCGCTTGCCGTTCTCCGCTCCAGCCCGCATGCCTTGGTGGCGGCGCGCCAGCCGCTGCACCGCCGCCTGCTGCTGCCTGACCTCCTCCCGGGATCCCTCGTAGACCAGGGTGCACGCCACCATCTGCCCGGGAGCGAAGCCGCGCAGCCGGGTCACCACCAGCCGTTCCAGCTTTCGCTGGAGGCCGCGGGCGCCGCGGGCGCGCGGCTTCAGCGTCTGGCTCAGCTGGAACTGCAGGTTGTCCACCAGTCGGACGCTCGCCGGCGGTACCGCCTCCCGGGTCAAGTCGAACAGGAAAGCGGCTCCGGCCTCGAAGCTGCGGAAAAGCAGCGCGTCGTAGCGCTGCACCTCCGGGAGCGGAAAGATCTTGACGACCGCTCGGGTAATGATGCCCAGGGTTCCCTCGGAGCCGAACATCCAGCGCCGGGGGTCGATCCCAATGGATTCACGCGGCGCGGCCGCGCCCCGCGAGAGCTCGCCGAGACCGCTGACCACGGTGAGGTCCAGCACCAGGTCTTCGATGTTCCCGTAGCGATTCTTCTTCATGCCCGACGCGTGGGTCGCGATCCAGCCGCCCAGGGTCGAGAACTCCACACTGTCCGGCTCGTGCCCGAGCGTAAAGCCGTACTCGGCGAGCTGGTCGTGGAGGTGCCGGCCTACGGCTCCGGCCTCGATGCAGGCCATCAGGTTGACGGGGTCGATCCACAGAATCCGGTCGAGCCGCGCCAGATCCAGCACCACGATCATGCGTTCTTCCTCGGCCGGGCAGCGCAGCGCATCGGTGACGTTGGTCCCGCCCCCGTAAGGGACCAGGCACACGTCGTGACGCGCGGCCGCCGCCACCAGGGCGGCAACCTGGGCTTCGGTTTCGGGATAGACCACGAGATCGGGCACTCGCTCGATCCGGCCGTACTTGATGAGGTACATCTCCTCGAGGGTATGCCCGTGCCCGTGCCGCAGCCGCACTTCGGGGGCGTCGGCCATGGCGTGCTCGGGCAGCAGCTCTGTCGCTTCGCGTACGAACCCCGGGTTGCTGCGTGGCGGGGGGAGGGAAGGCGGGTATTGTGAGTCGTGGGTATCGCCGGGAGGCAGCTCGACCGCGAGCACCCGGCGCATCCAGGGCAGCAGATCCGGGAGCTCCACCCCGCTCACGGGATAGCGCGACCCGGTGAGCAGGACGCTCCCGTTGGGACACAGCGTGAAGGCCGAGTCGTGGAATCCCCAGACATCGGGGCTCTCCTCATCGCCGGGCCGCCGGGCTCGTGGGGGGGGAATGATGCGGCCCTCAGCGTCCTGTACGGCCATTGCAGAGCGTCCTGGGAGGCGGCGTCCCCTACTATAACTCAGGCCACCGCTCTTGGCGATTGAGTCCAAAACGACGAGGGCGGCCACTTGGCCGCCCTCGCGCTCATCTTCCCTTGCCGCTGTGAAGCCTACTCGTCTTTGGGCTTCTCCAGCTTCCCAGTCACCGTCGTCCGGGACTTGTTGCGCATGATCTCGAGCTTGAAGCTGTCGCCCGGTTCGTAGCTGCGCAGAATCCGGAGCAGGCTCGACGGTCCCGAGGCCTTGCGGCCGTCGACGCTCAGGATCACGTCGCCGCCCTTGAGCCCCAGGG
>DATCWE010000403.1:0-14511 GCA_036566495.1 Gemmatimonadales bacterium | reverse complement strand
CAGTGACCGGTAGCCCCTAAAGCAGAAGCCCTCCGAGAAATCGGAGGGCTTCTTGTATCAGCTGTTACCGGTCACCGGTCACTGGTTACTGAGTCTGACTCGCGCCACCCGCTGCCCGCCCCGGTTGTTGTACACGATCAGGGTGACGATGCCGCCGGAGCCGGCACGCCGGAGGGCTCCGCGCAGGTCGGCCTCGGAGCGCACCGCTACGCCTTCAACGGAGATAATGACATCCGGGGTGTCGCTGTTGTTGGCGCCGGCCAAGTCCTCGGCAGCGGGGCCTTCCGGGTCCACGTTCTGAATCACCAGGCCGTGAACCGAGGCGGGCAGGCTGAGCTCACCCGCCATCGCCGCGGTAAGGGGCATCACGGTGACACCGAGCGGACGGATGTTCGCGCCGGCCGGGGATTCGCCGCTCTTGTCGGCCGGGTCATCCGGGTTGGCGTTGTCCTCGGCGGTGGCCGGATCGGTGATGGCCTGGGCGGAGATCAGCCGCACGGTGAGCGTCTTGCGCTCGCCGCCTTTGCGGGCGACTTCGACCTTCACGGTCTCTCCCGGGTGCTTGAAGCCGACGATCTGCTGGAGCTGGGAGACGTAGTCGACCTCGCGGCCGTCGATCGTGATGATCACGTCACCCGGGACCAGGCCCGCCTGCTTGGCCGGGGAGTTGTCGTTGGAATAGGAGCGAATCCGCACGCCCCGGACTTCGGGCAATCCCACGTACTGGGCATCGGTGGCGGAGGCGTCTTCGACGAACACGCCGAGCGCCGCCCGCTCTACCTTGCCGTTCTTGATCAACTGCTCCATCACCTGCTTGGCCAGATCGATCGGGATCGCGAAGCCATAGCCCACGTTGTAGCCGGTCTCGCTGGCGATGGCGGAATTGATGCCGATGACCTCGCCGCGGACGTTGACCAGCGGCCCGCCTGAGTTACCCGGATTGATGGCCGCGTCGGTCTGGATGAAATCCTGGATGCTCCGGTCGGTACGCCCCGGGAGCTGCAGCGAACCGCGCCCCTTGGCGCTCACGATGCCGGAGGTGACGGTGAAGGTGAGGTTCTCGCCCAGTGGGTTACCCACCGCCAGGACCCACTCGCCGATGCGGGTGGTCGCGCTGGAGCCCAGCGAGGCCGGCTCGAGCCCGCGGGTGTCGATCTTGATCACCGCGACATCGGTGTTCGGATCGGTACCGACGACCTTGGCCGGGAAGGAGCGCCGGTCCAGCAGCTGGACGGTGACCTTCTGGGCACCATCCACCACATGGTTATTGGTCAGGATGTAGCCGTCCTCGGACACGATGAAGCCCGAGCCCGACCCCCTCTGGATCATCGGCTGACGGCGCTGGCCCTGCGGAAAGTTGAAGAAGGGCTCGAAGCCGCGTGGCACCTGCATCTGCGCCACCTGCTCCTTCTTCTCCGACTTGATGAAGACGACACTCGGCCGCACGTGCTCGGCCACGGCCGAAAAGGCGTCGCTCAGCTCGACCAGCGGACGGGCCGCGGGAAGCGGAGGTGCCGACGCGTTCTTGACCTCGGTAGACTGGGCGCTGGTGAGCCGGGGCGTCCCGCCCTGCGCGAGCGAGTTCTTGGGAAGATTGAGCAGTCCGGCAAAAAGGAGCCCGAGCACAAAGGCGAACCCCACGAGGCCGCCGAATTTGAGCCAGTTGAGCTTACGGACAGACATTTTAGTGCCACACCTCTCCGTGAAACGTGATACGTGCGGTCATCTAATAATACATGGGATGCTCAGGGTTTCATCCCGGTCGCAGGTTAGGCCATCAGGCCATCAGGCCTTCTTCTCATCATCAACGATTTCGTAGTCCGCTTCCACCACATCCTCCTTCGGCTTTTCCTCCGGCGCGGGTGCGCCGTCGGCCTGGGGCTCCGCCCCGCCGGTGGAAGAGGCCTGCTGGTAGAGCGAGGCACCGGCCGCCGAGTAGGCGGTGTTCAGCTCGCCGAGCGCGGTCTTGATCCCGGCGGGGTCGCCGGCACGGAGCGCCTGCCGGCCAGCTTCGACCGCCGCGTCCAGCCGGCTCTTTACGTCGGGCGCGAGCCGATCCACCCAGTCCTTGCTGTCCTTCTCGACCTTGTACACCAGGCCGTCGAGCTGGTTGCGGGCCTCGATCTGCTCCCGGCGATCCTGGTCTTCCTTGGCGTGGAGCTCCGCCGTCTTGACCATCTTGTCGATCTCGGCGTCGGAGAGCCCGCTGGAGGCCTCGATCCGGATCTTCTGCTCCTTGTTGGTCGCCTTGTCCTTCGCGGACACGTGCAGGATGCCGTTGGCGTCGATATCGAAGGTGACCTCGACCTGCGGCATCCCGCGCGGGGCCGGCGGAATTCCGGTGAGCTGGAACTTGCCGATGGTCCGGTTGTCGATGGCCATCTGGCGCTCGCCCTGCAGCACGTGGATCTCGACCGTGGTCTGGTTGTCCTCCGCGGTCGAGAACACCTCGGACTTGCGGGTGGGAATGGTGGTGTTGCGCGGGATGAGCACCGTGGTCACCCCTCCCAGCGTCTCGATACCCAGCGACAGCGGGGTGACGTCGAGCAGCAGCACGTCCTTCACCTCGCCGGCCAGCACACCACCCTGGATTGCGGCCCCGATGGCCACGACCTCATCGGGGTTGACCGAGCGGTTGGGCTCTTTCCCGAAATAATCCTTCACGATCTGCTGGACCTTGGGGATCCGGGTGGAGCCCCCGACCAGAATGACCTCGTCGATCTGCTTGGGATCGAGTCCGGCATCCTTGAGCGCCTGCTGCATGGGCGGGATGGTCCGTTGGATCAGGTCGTCCACCAGCGATTCGAACTTGGCACGGGTCAGGCTGAGATTCAGGTGCTTGGGCCCCGACTGGTCCGCGGTGATGAACGGCAGGTTGATGTCGGTTTGCGCGGTGCTCGACAGCTCCATCTTGGCCTTCTCCGCGGCTTCCTTGAGCCGCTGCAGGGCCATGGGGTCTTTCGAGAGGTCGATGCCCTGGTCCTTCTTGAATTCGGTCACCAGCCAGTCGATCAGGCGCTGGTCGAAATCGTCGCCGCCGAGGTGGGTGTCACCGTTGGTGCTCTTGACCTCGAAAACGCCTTCGGCCAGCTCGAGCACCGAGATGTCGTAGGTGCCGCCGCCCAGGTCAAAGACCGCCACCTTCTCTTCCTTCTTCTTGTCGAGCCCATATGCCAGAGCGGAAGCGGTCGGCTCGTTGATGATCCGGACCACTTCGAGCCCGGCAATCTTGCCGGCGTCCTTGGTGGCCTGGCGCTGCGAGTCGTTGAAGTAGGCGGGTACGGTGATGACCGCGCGGTCTACCGAGTAGCCGAGATAGTCTTCCGCGGTCTGCTTCATTTTCTGGAGGATCATGGCCGAGATCTCGGGCGGCGTGTACTTCTTGCCGCCGATTTCGACCGCCGCGAGGCCATTGGGGCCGGCCTCCACCTTGTAGGGAACCCGCTTCACCTCTTCGGTAATCTCCGCCATCCGGCGGCCCATGAACCGCTTGATGGAGAAGATGGTCTGCTTGGGGTTGGTGACAGCCTGCCGCTTGGCCACCTGGCCGACCAGCCGCTCGCCATCCTTGGTGAATGCGACGACGGAGGGAGTGGTGCGCCCGCCCTCGGCGTTGGGAATGACGACGGGGTCGCCGCCCTCCATCACGGCAACAACCGAATTGGTCGTGCCGAGGTCGATGCCGATGATTTTGGAGGCCATGCTGGTGCCTTTGGTGTTAGAGGAGTTCCCTCAAGAGCAACGGCCATACCGGGGATTCCTGCCAAAACGGCGTGATTTGGCCCGGAGTAACGGGTGGAATCTGCCGATGCGGGAGTCCAACACGATTGACGGGACCAGCCGCTCCGGGGCCAGATTTTCGGGCCCTTAGCGCTGGCCGGCGGGAGGGTCCGCGCCTTGCATTGACCCGCAACCATCCAAGAACCCCGTTCAACCGATCGCGCCTTGAAAGGCAGGATTTGGCATGCTGTCAGGTCGCCGCGCCACCCTGGGAACCGTGCTGCTGCTTGGACTGGCAGCCTGCGCCGAGGCCCCGCTCCAGCCGGGTGACGGCTCCGCCGGTCCCAGCTTCTCGCTGGCCCGGCAGGACGAGGCCGTGATGCCGGGCGAGATTCTCGTGAAGGGGCGCGTCGGCGCCGACGTGGCCGCCATTGCGCGCGGTCATGGCCTCGAGCTGGCGGCCGTGGGTTACGGCCAGCGTTTCCACGTGTTGCGTGGCCAGGCGGGTAGCGAGCGCGCCGCGGCGCGCCTGCTCGCGGCCGACGCCGGAATCGAGTGGGCCGAGCCGAACTACCTGCGGCAGACCTCCACGATCAATCCGAGCCTCTGGGCTTTCTACAACCCGGGCGGGCTCAACATGAAGTACACCAGCGGGGCGAGCAAGGGGAAACCGATCCCCTCGAGCTACGCTTCCGTGGCGGACGCGGACGAGGACAACATCGAAGGGTATGCGGCGGGCGGCGCCGACGTGGTGATCGGAAGCATCGATACCGGAGTGGATCTGACCCACAGCGAATTTACCGGGCGGCTGATCGCAGGACGGGACTGGTACAATGGCGACGCGGATCCGACCGACGACGAGGGACACGGGTCGCACACTACCGGGACCATGGCGGGGAGCAGCGTCGGGGTGGCAGGGGTTTCCGGCGCGGCGGCCCACGTGAAAGTGCTGGTCCAGAAGGTGTGCGGCCGCCGCGGCTGCCCCACCTCAGCCATCGTGAGCGCGATCTATGCGGCGGCCGACTATCCCAACCTGGTGGCGATGAATCTGAGCCTGGGCGGATCGAGCGAGTCGCAGGCCGAGAAGGACGCGATCAACTACGCCGTCAACAGCAAGAACGTGCTGGTGATCGCTTCGGCGGGCAACAGCGGAAGCGGAACGGTGGCGTGTCCCGCGTGCGACGTGAACGCCATCTCGGTGGCGGCGACCACCTGGCAGGACAAGCTCGCCACGTACTCGCAGTTCGGTCCGGGCCTCGACATCTCCGCACCGGGCGGGAGCTGCTACTCCAACACGACCCCGGAAGGGTGCATCTACAGCGCGTACAAGGGCGGGGCCTATGCCTGGATGCAGGGGACCTCAATGGCGGCCCCGCAGGTGACGGGCACCGCCGCAATCGTGGCCTCGGTGACCGGTTTGCGCGGGGCGGCGCTGCGGGCGCGGCTGCTGTCGACAACGGATGACCTGGGTGCGGCGGGTGCCGACCAGACCTTCGGGGCAGGGCGGCTCAACAGCTATCGCGCCGTGACAGGCGGGAGTCTCGCAGGGGGCAACTGACCGCAGAGCCGGGGCTTCCCCGGCAACCCTGAAAACCTACCGGCAGGCCCTCCCGCGCGCCAACGCGGGGGGGCCTGCTTGCGACGGCGGGAGAGAGGGCTAACTTCGCAGGTAAGATGCCTGCGACGCCGATCCCCGCAGCCCCCAGCCCCGGAGCCACTGCCGCGAATCCGAAACCGCGCGACGAAGACCTGGATTTTTTCGGGATCACCGACCGAGGCCTGGTTCGCAAGGACAACCAGGACCACTTCCTGGTCACGACCCTCCACAAGACGATGCGGGTGCACGTCACCAGTCTGCCCAATCCCGAGCTGCTGGAGATCCCGAGCCAGCGGATCGCCTCGGTGGGGATGGTCTGCGACGGGGTGGGCGGTCATGCGGGCGGCGAGGCGGCCAGCCGCTCCGCCGTCGAGGCAATCGCGGGTTACGTGACCCACACCATGCAGTGCTTCTTCACCGGCGAGCACGGCGACCCGGAGGAGTTCCTGGTGTCGCTGCGGGACGCCGCCACGCGCAGCCACGAGCTGATCGCCACGCGCGCGAGGGAGAGCGGCGATCGCAAGGGGATGGCCACGACGCTCACCATGTTCGTCGCGGTCTGGCCCATCCTGTACCTGCTGCAGGTGGGCGACAGCCGCTGCTACATCTACCGGGACGGCTCCCTGACCCAGCTCACCCGCGATCAGACCATGGCGCAGGACCTGCTGGACTCCGGCGTGCTCACACCCGAGCAGGCGGCGCGCAGTCCCTATGCGAACGTGCTTTCCAGCTCACTGGGGGGTGCCACCTGGGTGCCCGAGGTGTCCCGCTTCGACCTCAAGCTGGGCGACAAGATGCTGCTCTGCACCGACGGCCTGACGAAGCACGTTTCGGACGAGCAGATCGAGCGCCGGATGGAGGAGCTGACCTCCTCGGAGCAGGCGGCCCGCGCGCTGCTCAAGGATGCCCTGGACGGCGGGGGCACCGACAACGTCACCGTGCTGGTGCTGCGGACGATCATCCGCCCCTGACGCGTCGCCTCAGGCCTTCCAGCGGTTGAGCTCTTCCCAGATTTCGCGGGTCAGGCTGGTTCCCTCGGGAAATTCCTTGGCATACTCCGCCCGCAGCGCGGGGGCGTGGCGCTCGAGGTAGCGCTCGAGCTCGCCGAGGCTGCCGGCCAGGTAGCGCTGGCGGAAACGCGTCTCGGTGGCGCGGTTGAATTCCGCGTGTGAAAAGCAACCCGTGGCCAGAATGCGCGGGATGTGGCGGGTCTGCATGAACTGCATGAAGCGCTCGACCAGCGCTTCCTCCACTTCGACGGTCACCTCGTAGGCGATCACTCAGC
Organism: Gemmatimonadales bacterium; assembly: GCA_036566495.1. Classification (GTDB taxonomy): domain Bacteria; phylum Gemmatimonadota; class Gemmatimonadetes; order Gemmatimonadales; family GWC2-71-9; genus JABFSM01. The sequence continues at coordinate 7,909 of DATCWE010000403.1, read as the reverse complement.
GCACCACGATCCGCTGGACGATCTCGGGCTTGTCGCGGTCGCCCAGCGACAGGGTGTACTCCCCCGGGCGCGGGGTCCATTCGAAGTCCCAGGTCTCTCCCACCTGGATGCGGAAGCGCGCCGGGCGCTCGACGGCTCGCTCGGGGGGGAGGTCGGCCCCGTCCTTGGCGACGTGGCGCCAGCGCAGCAGGGTGGAATCCTGCCGCAGCGTGGGCCAGTATCCTCCGGCCGGCCCGATGTCGATGAAACGGAAGCGGTGGGTCACGCCGGCCGCGAACTCGAGCGGCGCCCGCGGCAGCGAATCCCCATTGATCAGGAAGTGGGCCTCCGGGCCGTCCCAGCCACCAATGAAGACATGGTCGCGCGAGGGGTCGAAGCGCGCTCCGGGCTCCAACACGATGATGGGCGCGTAGAGGCCCGAGGTGAGCTGCTCCAGGTCGTTGAGATGGGTGTGGTACATGAAGGTCCCGGCGCGGGGCAGGGTCAGCCGCGCGACGAAGGAATCCTGCGCCTGAACGGCGGGCGCCAGCCGGCGGACCGTGCCGCTCCATCCCACGACGCCATCGGAATAACTCTCCAGCTCGATGCCGTGCCAGTGAATTGCGGTGGCTTCCGGCAGGCGATTCACGACGGTGATGTCGGTGGGCTGCCCGCGGGTGAGCACCAGCATCGAGCTGGTGGCTTCCAGGGAATCGGGCGCGGGCGGGGAGCTGCCGCGCTGGAGCACGAATCCGAAGGCCCGCGGCGCGCGGCCGCGCCGGTGGCCTTCCTGCACGTAGAGCCGCAGCCGGCGGAGCTCGGTCCGGGCCGGCTCGCTCCAGGTGGCGGGAGCGGTGACCGAAATGCCGAGGATGAGCCCGGCCATGTGCCGCGCGGAGTTGTCGGACATGCGCTGGTGCGCGGTGGTGTCGTGCGGCGAAAGCGTGGCGGCGCCGGGCAGCACATGAAAGGCGATGTGGCAGTGATAGAGCCAATTACCCGGACGCTCGGGAACCCAGGTCATCGCGAAGGTCTCGAACGCGCGGGCGTCATGGGTGACCGCCAGCGCCCGCGGGGCGGGAAACAGGCTGTCCTTGAGACCGTTACCCCGGGCATCGAGGGTGAAGTAGAACCCGTGCAGGTGCATCGGATGGTTACGGATCGAGGCGTTGACCCAGCGCCAGCGGAGGGTGTCGCCGACGGCGGCGGACAAGCGCTCGGTGTAGGGCCAGGAGCGGCCGTTGATCGCCACGGCATTGGCGTAGCTGAGCGAATCGAGGCCTTGTCCCCAGATATTGATGACGAAAACCCTATCGGGCGGTGAGCCGCCGGGCGGATCGACGACGAACGCCCCCGCGCTGCTTTCGCGCTCAAAGTCCCTGGCGGGATTGTGCGCTCCCAGTCTGGCCTGGTACAGATAGGTTCCGGGAGCGCCGGCGACGAAAACGACGCGGCGGGATTGTCCCGGCAGCAGCTTGATAGTGTCGCCGAGGGTCGCCGGATGCGCGGCGAGCCCGAACACGGTGATAGATGAGTCCGGCAGGGCATTGCGAATGGTGGCGGCGACTGTGGTGCCGGCGGGCACGCGGATCAGCGGAGCGGGGACCTGGGGTGGCTTGCCCACTTCCGCGAAGGCGGCCACCGCGATGCCGCTGTCCACGGGGGACTCCGGATGCCAGCGTGCCATCCGGACTTCCAAATCGAGCGACAGGGTGTCGTGCCGGAGCCGCCCGGCCGGAACCGTGTTGTCGTTGGGGACGACATTGGGCAAGGGCGCACTCGGGTGGCGAACGACCAGCCCTCCGGCAAAGAGCACGAAGGTAAAGAGGGGCAGCCGCAGGCGCTCAATCATGGTTCGACGCCGCCCCCCGCGGCCCCGCGGGCAGGTGGTCCAGCAGGTAGCGGGTCAGCAGGGAATAGATGTGCAGGGTGGTTCCGGCCCCCTCGCAGATGCAGTGGCTGCGATTGGGGTAGGTCATGAAATCGAAGCTCTTCCCCAGCTGGATCAGGCGGTTGACCAACCGCTCGGAACCCTGGTAATGCACGTTGTCGTCACCGGACCCGTGCGCAATCAGCAGCTTGCCGCGCAGTCCTTCCGCGAAATTGATCGCGGAGGCCCGCCGGTAGGCTTCGGCATTGGGGCCGGGAAGACCCATGTAGCGCTCCTGGTAGATGGTGTCGTAGAGGCTCTCGTCGGGAACCGGGGCCACGGACATGCCCACCTGGTACACCTCCGGATAGCGGAACAGTGCCTGCAGGGTGCTGGAGCCTCCGCCGCTCCAGCCCCAGATGGCCACCCGGGTGGAGTCGAGGAATGGACGGGCTCGCGCCAGCGCGCGAACCGCCTCGGCCTGCTCGCGGCTCGAGGTGACGCCCACGGCGCCGTAGACCACCTTGCGCCAGGCACGTCCCCGCGGCGCCGGCGTGCCGCGATTATCGAAGCTGACCACCACGTAGCCCTGGTCGGCGATCAGCTGGTGCCAGAGGCGCGAGTTGGCGGACCAGGTGTCGGCCACGGTCTGGCCCGCGGGCTCGCCGTAGACGTGGACCAGCACCGGATAGACCTTGGTCGAGTCGAAGTCACGCGGCCGGATCATCCACCCGTCCACGGTGAGCCCGGGGCCGGCCGCGACCTTGAAGAACTCGGTGGGACGGGTGATCACGCGAGCCACCGCGGCGCGCTGGCTGGTATCGTTGACCAGCGCGCGGACGACCTGGTGCGACGGCAGCCGGACCAGCTCGGTAACCGCGGGCCGGTCGAGGCGGGAGTAGCTGTGGAAGGCCCACTGCGCGTCGGGCGAGATCTGATAGCGGTGGGTGCCGGGCGCGTCCGCGGGGGAGAGGCGTTGCGCCGCGCCTTTGCCGTCGAGCCGGCTGCGATACAGGTAGCGCTGGGTGGCGTTGTCGGGTGAGGCGATGAAGTAGAGCCAGCCGCCGTGCTCGTCCGCGCCGGCGACCGAAACCACGTCGAAATCACCAGGCGTGATGAGGGTGAGCTTGACACCGTCGCGGCTAACCCGGTACAGGTGCCGCCAGCCATCGCGCTCGCTGGGCCAGAGGAACTCGGCGCCGCCCGCCAGCCAGATCTGGTCGTCCACCACGTCGACCCAGGCGCTGTCGCGCTCGGTGAGCACGCTGCGCACCGCGCCGGTCGCCGCGTTGGCCAGGAGCACCCGATTGGTGTTCTGGAGCCGGTTCATGCGCTGCAGAGCCAGCTCGTCCCCGCTTACCCATTCCATCCGGGGCAGGTAGTTCTCCCGGAGATCGTCGCCCAGCGCGATCCAGCGCGTGGGGCCGCCCTCGGCGCTCACCACACCGACGCGCACCGCCGAATTGGGGGTTCCGGCCTTGGGGTACTGGATCGGAATGATCCTGGGATAGAGCGAGTCGGTATCGTTGATCAGCCGGAAGGTGCCGACGCCCGTCATGTCGAACTGCCAGTAGGCGAGCCGATTACCGTCGGGCGACCAGCGGAAGCCGTCGCGCAGGTCGAACTCCTCCTCGTAGACCCAATCGGACATGCCGTTGACGTGCAGCGAGTCGGCTCCCGAAGTCAGCCGGGTAATCTGGCCATCGGCGAGGCGCTCGACATAAACCTCACCCTGGCGGACGTAGGCTACGCGGTCGCCGGAGGGAGAGAACTTCGCGTACATCAGGGAGGAAGCGGGCGCCTCGGGTCCGCCGAGCTTCCGCAAACGGCCGCTGGCACGCTCGAGCACCCAGTAGTCGCCCCGGGTGTTCTGGCGCCAGACGCGCTGGCTGTTGGTGAAGATCAACAGCCGCGCGCCATCGGCGGACCAGCTGTAGTCGTCCAGGTCGAGCGGGGCAGCGGCCCCCGCAGGAACCAGCCGGCTGGCCGGGACCATGATGGTCCGCGCGCCGGTGGCGGATTCGTAGCGCACCAGGTCGCGTGCTCCCGCAACCGTCGAAGGCTCGAGCGTGAGGTACGCGGCCCCGTTCTCGATCCAGCGCGCCGGACCGAAGCGCTGGCGGGGCGCGAATTCCGCCGACGCGAAGATGCGTCGGAGCTGCTCCGACAGGTCGGAGGACTGCGCCACCAGGGCGGCGGGAGCGCCGAGCAACACGAGCGCGAGCCCGCCTATCGGCAGGCGAGTGCCGGTCATGGGGCCTCGAATCGATAGACGACCACGGGGTGGTTTCAATCTAGCTCAGTTCCAGGGTACCGAGGGGAGCCGGATCGTGCCGATCGCCGCGCAGGTAAATCCAGCCGCCCGCACCGCTCCAGACCAACTGGCCGGCCCGGCGGACCCGGCCGGGCTGCATCTCGTTGACGAGCAGATCGAAGCCGAGCAGTGCGCCGGGGCCGAGGTGGCGAAGGCGGGGCAGCTCGAGCCGCGCCGTGATCAGGTAGCCTTCCTCGCTCCGGGCCCAGCGTCCGCTCAGAGAATCTCCCGTGTCTCCATCGGTGCCGATGCGGCGCGCGAGCAGGCTGCCGTCGCCCGCCGGGTTGAGCAGCCAGCCCACTTCGCCCTCGGTGTCGCGCAAATAGAGCTGGATTCCGTCGGAGTTGATGTCTTCGGGCTCGTTGTCGAACCGGAGTGAGGCAGCGTCCTGGTCGCGGAAGCAAAGCTCCGGTTTGCTCACGGCCACGGCGAGGTAGAGCGATTCTCCATCCCAATTGAGCCAGGCGCAGGCCGAGAAGGTCTCGGGGTCGTAAGGCTCTTCACTGCGGCGGTATTGGTGCTCCGAGTCGAGATGCAGCGGCTCCGACAGGTCGAAGCCGTGTAAGGTGCCATCCAGCGCGGGAGCGGCTGTGATGCGAGGCGCCCGGGCAATCACTTCGTTGACGGTCCGCTCCGCGAAGATCGGCTGGTGCTGCGCCGGCGCGGGCCGGAGTCCCGCAAGAGTGATGGCTTGATTGCCGCGCACGATCCGTAATCCAGCGGGGGAGAAGCTGAAGCGGGTCGCGCCTGCCGCAGTGACGATGTCCACCGTTTCTCCCTGGCTCTCCACTCCCTGGACGCGGTCGGGCGAGCCGACCGGGGCGAGGTCCAACACCGTGATCCAGCGGATCCGGGCGCCGGTGCCGCGCAGCAGCAGGAAGGGCCGGGGCTCCGGGTCGACGGGAAGTCCCGGGGCGACGGCACGAAGCAGCTCCGCATCCGGCGCGAGGAAGAGGGCCCGGATGGACTGCCCCTGCCCGGGGTGCTCCAGGACGACCACGATCGGGCCCGGGGCAGAGGGCACCAGCCGCTCGACCTGCGAGACGAAAGGATGCGCGAAGCCGGCGGGCTCCCAATGACCGGGGGATTCGAGCTCCAGACCGCCCTGGAAGTGCCACGGCAGCACCGTTGCGTGCTGCTCGGAGCCATCGAGCTCGAGGACATCGAGACAGTGAGTCGGCCCAGCGACGAGGCAGCGCCGCAGCGGTCCCGCGCGACCCCGCGTCCAGGCCCATGGGTCCGATTCGGCGAACGCCTCGCACCAGGCATCTTCGCCGCCGGCATTGAGGCCATCCACCAGCGGCGCGTTGTGGGCTACGGCGGAGCGGTACCAGGCCAGCGTCGGCTGCACGTAGGATCCGGTGCCCTGGTCGGGCAGCCAGTGGACTCCCCCCGCGTGCAGGGTGAGGTGAAGGCGGTCCGGATGGCCGTGCCCGCCGATTTCGCGGCCGCACTCGAGGCTGGCGTAGCGAGCTGCGCGCCGGAGCACGACGAGACCCTGACCGGTCAGCAGCGCGCTCTGCGGCTGCCACTCCGGGACCGCGGCCGGCGCGGGGGCCATGGCAGTGAGTGCCCACCAGGAGAGGTCGCTGCGGCTGTAACGCGGCGGGGCCGGGCGACCCGCATCGTGCAGCCAGGCGTCGTAGTGCTCGGCAGGCGGGAGGGGGTGCGGGTCGCCGTACAGCGCGCCCAGCCAGGCATCGAGCTCGGCGTCGCCGCCCAGCCAGGCCCTCCCGATCTCCCATAATTCCAGCGAGGCCGGCTGGGCGAGCGACACTCCGTAGCGGGAATCGCGGCGAGCAGGATAGGTGAAGTCGGGGAGGGCCGAGCGCGAGGGTCCCAGCAGCGCGGCGTGGAAATGCCGGCGCAGCTCCGCGTCATCCAGGAGGTCGAACCCCATCACCCGCGCCCAGTGCATCCCCTGCATGAGGCCGCGCAGGGCAAAGAGGTGGTAGTTCTCGCCCTCCCACCACAGCCCGTCCGCGCCGAATCCGTCCGCCAGATGACCCAGCAGCCCGGTGCGGGCTTCCACCGCGGTCCGGGCCAGCTCCAAATCGTCGAACCAGACGGCAATGGCCGTGAGCGCCGCGGCGTGCCAGGTCTGCCGGTTGGACAACCCCTCGTTGAAATCGCCGATGACCTCGGCGGCGGCCTCGGCGACCCGATCGACCGCCGCGCCCTGGGCCTCGGACAACTGGCCGGAGGCCCGCAGCAGGAATGCGCCGGCGAGATACGAGTTGAGCCACACGGATTCCAAATAGGTGGAGAAGAAGAGGTGGGAGGGCCCTAACACGTTGTCTCGATTGGGGAGCCGGAAGTACAGCTCGCCGTAGATCTCGAGGAGCTCGCCGGCGCTGGCGCCGGCCCGATCAGCCTCGGCGACGCCCGCGAGCAGGGCGAAATCGGCGATGCGCTCCGCCACCCAGAGGTGCTGCGCGCGCGCCCAGTTGCGATGGTGCCGGTCGCCGGAGAAGACCCGGCCGCAGCGCGGACAGCGGTGCCGCTCCGGACTGCGGGGATCGAACTGGAGCGTGGTGCCGTCGTCCGGGCAGACGCCGCCGTCCGTGGAGAGCAGCGCCTTGACCTGGGGGACCACGGGTGGGGATTCGAGCCAGGGCTGCGAGCGCGCCCGCAGCGTCTGCAGCAAGCGGGTCAAATCCGCATCGGCCGGGATGGCGGCGCGGAGTGCGTCCAATTCCTCCGAGGTCAGCATGCGCGATTATAGTAAGCGGAGCCGTGTCAAATCCCACTGTCGTGCCCAATGAGGCGGCGCTCGAGGAGCTGCTTGCCGCGCCGACGGACGCCGAGCGCGAGGCGATGGGGGCGCTCGAGGGCGATCTGCTCATCCTGGGGGCCGGCGGCAAGATGGGGCCGAGCCTGGCCCGACTGGCGGTCCGGGCAACGCGCGATGCCGGGACGGGGCGCCGGGTGGTTGCCGTTGCGCGGTTCTCGGAGCCCGGCCTGCGCCAGGCCCTGGAACAGGACCGGGTCGAGACCATCCGGTGCGACCTGTTCGACCGCGAGGCGCTGGCCGCCCTGCCCGATGCGGCGAACCTGATCTACATGGCGGGCCAGAAATTCGGCACCACGGGCGAGGAAGCGAGGACCTGGGCGGTCAACGCGTTGCTGCCCGGACTGGTGGCGGAGCGGTTTCACCGATCCCGCATCGTGGCGTTGTCCACCGGAAACGTCTATCCGCTCTCCGCGGTTTCCGGACCCGGGCCGAGCGAATCGGATCCGACCGGTCCGGTGGGGGAATATGCCCAGTCGGCGCTGGCCCGCGAGCGGGTGCTGGAGTTCTGCTCGCGGCGGCGCTCGACGCCGATGGCGGTGCTGCGGCTCAACTATGCGATCGAGCCTCGCTACGGGGTGCTGCGCGACATTGCCGACCGGGTCTGGGCCGGGCAACCGGTCGACCTGACGATGGGGTGGGTGAACCTGATCTGGCAGCGGGACGCCAACGGGGTGGCGCTGCGGGCGCTGGGGCATTGCTCGGTTCCGCCGCTGGTGCTCAACGTGACGGGGCGGCCGGCGCTCTCGGTGCGGTGGATCGCGGAGCAATTTGGGGCGCGGTGGGGCCGGGAGCCTTCGTTTGTTGGAACGGAGGGTGAGACCGCGCTGCTCAGCAATGCGGCACGAATGGAGGAATTGTTCGGGGCGCCGAGCGTTGGGATCGAGGAGATGATCGCGCGGGTGGCGGAGTGGGTGGAGCGGGGCGGGCGGTCGTTGGGGAAGCCGACGAAGTT
>DATCWE010000393.1:0-6942 GCA_036566495.1 Gemmatimonadales bacterium | reverse complement strand
CCGGCCCAGTCGATGTTGAGCTCGCGGACCGGCGCGTTGCGCGGAGCCCGGCGGGCGCTGTCCTCGGCCGGCCGGGCGTCGGGATCGTCGGGGTCGTAGGCCAGGCGCTCCAGCCCCACGGCCCAGAGCTGGGCGAGGGCGGGCCCGCCTAACCCGCTCTGCACCCCTTCGGTGCGGCGGAAGTAGAGGGTGCGGCCGTCGGGCGAGAACTCGGGCGCGCCGTCATTGTAGGAATCGAAGGTGACGCGGTGCTCGGCACCGCCGGCCGCCGAGATCAGGTAGATGTCGGCACTGCGGTCCTCGTTCGGGCGGGCATAGGCGATCCACTTGCCGTCGGGACTCCAGGCCAGCTGCTGTCCGAAGCCACCGTAGCGATTGGAGGCCAGCTCGGTGGTTTTCCGGGTGTCGAAGCCGTAGAGCCGCAGCTTGCTGTCGGAGGCGCCGTACACGAGGCTCTTGCCGTCCGGCGACCAGGCCATGCCGAACTTGAGCGCGTCGACGTCGGTGATCCGCTCGGCGGGTCCACCCTCCGCCGGCGCGACCCAGATCTCCTCCCGCCCGCTGGAGTCCGAGACCCAGGCCAGCCGGGTGCCGTCGGGCGAGTAGGCCGGATTCTGATCGCGCGCGGCGCCGGCGGTGAGCTGGCGGAGGTCGCCCTCCTCCACCGGCGCGGTGAAGAGCTCGCCGTGGATGGAGAAGGCGAAGCGCCGGCCGTTGGGGGCGAGGGCGTAATCGTCGGCCTCGGAACGGAAGCTGCGGCTTTCGGTGAGGTTCTCCTGCAGCTCGGCGTTGATGCGGAGCGGCACCCGCTTCGCCTGCTTGGCGGCCACGTCGTAGAGCCAGAGCCCGAAGTCGTGCTCGAACGCGATGGTCTTCCCGTCGGCGGAGATGGCCGGCCAGCGCACGTCACCCGCGGTAAAGGAGCTAACCCGCTCGGCGGCCCCGCCCTTTTCGGCGACGCGGTAGAGATTGGTGGCGTTGCCGTCCTTGTCGCTCACGAAGTAGATAAAGCCGTCCCGGCCCCACATGGGCCAGCTGTCGAGCCCGTTGAAATCGGTGAGATCGGTGAAGCTGCCGGTGGCCGTGTTCAGCACGGTCACGTCGCTCTGCATGGCCCCCCGGTATCCCTTGCGCCAGTAGACCTGGGCCTTGCGGTTGAAGGCGAGCTTGCTGCCGTCGGGCGAGTAGCTCGCCCAGGTGCCGAGGTCGGGCCCCGCCGAGACCGGCAGATGGCCTTCGAGGTCCACGGTGTAGAGCATGGGGCCGAAGCGCTCGCCGCGGTTGCTCTGAAACAGCACCCGCGTGCCGTCGGGGGTCCAGCCCAGGACCTGGTCGGCGGCGGAATGCCAGGTGAGCCGAGTGGGCTGGCCGCCTTCGGACGGGAGGACGAATACGTCGAGGTTGCCGTAGCGGTCGCTGGAGAACGCGATCCATTTGCCGTCCGGACTGAAGCGCGGATAAGCATCGCGCGCCGTATGGACGGTGAGGCGGCGGACCTCGCCGCCGTCGGTGTTGGCGGTCCAGATGTCGCCCAGGTACGTGAACGCGATCTTGTTCTGGCTGACATGGGGATAGCGGACCAGGCGGGCTTCGGGGGCCGGGGCCTGGACGAGCAGCAGCAGGAAGGGCAGCAGCATGGAGATCTCGGGGCGGGGGACTGCCTGGAGAATCGCGCCTAAACTGGGCGACCGCCAGCGGGGCTCTGTTTCGAATTGAAACCAACGGATCGCGGGTGCGTAGGAGCCGGATATCCTCCGCCGGGACCCGCTTATGAAGGCCCCATGGCACGACCTGCTGCTGGGTGTGCGCGCACTGCGCAAAGAGCCGCTTTCCGCCGTCATCACGAGCTTCACCCTGGCCCTGGGCATCGGGCTCTGCACCATCGCGTTCAGCCTGCTCTACGGGGTGTTCTTGCGCGGACTGGACGTTCCGGAGCCGGGCCGACTGACGCTGATCGCCCGGAGCAATCCCGCCCGGCAGATCGAGGTCGGGGGCGTGACGGTCCACGACTTCTACGATTGGCGGGAACAGCAGACCAGCTTCGAAGCGCTGGCGCATTTCTCCACCGGCACGGTGAATCTGGCGGGCAGCGAGGGGCCGGAGCGCTACAACGGCGGCTTCGTGTCGGCGAGCGTCTTCGATGCGCTGCGGGTGAAGCCGATCCTGGGTACCGGCTTCCGGCCGGGGGACGATGCGGCGGGTGCCGCGCTCACCGTCGTGCTGGGCTACCAGGTCTGGGCGACGCGCTATCGCTCCGACCCCGGCATCGCCGGCAAGCCGGTGGTGGTGAACGGGGAAGCGGCGACGATCCTCGGCGTGATGGCCAAGGGGTTCCAGTTTCCCCAGAACCAGGATCTGTGGGTCGCGGCGCGGGACAATCGGGCCACTAACACGGACCGGACCCGGAGTCCGCAGTTCCAGGTCTTCGGCCGGCTGAAGCATGGGGTCAGCAAGGATCAAGCGGCGCTCGAAATGGCGCGGATCGCGGACCGCCTGGCCAAGGCCTACCCGGAGTCCAACAAGGGATTCACCACGCGGTTCCGCAGCTTCGTGGAAGACGACACCGGGCCCGAGCTGGTGGCGGTGTTCGGGGCCATGCAGGTCGCCACCCTCTTCGTGCTGCTGATCGCGATCGCCAACGTGGCCAACCTGCTGATGGCGCGGGCGACCCTGCGGACCCGGGAAGCGGCGCTGCGGAGCGCGCTGGGTGCGTCGCGCTTCCGCGTGGTGCTGCCCTTTTTCGCGGAGACGCTGGTGCTGGCGGTGGTCGGCGCGGTGGCCGGGATCGCCATCGCCTACGCCGGGGTCACGCTGTTCGACGGGGCGACGCAGAGCGTCGGCAAGCCGTACTACATGAAATTCGGCCTCGATCTCCCGGTGCTGCTGTTCGTGCTCGGCGTGACGCTGTTCGCCGCGCTGGTGGCGGGCGCGGCGCCCGCGTTCTACGTGCTCAAGACCGACGTGAATGCCACGCTCAAGGACGAATCGCGCGGCACCGGCGTGCTGGGCGGCCGGCTCACGCGGGTGCTGGTGACGGCAGAGATCGGGCTGTCCTGCGCGCTGCTGATCGGGGCGGGGCTGATGATCCGCAGCATCGTCAAGCTGCGCAATTTCGAATACCCGTTCGCGACCGAGCGGGTGTTCACGGCCCGGGTGGGGCTGTTCGAGACGGAGTACCCCGACACCGCGGCGCGCCGGCGCTTCTTCCGCGGCCTGCTGGAGCGGCTCGAGCGCTTACCCGGGACGCGCGGGGCGGCACTCACCACCAATCTTCCGCTCGATGCCGGCAGCAGGAGCATCGGCATCGCGGGGGAGACGTATGCCACGCCGCGCGACTACCCGGAAGCGCGGAACTCGAGCGTGACGCCGGGGTATTTCTCCGCCTTGAGCGTGAAGCTGCTGCGGGGCCGGGATTTCAGCGCCGGCGACGCCGACGGGAGCGAGCGGGTGGCCATCGTGAACGAATCCTTCGCCAAGCGGTTCTTCGCGGGCCGCGACGTGCTGGGGCAGCGCTTTGCCGAGCGGACCAATCGGGACAGCCTGGGGGCCTGGATGACGGTGGTGGGTGTGGTACCGGACCTGCGGATGGAAGGGTTCGGCACCGAGCGGCGGAATCCCTGGGGCTACTACGCGCCGGTGGCCCAGCGCGATCCCAGCTTCATGACCATCATCGTTCAGGCGGCGGGCGGCGATCCGCTGGCTCTCACTGCTACGGTCCGGGAAGCGGTTCGCTCGCTCAATCCGAACCTGCCGATCTACAACGTGGACTCGATGCAGGGCGTGATCCGCCAGGAGACCTGGTTCTACTTCGTGTTCGGGACCCTGTTCATCGTGTTCGGCGGTGCGGCGCTCTTCATGGCCACGGTCGGGCTCTATGGCGTGCTGTCGTTCTCGGTAAGCCGGCGGACCCGGGAGATGGGGATCCGCATGGCGCTCGGGGCCAAGGCGAGCGACGTGATCCGGCTGATAGTGCGACAGGGAGGCATGCAGCTGGGGCTCGGCCTCGGAGTCGGCCTGCTGATCGCGCTGCTGCTCACCAAGGTGATCGGGATCCTGATGTTCGAAGTCGCGCCGCGCGACCCGCCGGTGTTCACGCTGGTGGTGCTGATCATCGCGGGGGTGGGGCTGCTGGCGAGCCTGATCCCGGCGCGGCGGGCCACGGGCGTCGAGCCGGTGACCGCGTTGCGGCACGAGTAGCGGGTCAGCGCGGCTGGGCCGGCTTCGCGCCCAGCAGCTGCGCGACCTCCTCGGGCAGCTTCCCGGTCAGCTCCCAACGGAGCAGCGAGGCGGGGACCAGTCCGGCGGCGTTGAAGTCGTCCATGAAGCGCTTGAAGCTGAAGCCGTCGCCTTCCTGCTGGCGGCGCGCGGCGATGGCCGCCTCGATCTGGAACTTCCCGATCAGGTAGCTGGTCCCGTAGGCGGGCTGCTGCAGGTAGAGGTGCTGCTCGCCCCGCACCAGATCACCCTTGAGGCTGAGCCAGCCGCGCGGGGTGTTTGCCGCGGCAAACTCGGCGGCCTGCTCGAGGGTGAACTGATTGGCCTGCATCCGCAGGTCGCCCAGGGCCCGCGCGGCGCGCTCGGCCAGCAGCACGTAGATCAGCTCGCGCGAGCGCGGCCGGGCATTGAACATTCCCGCCTGCAGCATCAACTCTTCCCAGCCGGTCGCGTTCCCCTCGGTCCGGGTATTGAAAATGTTGTAGAGCAGCGGCACGCGGCGCATCGGGCTCGCGGGCGGGTCGTGCTCCAGCCGCGCCAGGTCGAACCAGTGATAGCCGTGGGTGCGCATCACCTCGGGATCGCGGTAGTCGATCTCGCCGAAGAACTCGCGCGGGCCGGCCGAGTAGGTGCCGAGCCGGGCGCGCAGCGCCGGATCCATGTCGTCCCGGATGGTGAGCAGGTCGTGCTCGCGCAGAAAGCGCAGGTATTCGGTGACGGCGACGCCGAAGCGGCGGGTATACTCGGCCGCGTTTCCGATGGGCACCTGGGCCGGTAGCCGGGCGTTGTTGCGCTCCTCCAGCGCCAAGAAGGTCAGGGCGCGCGCCAGCTCGCGCTCCATGAGGGCGACTTCCTCCAGCCAGGTATAGGGGCTGAGCTGGACGTTCTTCAGATACCAGTCGTACTCGGGGACGCCGATTCCGGAGAGCTCCGTCTTGGAGGCCGCTTGAGCGTCGAGCCACTGGCTCAAGGAATCGGTGGCGATCCTGGCGTTCCCGACCAGTGCCTTGAATCCGCTGGCCGACTCGTCGAGCCGCGAGGCGAGCTGGGCCAGATCGGCGGACTGCTGCTTGATGGCCTTGGTGCCGTAGGTCCAGAGGTCGGCCGCGTTGCCGGTGAGGTTCTGTCTGGCCTGCGCGAGCAGACCCGGAATGGCGCGGATGCCGGGCTCGAGCTGGGCCAGGTCGGCCGGCCGCAACGGGAAGGGGTATTTCCACAGCTCCACCGCGCCGTAGGCGAACGGGCCTTCGCGGGCGGGCTGATCGCTCTGATCCCAGAACACCGTGACATAAAACCCCGGATTCCGTGCCCACGGCCGCAGCACCCGGTGGTCGAAGTCGAGGCCATTGAGCTCGGCGCGAACGACGTGGTAGTCCACCTGCTGGGGAATGGACCAGCCGGTGGTGTCGAAGGCGGCGAGGCGGCGCTGCCACTCGACCAGCTCCTGCTGCTGCGCCAGCATGGCGGCCGAGCCGTAGTCGGGAACCCCGTCAACCAGCTTGGGGCGCTGGAAAGTGCGCCAATCGGTGAAGTAGGTGACGAGATCCTGGTGGCGCGTGGGCCGGGGCAACGACTCGGGCGTGTCGGGTGAGCTGCAGGCAACGAGGAGCGCCACCGCGAGGAGGCCGAAGATCGGGCGGGAGTGGGTCATAGGCGGAGAATATACGGGTTAGTGAGTGTCACGATGCCCGGTCCTGGGACGTCCCCCACGTCAGGCCGGGGGGGCCTTATGAAAACACGTCAGCCCCGACCCGTTGCGCCGCCACTCGGGTAGGGGCGCAGCCATATCTACTTATATGGTGGGCCGAGGGGGAACGCGGCCCGGGGCAGGGGATTATGCGACGCTCAGGAGTACTTCTGTTCGCCCTGGCCGGTGCCCTGGGGGCCGGTCCGCTGGCGGCGCAGTCGGGAGGAACGGTCGAGCTGGGGGTCTTCGGGCGCTGGACCCGGTTCGCGGATGCGCTGAAAACCGACGTCACCAACAAGCTGCCCGCGGAGAACAAGATCGGCGCGGGACTGCGGCTCGGGATCTTCGTGGTCAAGAACCTGGAGATCGAGGCGGACGCGAGCTACGCCAAAGCCGACGCGGCGGGCGGCGGCAAGGTGCGCTACATACCGATTCACGCGGGCCTTACCTACAACTTCCCGCTGGCCAACAAGGTGGCTTTCCTGCTGGGCGCCCGCTACGTGCGCAACATGTACGGCGAGGATGCCGACTTCAACGACAGCGGGATCGGCGGGGTGGGCGGGTTCCGCTTCGGCCCGCTCCGGGTGGAAGCCACCTTCGATCAGACGCTCAAAGACGATCCCGACCACGGCAAGTACCATAACTTCGGCATCGACGCGGGACTCAGCCTGCTGCTGGGCGGGTGCAACAAGTCGGCCGACGGGGTAACGATCAGCCCCACCAGCGCCACGGTGAATCGCGGCGAGAAGACGAGCTTCAGCGCCACGGCGAGCCATTGCGGGAAGCCGAGCGCGGTGACCTGGACCGCGACGGGCGGTGAGATCACCCAGGCGGGCGAATACACTGCGGGACAGACTGCAGGAACGTTCCAGGTCACGGCCACCGAGCCGAAGAGCGGGCTCAGCAGCAGCGCCGCGGTGGAGATCAAGGCGCCGCCACCGCCCCCGCCGCCTCCGCCGCCGGTCACGCTAACGCGCATCGATCTGACGCCGGATCGTGCCAAGGTCAAACCGAACGAAACGGTGGCATTCACGGTGAAC
>DATCWE010000378.1:0-6525 GCA_036566495.1 Gemmatimonadales bacterium | reverse complement strand
CCCAGCACGTGGAGCGACCAGGCATCGTAGGACGAGGGGCTGTACGGGCGGGCATAATTACCCGAGCCCATGAGGCCCCAACCGCCGATCCCCTGCGTGCTTCCGCTGAGGTCATAGAGATCGGGCAAGCCGAACGCGTGGCCGAATTCGTGCGCCACGGTACCGATCCCCATGATCGTGAGGCCATCGCAGGAGGTGGCACCGCCGACTGCGGACTGGATGGTGTAGTCGTTGACCCGGATGAACTGCCCGGCGTGGCCCTGCCAGGGCGTGCGGGTTACGTAAAAGCCGCCGGCGTCGAGGTGCGGATGGGCCAGCCCGGCGACCCAACCGGAGATGACGAAGCGGTGACTCCAGATTCCCGTGGGCTTGGGGACGTTGGATTGGCACTCCCCGCCCAGCTCGGGTTGCAGAAAAGTGACGAAGTCCACCACGCCGTCGTCGTCGCCGCTGTTGGGTGTGCCATCGGGGCCGTCGTTGTCGAACTGGGCCCAGAGGGTATCGCCACCGGGGTGCGCCGAGACGGAATCCAGGGTGGCCACGAGCATCAGACCCATGCGGTTGCGGCCGCTGGGACAGGGTGCCACGACGCCGATGCCGTTGCAGCCGTTGGTGTAGTACGCCGCGATGGAGTCCGCGGCGACCTTGGGCAGCACGACGCCGTCCAGGGTGATCCGCTGGTGCGAAAGCTCTTCGTAAAACGTGGTGACCGAGTAGGGCCGGAAGCCGGAATCGGTCTGGCAGGCCAAGGGAGCCCGGCTGAAAAGAATGCACTGATACTGGCTGATGGGACGGGGCAGGTCCACATCCTTGTAGACGATCGGGATGACGGGGAGGCGGAATGCGCCGGTGACGGCGGTGGTCGGGAGGGCGCCGAGCAGCATGGGTCTGGTAATGCTGAGTCCGCCGCGCACGGCGTTCAGTCCGCGCAAGTCGCCCTGGCGCAACAATTGGCTTCTGACGGTACGCACTTGCGCGGCGCGGCGGCGCCACGCGGCATTGGGTCCCCAATCGAACGGCTCGAACAGCACCGGTACGGAGCCGGTGCCCTGCGCCAGCACCGGCGCACGGGGAATCGAGGCTGCTGCGAGGAGCGCAAGGAACGGGGCGAGGCGACGCATCATGAACTCGGCTCAGAAGTTAATCGCGCCGGTTGCAATTCGCCTCTGGCGAAACCCAGCCACAGAAGGTTGGGGCAACGGGGTCCCGCGCTTGTCGAATTTCGCCCAGCAGTTTAGTTTAACCCGTTATCCCGCATGGGGATGGATGCGCTGACCCACATCCGCTGACACGAGGATACGTGCCGACAGATTCGCTGCAAACCGACGTCACTCTGTTTGAGAAGTGCCGGCTGTACACCCGAGCTGACGAGGTCAAAGCCCAGGGTCTTTATCCCTACTTCCGGCCCATCTCCGAGTCCGAAGACACGGTGGTGGTGATCGAGGGCAAGCGCCGGATCATGCTGGGGTCCAACAACTATCTCGGCCTGACCCACCATCCCAAAGTCCTGGAGGCCGCCGGCCGAGCGCTGTCTATCTACGGCTCCGGCTGCACGGGCAGCCGGTTTCTCAACGGCACGCTCGACCTGCACATTCAGCTCGAAGCCGCCCTCGCGGAGTTTCTGGGCAAGGAAGACTGCATCGTCTTCTCCACCGGGTACAACGCGAATCTCGGGCTGATTTCGGGGCTGGTGGGGCGGCGAGACGTGGTGTTCCTCGACAAGCTGGATCACGCCTCGATCGTCGACGGCGCCAAACTCTCCGACGGCGAAACCGTTCGCTTCAACCACGGCGACCTGGCCGGGCTGGAGCGCAAACTGGAGCGGCACCCCGGCGTCGGCAAGATGGTGATCGTCGACGGGATCTATTCGATGGAAGGCGACATCGCCGACGTCCCCGGGCTGCTCAAGGTGTGCCGCCGGCACGGCGCCGCGCTGGCCATCGACGACGCCCACTCGATCGGGGTCCTGGGTCCCAATGGCGACGGTACCGCGGCCCACTTCGGGCTGAGCGACGAGGTGGACATCGTCGCGGGCACCTTCTCGAAGTCGCTCGCGTCGATCGGCGGCTTCGTGGCCGCTTCGCGGAGCATCATCAACTATCTGCGCCACCACAGCCGGCCGCTGATCTTTACCGCCTCGCTGCCGCCTTCGAACACCGCGGGCGTGCTGGCGGCGCTGCAGGTGCTGCAAGACGATACCGAGCGCCGCGAGCAGCTCTGGGCCAATACCCGCCGGCTGCAGGACGGCTTCCGGGCCCTGGGCTTCGACACCGGCCCTTCCGAAACCCCGATCGTGCCGATCCTGATCGGGCCGCTCGACAAGACCCTGATCATGTGGCGCCAGGTCTTCGACGCCGGGATCTTCACCAACCCGGTGGTGCCGCCGGCGGTGCCCCCGTCGCAGTGCCGTTTGCGCACCAGCGTCATGGCGACTCACACGGCCGAGCAGATCGACTTCTCGGTGGAGACCATCGGCCGCATCGGCAAGGAGCTGGGGGTCATCTAAGGGGCTGGGGACCGGGGGCTCGGAACAATGACAACGGTGCGGCCCGTCGATTCCGGCCGCGACCTCCAGGCCTTCATCGCGTTCCCATACGAACTGCACGCGCGGGACCCGCTCTGGGTCCCGCCTTTGCGTCGGGACGTCGCCCTGCTGCTCTCCCGCACCAAGAACCCCTTTTTCGAGCACGCCGAAGCGGAGTATTTCCTGGCCGAACGCGATGGCCAGGTCGTGGGCCGGATCGCGGCGATCGCGAACCGGCTCCATAACGAATTCCATCACGACAAGGTCGGCTTTTTCGGCTTCTTCGAGTGCGTGAACGATCCGGCGGTGGCCGGTGCGCTGCTCGACCGAACGGCGGCGTGGCTCCGGCAGCGAGGCTTCGACACCATGCGGGGGCCGGCGTCCTTTTCCACCAACGACGAGAGCGGCGTGCTGATCGACGGCTTCGACACGCCACCGGCGCTGATGATGCCGCACAACCCGCCGTATTACCTGGCGCTGCTGGAAGGGGCCGGGTTCCGCAAGGCGAAGGACCTGCTGGTGTACCAGGGCGGCAGCGAGGCGGGTGCGGTCCCGGTTCCCGAGCGGCTGGCGCGAGGCACCGAGCTGATCCGGCGGCGCGCCGGCCTCACGGTGCGTCCGCTCAGGATGAACGACTTCGCGGGCGAGGTCGAGCGGATCAAGGACCTCTACAATCGCTGCTGGGAGCGCAACTGGGGCTTCATCCCGATGACCGAGCACGAGATCGATCACCTGGCCAAGCAATTCAAGCCCGTCGTCGTGCCCGAGCTGGCGCCGTTCCTGGAAAAGGACGGCCAGCCCGTGGGCTTCGCGCTGGCCCTGCCCGATTTGAACGTGGTGTTCCGGAAGAATCGCAGCGGGCGGATGTTCCCGGTGGTGCTGAAGCTGCTGTGGGCGCTCAAAGCGCGAAAGATCCGCCGGCTTCGCATCCTGCTGCTGGGCATCCTGCCGGAGTATCGGGGCAAGGGGTTCGATGCCATCCTCTACCACTGGATCTGGACGACGGGGGCCAAGTTCCAGATCTACTGGGGAGAGGCGGGCTGGATTCTGGAGGACAACGCCACGATGAACGCCGGCCTGCTCAAGATGGGCTTCACGGTATACAAGACGTATCGGATGCTCGATCGGCCCTTATGAAGGCATTGGTGACGGGCGGCACCGGCTTCGTCGGCGGGCATCTCATCGATGCCCTGCTGCGGGCCGGCGACAGCGTCACGACTCTGGTTCGTTCCCCTCCCAAGGCTCTGGGTCTGGCAGAGCGCGGCGTCCGCATCGTCACGGGCGACCTGGACCACGCTGCGGCGCTGCGCGAGGCCGCGCGCGCGCAGGACGTGGTGTTCCACTGCGCCGGCCTGGTGGCGGCGCGCGACGAGGCCGGCTTTCTGGCAGTCAATCGGGACGGAACGGAGCGAGTGCTGGCCGCCGCGAGCGAGGTTTCCGACGCCCACTTCGTGCTGATCTCGTCGCTCGCGGCGGCCGGACCCTCACCGCGGGGAGGCCGCAGGGCGAACGACGAGCCGCCGGCGCCGGTGACAGCCTACGGCCGCAGCAAACTGGCCGGCGAGCAGGTGGTCAGGGCGGGCAAGCTTCCCTGGAGCATCGTGCGACCACCCGGCGTGTACGGCCCGCGCGACCGCGAATTCCTGCGGGTCTTCAAGGCGGTGCGGCTGGGCTGGGTTCCGGTCTTCGGAGCCGGGACGCAACAGTTGTCGCTGGTTTACGCCTCCGACCTCGCCGAGGCACTCGCCGCCGTGGGGCGGAACCGCAACACCGCCGGAGGCATCTTCTACCCCTGCCATCCGGAAGTCGTGAGCAGTGCGGAGCTGGCCAGCACGATCGGGCGGGTCATGGGGCGCACCGTACGCATCATCCCGCTGCCACGCTGGGTGGCCGGCGCTACGCTGGGGCTCACCGCGACAGCGGCTCGGCTGACCGGAGGGACGACCCTGCTCACACTCGACAAAGCCAACGAATTCTTCGCCGCGGCATGGACCGCGGATCCCGCGCCGCTCTCGGCAGCGACCGGCTGGCGAGCGACGCACGACCTCGCATCCGGTGCCGAGGCCACGGCCGCGTGGTATCGGGCGGCAGGGTGGGTGTAAAGACGGTGACTGGTGACAAGTGGAAGGTGAAGGGTGAAGGGTGAAAGGTGACGGGTAAACTCCGACCGATGGATTGGGGTGTGCTCGCCTACGCTGCGATCGCGTCGGTGGTCGCGCTGGCGCGTCTGCAGAGGATTCCCGGGGTGGAGTGGACGCTGGTGGCGAATGCACTGGTGATCCCGCTGGTATGGCTGCTCAACCGACCGGGAATGGGCCGCTTCGGGAGGGGCCTGGCCGAGGTCTATCCGATCATCCTGGTGATCCTCTTCTATGGGGCGCTCGACGTGCTCACGGGGCATGGCGCGATCACCACCCATGAGAAGGCGATCCAGCATTGGGAAACGGTGATCTTCGGCGGGCAAGTGAGCCGAGAATGGTGGCAGCGCTATCCGAGCCGGTTCTGGAGCGCGTTGCTGCACGCCGTGTATGCCTCATACTATCTGATCATCGCCGCGGGCCCGATTCTCTTCCTGTGGCGCGGGGAGCAGCGCAACCTGCGCCGGGTGGTGCTGGCCGTCTCGGCGACCTACGGGATCTGTTTTGTGATTTTCCTGCTGTACCCGGTGGCAGGACCGAACTACGAATTCCCCAGGCCCTCCGCGGAGTTTCTCGATAACGGACCGGCGCACCTGGTCTACGCGCTGCTGCAACGGGGAAGCTCGTACGGAGCGGCGTTCCCCTCCTCGCACGTGGCGGCGGCGCTGGTGGCGGCGTTTGCCACCTGGCTGGGATCGCGCACTCTCGGGCTGATCCTGGCCGTGCCGAGCCTGCTGCTGGTCGTCGCGGTGGTGTACTGCCAGATGCACTATGCGGTGGACTCGCTGGCGGCGGTGGGGGTGGCGGCGGTGGTGAGCGGGGGAGTGGTGCTGCTGGAAAGGCGGGGAAAGGGGAAAGCTGAAGGGTGAAGCGCGGCAGCACCGCGTTCACCCTTCAGCTTTTACGCTTCACACTTCACTGCATTTCCGCCTACTGCGTTACGGTGATCTTCCCGTGCATCCCCATCGCCATGTGCGGCGTGCAGGTGAACTTGTAGTCACCCACCGGCGCGTTGGCGAACGACACCGACAGAGTCGCGTTGGGATCGACCAGCAGCGCGCTGCTGAGCGGGCCGATCTGATCGTGCAGCTGCGGATCGATGACTTCCTTCGCGCCAGCCGGGATGCTGTCGGGGAAGAAGGCCACGTTGTGCGGCCCCCCGCTCACGTTGTGAAAGACGACCTGGTCGCCGACCTTCACCGAGAGCTCGTTCGGCACGAACTTGTAGGTGGTTCCCTCGAGCACCATGTTGACATCGTGCGTCGCCCCGGCAGTCGGCGCCGCAGGCGTCGCGGCGGCGGCGGCCGTGGTATCCGCCGCGCCCGCGTTGTTCTTCTCACCGCCACAACCCATGAGCACAGCGGCCAAACCGGCCAGAACTCCGATCTTCTTCATTGCCTCCCTGCCTCCCCAGCGTGGATGAGTACGGTTGCGCCCTGCCCCTGGCGTCCCTGGCCAGCGGGTCCAGCACCTTGTGAACAAGTTCACAAAGATAAATGGCCGATTTCCGTAGCGCCACAGTCGGGTTCTTCCCGCCATCTAACTGGTATCTTTGATCCATGACGAACTCCCCGCCGCAGGGCGCACCACCCTGTCGCGAAATGGGGTCCCATTGCGACTCTCTGCGGGTGCTGCTGCGGGTGGCCACCGAGGACGCGGGGCGCGGCTCCGCCGATCACGAAGCGACCTGGCTGCTGGGACACACCGAGCGAATCACCTTCCTGGGAGACCTGGAGCGGGACGGCAGCGACTTGTACTCGGTGGCCGAGCTGCAGGTGCCCTGCAGATTCCTGGGGGCGGACGGCCGGGGAGGGGCAAGTTGTGGAGCCCATGGATACTCTCGGGCGGCCGCCCCCCGGGGGC
>DATCWE010000300.1:0-2449 GCA_036566495.1 Gemmatimonadales bacterium | reverse complement strand
CGGTTTGGCACCTCGATGTCGGCTTGTCACATCCTGGGGCTGGAGAAGGTCCCAAGGGTCCGGCTGTTCGCCGGTTAAAGTGGCACATGAGCTGGGTTCAGAACGTCGTGAGACAGTTCGGTCTGTATCCGTCGTGGGCGTAGGAGTGTTGAGGGAACTCGTCCTTAGTACGAGAGGACCGGGACGAAGCGATCTCTCGTGTACGGGCTGTCCTGCCAAGGGCATCGCCCGGTAGCGATATCGCGCGCAGATAACCGCTGAATGCATCTAAGTGGGAAACTGTCCCCAAGATGAACACTCCTGGACCGCAAGGTCCCTCAAGGGCCCTGGGAGACTACCAGGTTGATAGGGCGCAGGTGTACGGTGGGCAACCACTTCAGCCGAGCGCTACTAATCGCCCGTGCAGTTTGATCTCTTCCCCTTTTTCTTGCTACATCATCCCTCCCTCAATGCCTTTGCGGACGCAGCGCATCCTACTGCCTCCCCGCCCATTGGCTGTCGACTAGCGCGCGGGGGCCACACCCGTTCCCATTCCGAACACGGTCGTTAAGCCCCGCAGCGCCGATGGTACTACGATTGCGAGATCGTGGGAGAGTAGGCCGTCGCCAGCCATTCCCATCGAAGCCCGCCCTCCTCACGGAGGGCGGGCTTCTTTTTTACCCTTCCCTTTGCACCCCGGCATCGCTCCACACCGCCAGTCGATTCCCCACCGGATCCGTGAAGTGAAACCGCTTCCCGCCGGGAAACTGGATGTGCTCGCCGATCACCCCGCCACCCCGCACCACTGCCCGCTCGACAGCCGCAAGATCCGTCGCGTAGATCACGATCAGGGGAGTGCCGGCCCCGCTCAGTCCGCCCGCGGCGACCTGGCTGAACCCACCGGTCATGCGCCCGTCCTCGAAGCTGGTGTACTCCGGGCCGTAGTCGGTGAACTTCCAGCCGAACACACTCGAGTAAAACGCTTTGGCCCGCTCGATGTCGCTCGCGCTGAACTCGATGTAGTCGATCCGGCGGTCGTTGCTCACTGGGGACATGGCACGCTCCAGTCGGGAGGTTGGCGGGTTGGCAGGCCCAACCGGTAAACCTACTACCTTCCTCCCATGCCCCGTTCCGGCCATATCGCCCTCGCCGGCCGCCCCAATGTCGGGAAATCCTCGCTCCTCAACGCGCTGGTCGGCGAGCACCTCGCGCTGGTGAGCCGGAAGGCTCAGGCCACCCGGCTGCCGGTCACCGGGCTCCGCACCGAGGGCGAGGTGCAGTACGTCTTCCATGATCTCCCCGGCCTGCTCGACCCGGAGTACGCCTTGCAGGCGCGCATGCGGGCGCTGGCCCTCGAAGGGGTGGAGCGCGCGGACGTCATTCTCTATCTGCACCCCGCGCCGGAAGCTCCGGCGCCCGACTTCGCCCGTCTGGCGGGCCTGCCGGTCGCGCCGGCGGTCCCCACCTTCGTCGTCTACACGAAAGGCGATCTGGTGTCCGCCGGGCGCCGCGCGGAGCTCGCCGCGACGCCGGGCAGTCTGGTGGTGTCGGCCACGACGGAGGCGGGCATCGGGGAGTTGCTCGCGGCGGTCGCCGCCCGGCTGCCCGAGCGTGAGTTTGCCTATCCCGCCGACGACGTCGGTACCCAGCCGCTGCGCTTCTTTGCGGTCGAGTACCTGCGCGAAGGAGCTTTCGAGCAGCTGGAGGACGAGCTGCCCTATGCGTTCACCGCCGAGATCGAGGAGTTCCGCGAGACGACGGATCCGGTGTACATTCGGGCGGCGCTCTTCGTCGAGCGCGATTCTCAGAAAGGCATGCTGATCGGAGTGGGCGGCCGTACGCTGAAGGCGATCGGTCAGCATGCCCGGGAGCGGCTCGAGCAGCTGCTGGGCCGCCGAGTCTACCTGGATACCTGGGTCAAGGTGTTGCCCAAGTGGCGCCGTGACCCCGCTCAGCTGCGCCGCTTTGGTTTCCCCGACCTTCCCGCGGAGAGCGCATGAGTCTCGCCCCGGAGCTGCTCGAGATTCTGGTGTGTCCCAAATGCAAAGGCGACCTGGAGTATCGGCCCGAACAGGCGGTCCTGGTCTGTCCGGTGTGCCGGCTCGCCTATCCGATCGAGGACGACATCCCCATCATGCTGATCGACGAAGCGAAGCCGGTTTGAGCGAGCCGAATCTCGAGCGCATCGTCGAGACGGCCCGCCGGGCGGCCGCTGCAGCCCAACACGCCTTCGTCGGCACGGAACATCTGCTGGCCGCCGCGCTCGCCGATGCGGACGGGGCACCGGCGCGTGCGCTGCTCGCCGCCGGGGTCTCCCTCGACGGTTTCGCCGAGGAGCTGCTCACCGGCCTGCCTCGGGCGGAGCCCGAATCGCCCGGCCCCCCGCCGCTCAGCCGCTTTGCCGAGCGCGCGGTGGCGGATGCGGAGAAGGCCGGCGGCAATCTCCTGGTCGTGCTGCTGCGCGCCCCCC
>DATCWE010000305.1:0-7385 GCA_036566495.1 Gemmatimonadales bacterium | reverse complement strand
CGCCGCGCCGCGCGCCGCGGCGGCAAGCGTGTCGGCGCCGGCGAGCCAGAACGCCACCACGCTTGCCTCGGTGACCACCGGCACCGGCACAGGATCCGGGGCGGCGGGCAGCGCGCGCGCGGCTCCCGGGGCCGGCTTGGGGCCGTGGCACGCCGCGACCAGCAACGCAATCAGACCGTAACCGAGCCCGTGAAGACGCCCATGCATGCCCAAAACCTAACTGCGTAAGCACATTTATCGCCAATACTTATGGCGGTCCTGCAAGTGCCCGCTTGCATCAGCCGGAGGGGGCCGCTAGCTTGGCCAGCCATGCCGCTCCGCGAAAAGATCCTGCGCGCCGCCACCGAGCTCTACGCCGAGACGGGGTTTCGCGGCGCCACCACGCGACAGATTGCGCAGCGCGCCGGGGTCAACGAAGTGACCCTGTTCCGGCACTTCGGCTCCAAAACCGCGCTGCTGCACGAGGCGATTCGCTGCGCCTGCGCGCGGCCGGAGCCCAATCTGCTGCCCGGCGTCCCGCAGCATCCGCGCGCGGAGCTGCTGCACTGGGCGCTGGCGACGTGGGAGGAGCTGTGGAAGCGCCGCAGCGTGATCCGCACGGCGATGGGCGAGAGCGAGGAGCATCCCGAGCTGTACCCCAAGGAGAACAGCGCCACCGCGTGTGCCGGCCGGGAGCTGGGTGCCTACCTCGAACGGTTGGCTGCCGCTGGCCTGGCCCGCCCCGGGCTCGAGGTTCCCGCCGCGACCGCCACGCTGATGGGAACCCTGTTTGCCGACGCGATGACCCGCGACATTCTTCCGTTCGTGTATCGGAGCGAACCGGGACAGGCCATCGCGGAGTACGTGACCCTCTTCCTCCACGCAATCGGTGCCGAGCCAGCCGCGGCGCCTTCCCAGGAGATGTCATGACCGGAATGCCGATTCCCCGAGCGCGGGGAGCGCTGATCAAGGATGCGCCGGACCACCACGATGCCGAGCTGGTGCTGCGGCTGTACGAGCTCCGGCGCGAGAGCACCATGCGCGAGGCGCGGCGCTGGGTGATCGCCGAGTTCTGGCCGGGGAACCTGGAGGAGCTGCTGGCGATCACCACGGCGGAGCACCCCCACAACGCCGCGTTCCGGCAGGTGGCGAGCTACTGGGAGATGGCCTACGGCATGGCGCGGCACGGCATCGTGAATCCCGATTACCTTGCGGAGAACGCCGGCGAAGGCCTCTACGTGCTGGCGAAGGTGCACCCGTGGCTGGCGGAGTACCGCGCTGCAGCGTATCCCCACGGGTTCCGCAATGCCGAATGGATCGCGACGCAATGCGAGGAAGGCCGGGCCATCTTTTCGACGTTTCGCGAGCGAGTCGCCAAGCGGCTCGCGGCCCGGGCGGGCGCCTGATGGCCGAAACGCCGGAGGATCCGTCCCAGAAGAAGAAAAAGAAGGTTCCCCTCTCGGTGGTCTGGCGCGAAGCGCGCGAGCTGATCTGGCGCTATCGCGGCCGCCTCGCCTTCGGGTTCGCGATCATGCTGGTCAACCGGCTGGCGGGTCTGGTGCTGCCGGCCAGCTCCAAGATCCTGATCGACCGGGTGATCAAGGCGGGCGAGAGCAGCCTGCTGCTTCCGCTCGCGGGCGCGGTGCTGGCGGCGACGGTGCTGCAGGCGGCCACCTCGTTCGCCCTGGTGCGGGTGCTCGGCATTGCCGCGCAGCGCGCCATCACCGATCTCCGGCGCGAGGTGCAGGCGCACGTGCTGCGGCTGCCGGTGCGCTTCTTCGATTCGACCCAGACCGGCATCCTGCTCAACCGGGTGATGAACGACGCAGAAGGCATCCGCAACCTGGTGGGCACCGGGCTGGTGCAGCTCGCGGGCGGGATGCTTACCGCCATCATCGCGATGGTGGCGCTCTTCGCGCTCAACTGGCGGCTCACCGCGGGCACCCTGGTCGTGCTGCTGATCTTCGCCGGCGGAATGGCGATCGCCTTCTCGAAGCTGCGGCCGATCTTCCGGGAGCGCAGCAAGCTGATGGCGGCGGTGAGCGGCCGCCTGACGGAATCATTCGGCGGCATCCGGATCGTGAAATCGTACGTGGCGGAGCGGCGGGAGGACTACACCTTCACCAAAGGGGTGCACGCCCTGTTCCGCAACGTGGCCACGACGATGACGGGAGTAGGAGCGGTGACCGCGCTCTCCAGCGTGGTGGTGGGTGCCATCGGGGCGGTGATGATCTACGTGGGTGGGCGCGACATCATCCTGGGCCGGATGACCCTGGGCGATTTCATCATGTACATCTTCTTCACCGGGCTGATGGCCGCGCCGCTGATCCAGATTGCCTCGATCGGCACGCAGATCACCGAGGCGTTCGCGGGGCTGGACCGGATCCGCGAGCTGCGCCAGATGACCACCGAGGACGACGAGGATGCCAGCCGGGCGGCGATCGAGTCGGTCCGCGGCGAGGTCGCCTTCGAGGACGTCACGTTCGAGTACAACCCCGGCGTGCCGGTGCTCAAGCACATCTCGTTTGCGGCGCCGGCCGGGTCGACCACCGCGCTGGTCGGCTCGAGCGGCTCGGGCAAGAGCACCCTGATGAGCCTGGTGATGGCGTTCAACCGTCCGCTCACCGGCCGGGTGCTGGTGGACGGGCGCGATCTCGCCACGCTCAAGCTGCGCGACTTCCGCAGCCGGCTCGGCATCGTGCTGCAGGACAACTTCCTGTTCGACGGCACCATCGCCGACAACATCCGCTTCAGCCGGCCCGAGGCGACGCTGGAAGACGTGAAACGGGTGAGCCGGATCGCGCACTGCGACGAGTTCATCGAAGCGTTCGAGAAGCAGTACGACACGGTGGTGGGCGAGCGCGGCGTGCGCCTGTCAGGCGGGCAGCGCCAGCGCGTGGCGATCGCCCGGGCCATCCTGGCCGACCCGGCGATCCTGCTGCTGGACGAGGCGACCTCGAGCCTCGACAGCGAGAGCGAGGGGCTGATTCAGGACGGGCTGCGCGCGCTGCGTGCCGGCCGCACCACCTTCGTGATCGCGCACCGGCTCTCGACCATCATGAGCGCCGACCAGATCCTGGTGCTGGAAGGCGGCGAGATCGTGGAGCGCGGCACCCACCGCGAGCTGCTCGCGGCGGACGGGCGCTATCGCCAGCTGTACGACAAGCAGTTCCGGCTGGAACGCGACCGCTTCATCAATCCCGGCGAGGACTTCACGCCGGAACCGGAGAAGCCGGCTCTGGTGGTGCCGGCCGGGGGACGGGGGCGGGACTGAAAGGTGAAGGGTGAGGGGTGACCGGTAGGGAGATTCCGGTCCTCGGCGAGACCCGGCCGGGGATCCCACCCTCCCTGCCGCTGGCGCACTTTGCCGCCTTCGTCGTGTGGCTCGGCACCGGGGCGCTGGCGCTGGCGGGCGTGGCGGCCGATCTCGCCGCAGGAAACCTCTTCGCACCGCAAGTCTTCGCAGCGACCCATCTATTCACTCTCGGCGTCATCACCAGCGCGATCTTCGGCGCGCTCTACCAATTCGTGCCCGCCGTGCTGGGCGTCCCGATCCGCTCGCCGCGAACCGCCTGGGCGGGTTACTTCCTGCTTGCCTCCGGGATCGCGAGCCTGGCCACGGGGTTCTGGCGCTGGAACCCGGCGCTGCAAGGCATTGGATGGCTGCTGCTGTTCGGCGCGATCGGCTGTTCGGCGTGGAACATCCTGCCCGCGCGACGGCGCGCCCAGCGAAACCGGATCATCGGCCTCTACATCTCGCTGAGCCATGCCTGGCTCGGCGTCGCTCTGGCGATCGGACTGGCGCGGATCGGTGATGCGCTCGGCTGGTGGCACACGGACCGTTTCGGGCTGGTGGCCGCCCACTTCCATTTCGGGACGCTGGGATTCGCCACGCTCACCGTCGTGGGGATCGGGAGCCTGATGCTGCCCGGATTCCTGGGCGCGCGGGGCCACTCGGAGCGGCCGTTGCGCTGGATCGGCTGGGTGGATTCCGCCGGGCTCGCCGCGTTCGGCGCGGGAGCCCTGGGGGCGGGGCGGGGTCTGCAGCTCGTGGGGGGAGGGATCCTGGCGGCGGGAGTGCTCGCCCACTTGGCTGTCGCGGCGGACTACTATCGGCGGAGGGGGCAGCGGCGGCTCGACCCCGGGTTAGGGTTCATCGCGACCGCCTTCGGGTTCCTCGCCGCCGCCCTGGCGGCTGGCGTGGCCCTGCTGGTGCTTTCGCCCGGGCCGGGACGCGGCTGGGCGGCCTACGCGATTCTCGCCGTGCCGGGTTGGCTGGTGCTGCTGGTGCTGGGCGTGATGCACCGGGTGATCCCTCGGCTGGTGGCCCAACGCATCGCGCAGCGCCGCACGGCGCGGAGCGACGCGGAGGGCCGCGCGGAACTGATCGCCCAACCGCTGGCGTGGGGATCGCTGCTCCTGCTTGCCGGAGGAACCGCCGGACTCGCCATGGCCGTGGCGACCGGCCGGCAGGAGGCGGCAACCGTTTGCGCCCTGGTATATGCGGGCGGCGCAGCGCTGGTACTGGCTCAGGGGGTGAGGCTGGGCGTCAGGGGCTGGGGCTAAGGGATCAGGGATTGGGAATTGGGGACCGGGATGCCCAATCCCCAGTCCCCACTCCCCCATCGGCAACTCAGGGCTTCTGCGCGGGCGGCCCCATCGGCATCGCAGGCAGATCGCTGTTCCAGATATCGTCCACCAGCATCCATTTGCCATCGAGCAGGTGCCAGTGGACCAGGTATTTGCCGGTATCAGTCACCGGAGCGGTGGCGCCCGGGGGGGTATAGGTGAGCGAGTAGGTCCCCCGCTCGATCGCGAGCGGACCGTTGGCGACTACGGCGTCGGGCGTGAGCTTGAGATCGGGCTTCATCGTGAAGAACGGGGCGAAGGCGGCCTTGATCGCTTCGCGGCCCACGGCCACGGGCATATTGGGCGGCATGAGGTGGGCCTGCTCGCCGTAGTACCCCGCCACGATGTCTCCGTGACCCTGATTGAAGTGGGTTGTGAATTCGCGGGTCACGGAATCGATCACGGTTCGCACCGCCGCCGTCTCGGTGTCCATCCGAGCCTGGGCCTGCTCGGCGGTTTCGGCCTTGGGCTGGCACCCCGCGGCGGCGCCCAGCGACAGTACCAGTATCCCCCAGCTACCAACTCGCATCGGAATCTCCCGGATAAAGTGAAACCAGACGGCGCGAAGTCATAACCCGCTCTCTCAAGGTTTCGGAGGCGCCGGTACCGGCAAGTCGCTGTTCGCGATGTCGTCCACGATGAGCCACTTGCCACCGATCCGGCGCCAATGCACAAGGTACTTCCCCCGGTCGGCCGACGGGGCCGGGTTGCCCGGGAGAGTATAGGTCTCTTCGTAGGTTCCCCGCTCCACCGCCAGGTCTCCGGAGGCGGTGATCGCCTCAGTCACCAGCTTGAGGGTGCCCTTGGATTTGGCCGCCTGCTCGAAGGCCGCCTGGATGGCCGCCTGCCCCACCACGGCGGGCAGGTTGGACGGCATCAGGTGGGCATCGGGGGCATAGAACGCGGCGAGCGAGTCGGCGTGGCCCGAGTTGTAGTGGGTGACGAAGCGCTCCACCAGCGGACGGATGGCATCCTCCGCGGCCTGCTGGTCGGCGGCCTGGCGGGTCATGGCCGCCTCGGGGGGCTCGGCCTTGGGGCGACAGGCGGCCAGCAGGGCGAGGGGGAGCAGCGCGGTGAAGGGGCGCATTGGCTTGGGGTCGGGGTTGGGGAATCAGGGATGCGGGGCGGCTCAGCCGAGCGAGAGGGGAAGCTGCCTCACCCGCTGGCCGGTGGCCGCGAACACCGCGTTGACCACGGCGGGCGCGATGGGCGGAGTCGCCGGCTCGCCCACCCCACCGGGCTCGAGCCGGCTCGGCACGATGTGGACCTCGATGACCGGCATCTCCCGCATGGTGAGCAGCGGATAATCGTGGAAGTTGCTCTGCTTCACGCGGCCCCGCTCCAGCGTCACCCGGCCTTTGAGCGCGGCGGTGAGGCCGAAGACGATGCCGCCCTCCATCTGCGCCTTCACGATGTCGGGATTGACCACCTGGCCACAATCCACCGCGCAGACCACCCGGTGCACCCGGACCGCGCCCGCCTGCACTGACACTTCGGCCACCTGGGCGACGAAGCTGCCGAACGAATCGTGCAAGGCGAGGCCGCGGAAGCGGCCGGCGGGTGCCGGCGTCCCCCAGCCGGACTCCCGCGCGACGAGGTTCAGCACGCCCAGATGGCGGGGAGAGCCGGCGAGCAGAGCGCGCCGGAAGTCGAGCGGGTCCTTGCCGGCGAGCCCGGCGAGCTCGTCCATGAAGCACTCGACCGCGAAGGCGGTGTGGGAATGTCCCACCGAGCGCCAGAAGCCCACCGGCACGCCGAGGTCGGCGCGCTGGTAGCGCACCTCGAGGTTGGGGATGGCATAGGGCAGCTCGGCGGCCCCCTCGATGGCGTTGGCGTCCACGCCGCCCTTGAGGGGGCCCGCGAGGCGGGTGGCAAAGCGGGGCAGCCAGCGCGGCATGAATTTCTGGATGATGGAGGGACAGACGACCAGATGGGACCAGAGCTCGGGCAGCCCGGAGGAGCCTAACCCGGCGCGCAGCAGGTGCCGCGCGGCCGGGCGGTACTGGTCATGCCGGAGGTCGTCCTCGCGGCTCCAGACGACCTTGACGGGCACGTGGACTTCCCGGGCGATCCGCACCGCCTCAGCGACAAAATCGGTCTCGGCGCGCCGGCCGAAGCCGCCGCCCAGATGGGTGGTATGGACGGTGACCCTCTCCATGGGGACGCTGGCGAGGCGGGCCGCGACGCCGCGGGTGCCGCCGCCCAGCAGCTTGGGACCGGTCTGATACTGGGTGGGTACCCAGAGCGTGACGCCCCCGGCGTGCACGTGGGCGGTGCAATTCATCGGCTCCATGGGGGCATGGGCCAGGTAGGGCACCTCGTACACCGCCTCGATGGTGCGTCCGGCGGGCGCCACCGCACCCAGCCCGACTTTGCGCGCCAGCTCCCCGCCCTGCCGGGCGAGGGCTTCGAGCTGCGCGCTCACCGCGGCATCATCGAGCGAGGCGAGCGCGCCTTCGTCCCACACCAGCTTGAGGGCGTCCCGACCCCGGATCGCCTGCCAATAACCATCGGCCACCACCGCGACGCCGTCATCGGTCTCGAGCACGTGGCGCACGCCCGGCACGGCGCGCGCGGCCGCCGCATCGAAGGAACGCAGCGTGCCGCCGAATACGGGACAGCGGGCGATGACCGCGGTCAGCACGCCCTCCGGCGCGGCATCGAGGCCGAAGCCGGCGCGCCCGGTGACCTTCTCGAGGACATCCAGGCGAGGGATCGAGCGGCCGATCAGCTTGAACTGCTCCGGGGGCCGCAGGGTGACGCGCTCCGGCACCGGC
>DATCWE010000073.1:0-3160 GCA_036566495.1 Gemmatimonadales bacterium | reverse complement strand
GGGAACGCGGCCCTAGCCACCGCCCTCGCACCCGATTCCTGGCGGCGCCCCTTGTCCGGGCAGAGTGACCAGAATACAATTTTGGTCATCAGTCACGGACGGATTCCATGGCCCGGCCACCCGGCACCGCCCACCCTCTGCTGCTCGACGCCGCCGAGCGGCTCCTGCTGCGTCACGGCTATCGCCGCGTGACAGTCGAGGACCTGGCTCGCGAAGCCGGCATCGGCAAGGGAAGCGTCTACCTCCACTTCGACAGCAAGGAGGAAGTCGCCCTCGCCGTGGTCAATCGCTGGAGCGACCGGGTCTTCGACCGGCTGCGCACCCTGGCAGCCGAGCCGCTCCCCGCCGACCGGCGCCTGCTCCGCATGCTCGAGGCCCGGGTGCTCGGCCGTTACGATCAGCTGGGCAGCGCCCCCGAAAGCCTGCATGAGATGTTCGCCGCCATCCGCCCCGCCCTGCTGATTCAGCGCGAGCGCCTGCTCGAGACCGAGTCCCGGATCTTTGCCGGGGTGCTGCGGGAGCTCCGCTCCTCGGCGCGGGCCTCGGAGCCGCTGATCCGCCGTACCGCAGACGCCTTGCTCATCGGCACCAACTGGCTGCTGCCCTACTACATGGATCCGTCGCAGCAAGGCGGCCGCGCCGAGGTGAAACGACGCACCAGACAGGTCGCGCTGCTGCTGGTGGCCGGCGCCACCCAGTTGCTCGGGAGCCGAAGGGCGGCCCGATGAGATGGCCCGGGGTCGCGACCATGGCGCTGCTGCTCGGTTGCACACCGGTCAGTTCGCCGGCCCCCGCTTCGCCCGCGCCGGGCGATGCAGCGCTGGCCAAGACCGCGGCGGGCCGGGCCCTGGCGGGCTTTCTCGCCGTGTACAACACGGGAAGGCCCGACAGCGTGGCGGCCGGCCTCGCGAGGCTCTATGCGGCGGCGTCCCTGGCCCAGCGCTCCGCGCCCCAGCGCGCCGCCGGCTTCCAGCTCTGGTTCCGGAACTACGGGAGTCTCACCCCCGTCCGAGTCGATTCGCTCACCCCGTCCGCCGCAGTCGTCACGGTGCGGCATGGCCTCACCGGCGGCTGGGGCGTGATTTATCTCGACGTCGACAGCCTGGAGCCCCACGGAATCACCGGCGTGGGACTGCTGCCGTTCACCGAGCCGGCCGACTGGAGCGCGCTCACCGTTTCCACGGAGCGGGCGCTGGTCGCCGACTTGCGCGCCCTGGCGGATCGGTTGTCCCGGGCCGACGCCTTCTCGGGTGTCGTGCTGCTGACCCATGGCGGCCGGCCGCTGCTGGAGGAGGCCTTTGGATTCGCGGACCGGGAGGCGCGCCGGCCAAACACACCGCAGACGCGCTTCGAGCTCGCGTCGGTGAGCAAATTGTTCACCGCGGTGGCCGCGCTGCGCCTGGTGGAAGCGGGACGGCTCGACCTCGAGGCGACGATCGGCTCGGTGCTGCCCGACCTGCCAGCTCCGTCTGCCGGGGTCACCCTACACCAGCTTCTCACCATGTCGTCCGGGATTCCGGACCTTTTCCGTTCGCCTCACTACTGGGCGCAGCGGGCCAACCTCAGGACGCTCTCCGACTACTGGCCCTTCTTCGCGGCGGCGCCGCTGGAGTTTCCGCCCGGGACGGCGTGGTCCTACAGTAATTCCAACTTCCTGCTGCTCGGTTCGGCGGTGGAACGGCTGTCAGGAGTGCCGTTTGCCGCAGCGGTGGAACAGGCGGTGTTCGCTCCCGCCGGCATGACGAACACGAGCTATCGCTCCGGTCCCGCGGCACTCCGCGCCCGCGGATACACCAACCGGCGGCCGGGCGGCGGACCCGGCGCTGCTCCCGAACCCGACCGTTGGTATCCCGCCGGCGAGGAGGCCGATTCCGGCTCCGGCAGTCCCGCGGGCGGCGGAGTGTCCACCGCCGCGGACCTGACCCGCTTCGCGTTGGCGCTGTTGAGCGGAAAGCTGCTGGGACCGGAGCTGACACGCCGGGCGATGACCGGGTACATCGCCACGGAGTACGGGGGGAAGGACGGCTACGGGCTGGAAACCCGGAACTGGAACGGCGTGCGGATCGTGGGCCACGGCGGGGGATTCACCGGAGTATCCAACCAGGTCGATATCTACCCTGACCTGGAGTACGTGCTGGTCGTGTTGGGCAACAGCGATGCCAGCGGCACCGAGGCCCTCGCCAATCGGCTGCGGGGTCTGTTGGCTTCATCGCCGGCGCTGTCACGGCGGTGAGAGAGCGAGAGCCCCGGGAACTCGCGCGCTAGTGAACGGTGATGCCCAGGCCGAGCTGGCCGACGTTCGCGTTGGTGTCGGAGGATCTGACGGCATAGCCGTTCCAGAACGGCGTCAGGCTCACGTTGGTCCCCACCCGGATGTCGAATCCCAACCCCAGCACCAGGCCCACGCCGGTTTCGCTGCCGCTGCCGAACCCCGCGACATCGGCGCTGATGGATCCGATCCCCAGGCCGCCGGTGAGGAAGAACCCGCCCTTGGTAGATGGATAGAAACGCATCCGCGCATCGAGCGTCCCGACCGTCAGCGTCACACCGTCTTCCGACTTGTACCACCCCGTGGTCCCGACTCCGAGCAGAAACTTCGGGCTGATCGTGCCGCCCAACGAGAGCCCGCCACTGAGCCCTCCCGTCCGCCCGCTGCAATCCTCGCAGCCAAGGGAGCCGTAGCCGAGACCACCGTTGAACCAGAACCCCTGCCGGGTCTGGGGACGCTGGGCGTTCGCCGGCGTCGTGCCGAGCGAGACGATGCAGGCCAGGATGCAGGCTGGTATCACGGCACGACGTTCCATTGGGCCTCTTCGGTGAATGATGAAACACCGCTTCGGGCGCGACGTTGTCGGCTGGGGTCGCTCAATAATGGGAGGGGCGGGCGCCAATTGATACTGGAGGTAACCCCCGACGGGACCTCCGAGCCACATTTCACTAGATTCCTGCCCCGGAGGAACTCCGCGTCATGGCCGATGTACTGCACATGCTGCAAGCAGGTCTGGCCGGTCGCTATACGGTCGAGCGCGAGCTCGGCCGGGGCGGCATGGCGGCCGTCTTCCTGGCCCGCGACCTCCGCCATGATCGGCTCGTCGCCCTGAAGGTGCTGCACCCCGAGCTGGCCATGAGCATCGGGACCGATCGCTTTGCCAGGGAAATC
>DATCWE010000027.1:0-6097 GCA_036566495.1 Gemmatimonadales bacterium | reverse complement strand
TCCAGCTCCACCAGATCCAGCAGCTCCGCGTCGTCCACCAGGTCGCACTTGTTCAGGAACACCACGATGCTCGGCACGTTGACCTGCCGCGCCAGCAGGATGTGCTCCCGCGTCTGCGGCATCGGCCCGTCCACCGCGCTCACCACCAGGATCGCCCCGTCCATCTGCGCCGCCCCCGTGATCATGTTCTTCACGTAGTCGGCGTGGCCCGGGCAGTCCACGTGCGCGTAGTGCCGCTTCGGCGTCTCGTACTCCACGTGGCTCGTCGCGATGGTCAGGATCTTGGTCGCATCGCGCCGCCCCTGGCTCGCCGAGGCCTTGGCCACTTCGTCGTAGCTGATGTACTTGGTGCCCCAGCCCTTGTCCGCCGAGACCTTGGTCAGCGCCGCCGTCAGCGTCGTCTTGCCGTGATCCACGTGCCCGATGGTGCCGACGTTCACGTGGGGCTTGGTGCGCTCGAATTTGGCCTTCGCCATGGTGTCCTCGGTCCTCTGCGTTGTTACCGGCCTGATTGCTATCCTTTTACCTTCGCCACGATCTGCTCCGCCACCTGCTTGGGCACCTCGGCGTAGTGATCGAACTGCATCGAATACACCGCGCGTCCCTGCGTCATGCTGCGCAGCTGGGTGGAGTAGCCGAACATCTCGGCCAGCGGCACTTCGCCGGCCACGACCTGCGCGTCTCCGCGCTGCGTCATCCCGCCGATCTTGCCGCGGCGGCTCGACAAGTCGCCGATCACGTCGCCCAGGAAGTCGGCCGGCGTCACCACCTCGACCTCCATGACGGGCTCCAGCAGGACCGGGTGGGCGGCCTTCGCCGCCTCCTTGAACGCCATGGAGCCGGCGATCTTGAACGCCATCTCGGAGCTGTCCACGTCGTGGTAGCTGCCGAACACCAGCGACACCTTCACATCCACCACCGGATAGCCGGCCAGCACCCCGGTCTCCAGCGCTTCCTTGATGCCGGCCTCGACCGGCCGGATAAACTCGCGCGGAATGACGCCGCCCACAATCTTGTCTTCGAAATGGAAGCCGGAGCCCTGCTCGCCCGGCTCGAGATCGATGACGACGTGCCCGTACTGGCCCTTGCCGCCCGACTGCCGGATGAACTTGCCTTCCACGTCGGAAACCTTCTTGCGCACCGTCTCGCGGTAGGCCACCTGCGGGCGCCCCACGTTGGCCTCGACCTTGAACTCCCGCTTCATCCGGTCGACGATGATCTCGAGGTGCAGCTCGCCCATGCCGGCGATGATCGTCTGGCCGGTGTCGACATCGGTCCGCACCCGGAAGGTCGGATCTTCCTCCGCCAGCTTCTGGAGGGCGATGCCGAGCTTGTCCTGATCGGCCTTGGTCTTGGGCTCGATGGCGACGTCGATGACCGGATTGGGAAACTTCATCGCCTCCAGGATGACGGGATTGTCATCGTCCGAGAGGGTGTCGCCGGTGCGGGTGTCCTTGAGGCCGATCGCCGCGGCGATGTCGCCGGCGAGCACCTCTTCGATCTCCTCGCGCTTGTTGGCGTGCATCTGCAGCAGACGGCCGATCCGCTCGCGTTTGTCTTTGGTGCTGTTGTAGACGTAGCTGCCCGACTTGATGGAGCCGGAGTAGACCCGGAAGAAGGTGAGCCGCCCGACGTACGGGTCGGTGGCGACCTTGAAGGCCAGGGCGGCAAAGGGCTCGCTGTCCGCGGCCTTCCGCTCGATGTGGGTGTCGTCGTGCTGGGGCAGGTGTCCCTGCACCGGCTTGATGTCGACCGGGCTGGGCAGGTAATCGACCACGGCATCCAGCAGCGCCTGCACGCCCTTGTTCTTGAACGAGGCGCCGCACAGCACCGGCACGATGGCGCCTGCGCAGGTGGCCTTGCGGATCGCGATGTGAATCTCCTCCAGGGAGAGCTCGGCGCCATCCAGGTACTTCTGCATCAGTTTGTCGTCGTGTTCGACCGCGGCTTCGATCACGTCGTGGCGGGCTTGTTCGACCCGCTCCCGATACGCCTCGGGCACCGGCATCTCTTCGAATTCCTTGCCCAGCGTCGCGTCGTCGAAGATCACTTCGACCCGCCGCAGCACGTCGATGTGCCCGGTAAACAGCTCGCCCGAACCGACCGGCAGCTGGAGCGGGAAGGCCCGCCGGGTGAGCCGGCCCCGAATCATGTCGAGACAGCGGTCGAAGTCGGCCCCGATGCGGTCCATCTTGTTGGCGAAGATGATCCGCGGCACTCCGTAGCGATCGGCCTGACGCCAGACGGTCTCGGTCTGGGGCTCGACGCCCGCCACCGAGTCCAACAGGGTCACGGCGCCGTCGAGCACCCGGAGCGAGCGCTCCACCTCGACGGTGAAATCCACGTGCCCGGGGGTGTCGATGATGTTGATGCGATAAAGGGTGTCCGCGCGCTTCCAGAAACAGGTCGTCGCGGCGGAGGTGATGGTGATGCCGCGCTCCTGCTCCTGTTCCATCCAGTCCATGGTGGCAGCGCCATCATGGACCTCACCGATCTTGTAGTTCTTGCCGGTGTAATACAGGATACGCTCGGTCGTAGTCGTCTTCCCGGCATCAATGTGGGCCATGATGCCGATATTCCGATAGCGTTCGAGCGGCGTTTCACGAGCCATAGCGAGCATCGATCCTGGTCAACGAAAAAGCGGGGCGACCGACCCGGACGAATCCGGTGGTATCGCTCCGCGCGCATCCCGAAACCCGGCCGGGATGTGGGCTTCCATCGGAAGCACCACGCGTTGTCGTTAGAGGGCCGGAGGTGGTGAGCGGCGTCCGCTCGTCACACGGCCTGATTTCCTAGCTACCAGCGATAGTGCGCAAACGCCCGGTTGGCTTCCGCCATCCGGTGCGTGTCTTCCTTCTTCTTGATGGCGTTGCCTTCGCCCTTGGACGCGAGGACCAGCTCCGCCGCCAGCCGGTCGGCCATGGTCTTCTCGCTGCGGGCGCGGGCAAACGAGATCAGCCAGCGCATGGCCAGCGCGGTGCGCCGCTCGGGGCGCACCTCGACCGGCACCTGCAGCGAGGCTCCGCCCACGCGCCGGCTCTTGACCTCGAGCGCCGGCTTCACGTTGGCCACCGCCTGCTTGAAGACCGTCACGCCGGGCTGGCCGGTGCGCTCCTCAATCAGGTCCATGGCCCGGTAGAAAATCCCTTCGCCGACGCTCTTCTTCCCCTCGTACATCAGGTTGTTGATGAACTTGGAGACGGTCTGGCTGTCGTAGCGGGGATCCGCCGGCACCGGCCGCTTGACCGACTTGGAACGACGGCTCACTTGGGCGCTCCGGCCTTGGGCGCCTTGGCGCCGTACTTCGAGCGGCTCTGCTTGCGTCCGGTTACCCCGGCGGCATCCAGCGTACCCCGCACAATGTGATAGCGCACGCCCGGCAAGTCCTTCACCCGGCCTCCCCGAATCAGCACGATCGAGTGCTCCTGGAGATTGTGGCCTTCGCCGGGGATGTAGGCGATGACTTCAAAACCGTTGGTCAGGCGCACCTTGGCGACCTTGCGGAGCGCCGAATTGGGCTTCTTGGGGGTCGTGGTATACACGCGCGTGCAGACACCCCGACGAAACGGGTTCGACTTGAGCGCGGGGGACTTGTCCTTGCCGACCGGCGACTTGCGCCCGTGGCGTATCAGCTGGTTGATCGTGGGCATCCGGTGCGGCTTAGGAGCCTTTCTTGGGGCTTGCCTGGTTTCAGGGCATTTTTGCCACAGACTCTTAAGCTATCAGCACTTGCGGCCCCGGTCAAGGCGCGGCGGAAGCGGTTTGGGCGTCCCGGCCAAGGGTCCTCAAGGCACGCCCCCCAAGCAGTCCGGCCAGCCCCAGGAAAGCCAGCACCAGCAGTGTCCGGGCGACCACG
The DNA here is from genome assembly GCA_036566495.1 of Gemmatimonadales bacterium. Lineage (GTDB taxonomy): Bacteria > Gemmatimonadota > Gemmatimonadetes > Gemmatimonadales > GWC2-71-9 > JABFSM01. The sequence continues at coordinate 2,241 of DATCWE010000027.1, read as the reverse complement.
ACCTTGAAGGCCGTCGCTTCCCCGCTCCCGAACCCATGCGCCAGGCTGCCCGCGTCCACCAGGAAAAGCGGCAGCAGGAGGAGCAGCAGCGCCCCCACCGTGAGGTGCAGGGCAGCCGCCCCCAGGAGCACCTGGCGTTTGCCGCCAAGGATGCTGCCCCAGAGGAGGAGGAGATCCGCCGCGAGCAATCCGGGACTGCGGGACTCGACGGCCAGCAGCTGGCGCACCCGGCCGGCCGGAGTGGCAAAGTCGACTCCGGGCAGCAGCAAAGCCAGGTCGACCGCCTGCTGCAGCAGGATCACGCCCCCGACCACCATCAGCAGGGGGATGAAGGGCTTCGCTGCTATCATGACTCCGTTCTTCCCCGCGGCTGCCCGGCGATGCTGATGAGGGGTGACAGCTCTCCCTCGTGGCGAGACGTCCTGCTGTGCCGCCCAGCGCGAAATGCGGTCAACCCTCCCCAACCGGCCAGCAGAGTGGCGAGCAGGGCCAGCATCGCGGCGCGTGCCCCGGCCAGATGGAAGCGGATCCGGCCGCCTGCCGGCACGCGACCGCGCACCTGCAGCCAGTCGAGCCCGAAAATCGCCAGCGCTCCGAGCAGGACCGGAACCAGCAGGAGGTGGAAGACCCCCAGGAGTCTGAGCACCTTCCGGTGATCGAGCCCGATGGCCGCGGCGAAGAGCATGACGTCCGCAATGAGCAATACGCTCAATCGGCTCGTCACCAGACCGAAGGCCCCGAAGCGCCAATTGGCCGCGCCGGGCGAGGGAGAGTTCGCCAGCAGCGTCGCGGCGAGGTCCGCCAGCTGGTCCAGCAACAGCAGCGTACCGGCTAGATACAGCAGAGCCAATAATTTGCGGATGGTGGGGGTGGGGTACAGAATCGGTTCCCCCTCAGGATAAAGGCGTCACGAAGTGTCTCTCACTATATTCGGGAGTAACGATTCGTCGACAATTTAGCATAGTGGCAGTGACCGTGTTCATAAAGAACGTGCTTCGTTTTCGCGCCCTCGTGCGCTCCCTCCTGGTTTCCATCCCGCTGGCAATAGCCGCTGCGTGCGGGGGCGACAGCAGCGGGCCCAGTGAACCGACGCTCCTGGTATTCAAGGCAGGCGAGCAGCAAAGCGGTCAGGTGGGGACCGTGCTCCCCCTGAAGGTCGTGATCGAGGCCCGCAATTCCCGCGGGCCGGTTGCCGATGTGACCATCGCCGTGGGCGTGGAATCGTCCGGAAGCGGATCCGTCACCCCCGCTTCCGCAAAGACCGGCACGGACGGCACGGCCCAGTTCACCTGGACGCTCGGGTCCAAAATCGGGGCGCAGACCCTGACCGCTGCCACGACGGGGAGTAGCCCGATCCATTCCAGCACGACCGCCAACGCGGCGGCGGGCCCACCGACGATTGTGCTGGCAAGCACCGCGGTGCTCCAGCATGTCGTGGTGGGCCACGCGGTAAGCACCCTCCCTGCGGTGACGGTTACCGACAGATTCGGCAACCTGCTTGCCGGAGCGTCCGTCACGTTCGAGCTGCTGCAACCGGGCTCCGTGGTGAGCGGAACGGCCGGGACGACCGATGCGGCGGGGAGCGCGACCCTGGGCGGCTGGACCATCGGTCCGGATGCCCTGACTTATTCGATCGAGGCGCGGATTGCCAATGGCGCCGTGGCCCTCTTCGAGGCCATCGGGATTCCGGCCTCGCTGACCGCCTTTGCAGGAGCCGGGCAGACCGCGAACGCGGGCACTTCCGTGCCGATTCTCCCTGCGGTGCGCGCCCTCCGGGATGACGGCACTCCGCTGCCGAATGTGGCGGTCACCTTCACCGTAACCAGCGGCGGAGGAAGCGTGATCGGGGGAACCACCGTCACCGCCGCGGACGGTACCGCGCGGCCGATTCGCTGGGTGCTGGGCACCACGCCGGGCCTGAACCGCCTGGAAGCGAGTACCCCTGGCCGCGCCCCCGTCAGCTTCGATGCCATCGGCACCGCGGGGTTGCCGGCTCAGGTCGTCGCCAGCGCCGGCACTTCGCTCAGCGGCTTTTTCGGCAATTACCTGATCGGAGCGCCCGAGGTGACAGTCACCGACGGGGTCGGCAATCCGGTGGCGGGGATCCCCGTCGATTTCCAGGTGGCCCAGGGCGGCGGACAGCTGACCGGTGTCGCCGCCCAAACGGACTTTCTGGGCCGTGCGGCGGCGACGAGCTGGCGGCTGGGCAACGCCGGGACCCAGGTTGTGACCGCGACGGCG
>DATCWE010000019.1:0-4476 GCA_036566495.1 Gemmatimonadales bacterium | reverse complement strand
CTCGAGTGCCGCCCGCACGCGCCCACGCAGGGCGTCGGGCGCCTGAAACGCGGGGACGCCCGCGGCGATCGCCGAGCGCAATGCGAGCCGTCCGTCCCGGAACCGGGCGCACTCGCTGCATTGGACGAGATGCGCCTCGAGCTCCCGCGCGTCGGCGGCGGCCAGCTCGCCGTCCAGGTAGGCGTCCAACTGGGCTTCGAAGCCCGGATGGGTCACGTCAGGGTTCCTCTTCTCGCAGCGTTTGCTGGAGGCGCGCGCGCGCGCGGGACAGGCGTGACATCACCGTGCCGACCGGCACGCCCGCGACCTCGCTGATCTCCTGGTACGACAATCCTTGCAGCTCGCGCAGCACGATCACCTCACGAAACTCCGGCGCCAGCTCGCCGAGCGCCCTGCCGAGCGCTTCCTTCGCGGAGCTCCGCAGCAGCATTCCCTCCGGGTGGTCATCGGCCACCGCATCACTGTGCGCGGTCTCGTCGAACTCCGTGGCGAGGGTGTCGGCGCGAGTTCGCCGTCGCCAGGAATGGGCGGTGTTGCGCACGATCGTGAGCAGCCAGGCGCGCGCGCTGGCCCCCCCCTCTCCGCGGAAGCCGTCGAAATACTTGAGCGCCCGCAGGCAAGCGTCCTGCACGACGTCCTCGGCATCCTGCTCATTCCTCGTCAAGTAGCGCGCCAGCGTATAGGCCGCGTCCAGGTGCGGCAACACGGCGGTCTCGAATCGCGCCAGCTCGCTTGAGTTCAACCAGACCCCTCACGATACCGTGTTGGCCTTGGGGAGAAGACTCCGCCGGTGGCGGGTTTATTCCCGCGGAATAACCCTGACGTGCCCGGAGTCTCCGGCATGAACCACACAGCCGTCACACTTTCTCCGGAGGAAGATACCGTATGAGTTCCCTTCACGTTCTGCGGTCCGGGCCCGTCCTCGGGCTCCTGTTCACGACGCTGACCGTCGCCGGGACGTCCGCACCCCGCATTCCGGGTCGCCCGGTGGCGGTGAACGCCAGGCTGTCCGAGTGGATGGTCGAGCTGTCGCAGCGCACCATCGCGGCGGGCAGCGCGACCTTCACGGTCACGAATGCCGGCAGCATCCCCCACGCCTTCGAGATCCGGGGACCGGGGATCGAGCGGGAGACCGACATCATCCAGCCGGGCGCGAGCACCACGCTGACGCTCACGCTCACGCCGGGGACCTACGAGGTGTACTGCCCGGTTGGGATGGACTCGCACAAGAAGCTCGGCATGGAGACCCACCTGAAAGTCGTCAGCCCCCCAGTCATGCCCGCCTCGGGCAAGGCTGCCGGGACGCTGAGCGAATCACCGGCGCACGAGAGGGGCGATCTCGAGCGGGGCGACGCGTCACGGAACACCCCGGCGATCCGGGTGACGGGGGGAGGGCCCGTCATCCAGATCCTCCCGGGCCCGTTCCCGTTCCCCGACAGCGCCGCCCCGATTCTGCAGCAGTTCGGCGACGAGAAGGAAGGACTCGAGTCGCAGGTGAAGGATGGTCCGTATTCCAACAACGTGACTCCGATCGCGGGCAGCTTCACGCTCACCGCCTGGGACAAGGGCGCGGTGCGCGATTCGGTGGACGGCATCGCCGAATTCACGACCAAGGACGCGGCGCGCTGGAAGCTCGTGCTCGATCGCGTGCAGACCAAGGACGTGCCGCATCATCCGCGCTTCGGGGGGGTGATCCTGGGCCTGTACTACCACGGGAACACCGCGGTGCACACGCCGCTGGTGCCGACGATCAACAGCGCCGTGGCGCTGTGGGCGATTGGCCACCTCTACAAGAACGACGCCCTGGTGACCGACAACGCGATGGTGCACGTGATGCTGCTGTCGCGGACTCGGCGGGACGGCGATTTCGCGCTCGCCTGCTGGGACTGCTCCAAGAACAAGATCGAAGAGCTCCAGCTCCAGATCCTGCCCGGGCCGGGCGAGCCGAAGTTCGAGGCACCCGGTGGGTTCCTGTTCGTCAACTGGGAGAAGTCCATCGCGAGCAAGCCGGGGAGCTGAAAGCGCTGCGCGGCGAGCGTGGCCGGAAGCGCCATTGCGATCAAGACTCTGGTGAAGGTTTTCCTCGTTGCGGTCTCCTCGAGTGGGTGCCAGCCAGTGCGGTCGGTTTACTGCGTCGGCAGCGCAAACGCCACGTAGGTCCCGCCGCTGGGCGCGCCGTTCTTGCCGCCCCCGCAGGCGACGACGACATACTGGCGCCCGTTTACCATGTACGTCGCGGGCGTCGTGTTGCTCGCGGCAGGAAGCTGGGCCTCCCAGAGCAGCTTGCCGTTCGACTTGTCGAAGGCGCGGATCTTGTTGTCGTAGGTCGTGGCCGCGATGATGAGGAGTCCGTTCCGCGTCACGATCGCCCCGCCGTAGTTGTCCGAGCCGGTGTGCTTGAGCCCTTGCGCCGCGAGCTTGGGGTACTCGCCGAACGGCAGGGACCAGCGGGTCGCGCCGGTGTTGAGATCGATCGCGGTGAGCGTGCCCCAGGGTGGCTTGATCGCGGGATAGCCCTCGTGGTCGAGGAAGATATCGAACGACGCGTTGCGGTACTTGAGGAAGGTCGGGACGTCGCGCGGAGTGCGCCGCGTCGGCGTGCCGCTCACGAGGTACTCGACGAGCTCGGCCACGCCTGAGTCGCCTAGGGAAGTGGCGAACGCGGGCATCCGCCCGGTGCCGGTCCGGATCTCGTTCAGGATCTGAGCCCGGCTCAGGCGCTGGGCCACGCCCGTCAGGGTCGGCGCGAGCGGCGTAGTGCGCGGTCCGTGACACTCGGCGCAGTACGCACCGAACAGCGAGGTTTCCTCCCGCCGGACGATCTTGAGCACCCATCCCATTTCGTTCGCGTTCACATAGAGCAGGCCCGTCTCGGGATCGAACGCGGGCCCGCCGTACTCGCCGCCTCCGTCTACGCCGGGGAAGATGATGATCCCCTTTTCGTTGGGGGGAGTGAAGGGATCGGGCGTGGGGTTTTCCCGCCACAGCTCGAGCGCCGCCTCGTGCGCCGCGGGGGTTCGGTCGGTGAGGTCCGCTTCGGTGAGTCGCTGCCGCACGAACGGCTTGGGGAGCTGGGGAAAGCGCTGTGAGTCGGCCGTTACTTCGCCGGGCAGCGTCCCTTTCGGCATCCGCCGCCACTCGCTCGGGAAGAGCTCCTTGCCGGTTGCGCGATCGAGCACCCACACATGCCCCGTCTTGGTGATCTGCGCGATGGCGTCGATCCGCCTTCCATCGCGCACCACGGTGACCAGCGCGGGCGCCGCGGGGAAGTCGCGGTCCCAGAGATCGTGCTTCAGTCCCTGGAAATGCCAGATGCGCCGGCCGGTGTTAGCCTCGAGCGCGACGATGGAGTTGGCGAAAAGATTATCGCCCACGCGATTGGCGCCGTAGAAGTCGTAGGACGCCGAGCCGGTCGCGAAGAACACCATGCCGCGCCGCTGATCTACCGTGACGCCGGACCAGGCGTTCACGCCACCCGCGATCTTCCACGCGTCCGGCGGCCAGGTTTCGTAGCCGAGCTCGCCCGGGTGCGGAATGGTGTGGAAGGTCCAGCGGATCGCGCCGGTCTTCACGTCATAGGCGCGGATGTCGCCCGGCGCGCTCGGCAGCGCTTCGGGCACTGCGGTCCCGATGATGAGCATGTCCTGGTACACGACGCCCGGCGTGCTCGCGCTGACCGACAGCCCTTCGACCGGGCGGCCGAGTCCGGCTCGCAAGTCCACCCAGCCGCTGTCGTTGCCCCACCCGGCTGCCTTGCGGCCGGTGTTCGCGTCGAGCGCGAAGAGGCGGTACCGGTAGTTGAAGTACACCCGGCCGTCGTGCACCACCACGCCGCGGTAGCGGATGCGGGGGCCGCTGAACTTGCCGTTGGTTGGATCGAAGCTCCAGAGCTGCTTGCCGGTGGCGGCGTCGAGGGCAAAGGCGCGTTGCTTGGGCGACATCGCGTAGAGCCTGCCCCCGACCACCACGGGGTTCGACTGCATCTCGGAACCCTCGAAGGCGTCCCTGGTGTCGTAGCTCCACGCCACTTTCAGCTGGGACACGTTCTCGGGTGTGATCTGCGAGAGCGTCACGAAGTGGTCGTGCTTATCGCTGCCCTGGTAGACGGGCCAATCGACGTTGCGGGAGCAGGCGCAGAGGATGAGGAGGGGCAGGATCCGGCGCAGCGATCTCATGGCTCAGGGATGAGCCCTCATCGCACCCCTTCGACCGAGAAGAGCAGCGAGCTGTAGGTCCGGGTGAAGTACACGTAGGAGCGCCCGTCATCGGCGATCGAGAGCGACCCCACGAACGGCGTGGCGACGCCCTGCAGCTCGTCGATGTCGAACAGCGGGGTCCGGCGCCCGGTCGCGACGTCAACGCGGTCCACGCCCCGGTGCCCCGCGGCGCCGGGCCGGAACACCCAGAGAGCTGTCCCGTCGGGGCTCCAGCGGATCGGCCCCTGGGTCAGTCCGGGAATCTCCCGGCGGGGGCCGC
>DATCWE010000363.1:0-4806 GCA_036566495.1 Gemmatimonadales bacterium | reverse complement strand
CTCGGGGCACGGCGCGCTGCCCGGCGGCCGGCATGATCGAGCCGATCCTATCCGCCTTCGCGCGGACTCCGTTCGCCCAGGATCTTCCCGCGCGGATGCCGGCCGCCGGCACCGCGCTGCGACTCGGCGGGCTCGCCGGTTCGAGCGGTGCCGTGATGCTGGCCTGGCTCGCCGAGCAATTCCCCCAGCGGCTCTTCCTGATCGTCGCGGCCACACCGGCGGATGCCGAGCGCTGGCTCGCCGATCTCGCCACGCTCAGCGACCGGGCCACCGCATTGTACCCGCAGCGCGAGGCCCTGGGCGAAGAAGAGCCGCACTACGAGATCGCGGGCGAACGCGCCGAAACGCTCGAAGGTCTGCTGCGCGGGCGGCTGCGCATCCTGGTCACCACGGCCCGAGCCGCCGCCGAGAAAACGCTGGTACCCGATGCGCTCGACCGGCTGCGCCTGGAGCTGGGCGTCGGCATGCACCGATCGCTGAGCCAGGTGGTCGCCGCGCTCGAGCAGATGGGCTACCGCCGGGTGCCCGTCGTCACCGAGATCGCCGAGTTCAGCGTGCGCGGCGGCATCGTCGACCTCTACGGCTTCGGCATGGCGGCGCCGGCCCGCATGGAGTGGTGGGGCGACGAGATCAGCTCGATCCGCAGCTTCGACCTCACCTCGCAGCGCAGCGGGGAGGAACAGAGCACTGTGACCGTGCTGCCGATCGGGGTCGGGACCGGCGGTGCGGTCAGTGCGATCGGTGAGGCCAGTGAAGTCGGTCCTGCGGCGAGTCGACCGCACCGACCTCACCGGCCCCAGCGACAAACTCTGCTGGATCTCCTCCCGTCCGAGACGCTCGTGATCGAAGAGGCCAGCCATCCTAACGCGGAGGAGGTGTCCCGCGCCTGGAAAGAGGCCGAGCATCACCTCGAGATCGCGCGGCGGCTGGGCGAGCTGCCCCCCGCGCGAGAGGACCTTTTCGCCGAGCCCGCGGAGTGGGCGACCCGGCTGGGGCGCTTCCCGAGGCTCCTGCTGCGGGAGGAGCGCCCGGACCTCCAGGCCGGCTTTCTGCCGCCGGAGGCCGTGGACCGGAACCTGGGCCGGCTGCGCGCCCTGCTGAACGGCGGGGCGACCCTGATTCTGTGCGATAACGCCGGCCAGCTGGAGCGGCTCGACGAGCTGCTGCACGAAGGCGAAGGGCGGGGCCCGGCGGCGCAGCTCGCCGTCGGCGCGCTGGACGGCGGCTTCGTCATGCCGACGCTCCGGGTGCTCACCGATCACGAGATCTTCCGCCGGGCGCGCCGGCTGCGCCGCCTGCGCCGCTACCGCCAGGCGGCGCCTTCGCTGGCCACCGGGACCCTCACCGCCGGCGACTACGTGGTCCACCTCGACCACGGGATCGGGGTCTATCGCGGCATCCAGACCATCATGGTGGGGGAATCCACCATCGAGGTCGCGGTGGTGGAGTACGAAGGCGGCGACCGGCTCAATGTGCCGCTGTACCGGCTCGACCAGCTGGATCGCTACCGGGCCGCCGGCGAAGACGGCGACCAGGCGCCCCCGCGCCTGCATCGCCTGGGTGGAACCGCGTGGAAGAAGCAGCGGGAGAAGGCTCGCGAGGCCATCAAGCAGATGGCCGCCGAGCTGTTGGACCTGTACGCCCGGCGGAAGGTCAGCGCCGGATTCGCCTTCCCGCCCGACACCCGCTGGCAGCGCGAGCTCGAGTCGGCCTTTCTGTACGAAGACACGGCCGACCAGCGCAAGGCCACCGAGGACGTGAAGCGCGACATGGAGCGGCCGGTCCCCATGGACCGCCTGCTGGTGGGAGACGTCGGCTACGGCAAGACCGAAATCGCGGTGCGCGCCGCGTTCAAGGCCGTGCAGGGGGGCAAGCAGGTCGCGGTGCTGGTGCCCACCACCATCCTGGCCGACCAGCACGGCCGCACCTTCACCGAGCGGCTGGCCGACTACCCCGTGCGGGTCGAAGTCCTCTCGCGCTTTCGGACTGCCCTCGAGCAGAAAAAGGCGCTGAGCGAGCTGGCCGAAGGCAAGATCGACATCATCATCGGGACCCACCGCCTGTTGTCCAAGGACGTGACCTTCAAGGACCTCGGACTGCTGGTGGTGGACGAGGAGCACCGCTTCGGCGTGCGGCACAAGGAGCGGCTCAAGGAGCTCCGGCTGGTGATCGACGTGCTGACCCTCACGGCGACCCCGATTCCGCGCACGCTCCATATGTCGCTCGCGGGGCTCCGGGATCTCACCCTGATCGAGACGCCGCCCCGCGACCGCTCGCCGATCCTCACCTTCGTCGAGCCCTGGGACGACGGGCTGCTCGAGGAGGCGATGGCGCGGGAGCTCGACCGGGGCGGCCAGGTCTTTTTCGTGCACAACCGGATCGAGACCATCGAGACCATCGCCGCGCGAGCCCGCCACCTGGCGCCCCGGGCGCGAGTCGGCGTCGCGCACGGCCAGATGGCCGCCGAAGGACTGGAGCGGGTTATGCTCGGCTTCGTCAACGGCGAGGTGGACCTGCTGGTCTCCACTATGATCGTGGAGTCGGGCCTCGATGTCCCCAATGCCAACACCATGATCGTCCACGACGCCCACCGGCTCGGCCTGGCACAGCTGTATCAGCTGCGGGGACGGGTGGGCCGGAGCCACCGGCGGGCCTACTGCTACCTGCTCACCCCCGACGTCATGGACGCGGTGGCGGAGGAGCGCCTCAAGGTGCTGGAGCACCACACCGATCTGGGCGCCGGCTACCGGATCGCGCTCAAGGACCTGGAGATCCGGGGGGCGGGCAACCTGCTCGGCGCCGAACAATCCGGGCACGCCCACGCCGTCGGGTTCGACCTCTATCTGCGCTGGCTCGAGGAGACTGTGAAGGCGCTGCGGGCCGACCGGCGGACCGGCGGACCGGGAGACGGCTCCGCCCCCCAGCCCCCCGAAGTGGTTTTCGACCGCCCGACCCACTTGCCGGACAGCTATATCGCGGACGACGACACCAAGCTGGACCTCTACCGCCGACTGGCGCGGGCGGTCGCGTCGGGTGAAATTGATGAGCTGCGGGGGGAAATGCGGGAACGCTTCGGCCCCCTGCCGGAGGAGGCGGATCGGCTGCTCGACCTCTCCCGGCTGCGGGTGCTGGGCGGGACGCTTGGCATCCAGCACATCCTTGTTCGCGGAGACGAGGCCCGGGTCACTTTCCGGACCGGTACCGCGCCACGAATGGCCCGGTTGACCACCGCCCTCGACAACGTGCAGCTGGCGGCGGATGTGCGCCGTACGGTGCCGCTCGCGCTCCGGCTGGTCCGGCTCGGCGGCGAAGCGCTGATCCCCGCGCTGGTGCGGGCGTTGGTCGCGGTGAGCAGTGAACGGTAAAGGGTCAAAGGACCTCTGACCTCTGACCTCTGACTTCTGACCCCTAGTTCGGAGCAGACATGCGTCGAGTTGGCCTGGCAGTCCTGATCGTGGCAAGCGCACTCACCGGGTGCAGCAGTTTCCGGGACGTCTTTTCCTCCCATGCGGAAACCGCGGCACGGGTCGGTTCGCGCCAGCTCAAGTCGGCGTACGTGGCGGATATCATCAGCCGGGTGGGCGGACCCCAGGCCAACCCGGAAGCCGCCGAGGTGGTGACCAACATCTGGGTGGACATCGCGCTCTTCGGCGATCGCGTGGGCCGGGGAACTCTCAAGCCCGACTCCGCCTTGCTCGAACGGCTGCTCTGGCCGCAGCTCGCCCAGAACCGCTCGGGCGTGTGGCACGACACCATCGTCGCGCGGCGAGCCGGTCCCGGCGCCGCGGCGGTGGACAGCGCCTACCATGCCGAGGGCGTTCGCCTCTTCCAGCACATCCTCGTCTCCGCCACGGGCAGCACCGCGGCCGACACCGCGAAAGCCAAAGCCACCGCTGAGCGGCTGCTGCCGCAGGCCAAGAGCGGCAATTTCGGCAAGCTCGCAGCACAGAACAGCAGCGATCCGGGCAGCAAGGCCGACAGCGGGTTTCTGCCGCCCGGTCCCAAGGGCGCCTTCGTGCCCGAGTTCGACTCCGTCGCCTGGAGCCTCAAGCCGGGCGAAGTGAGCGGGGTGGTCAAGACCCAGTTCGGGTTTCACATCATTCGCCGGCCGCCGCTGAGCGAAGTGAGCGAGCGGATGCTGACCGTCCTCAAGCAGACCCAGAGCGCGGTGCAGGATTCGATCTACTTCGTGCAGCTCACCGAGAAGAACGAGGTCGCGGTCAAGTCGGGGGCGCCCGCGGCGATTCGCAGCGCGCTGAGCGACCTCGGTGCGGCGCGCAAGTCCGGCAAGGTGCTGGTGAGCTATCGGAACGGGTCGTTCACCGTGGCCGACTTCGCCCGCTGGATGGGTGCGCTCGGCCCGCAGCAGATCGGCCAGATCCGCCAGGCCAACGACACGCTGCTGGTCACCTTCCTCAAGAACCTGGCCCAGAACACCATCCTGCTGCGCGAGGCCGATTCGGCGAAGATCGGCGTTAACCCGCAGGTCTACGCCGGACTCGCCGCCCAGTATACCGAGCTGTTCACCGGACTGAAGCAGGCCATCGGGCTCGACGGGCCGGAGTTCTCCGATTCCTCCAAGACCCCGGTCGCCGAACGGGTCAAGCTCGCGGGCCAGAAGGTCGATGAGTATTTCGACAAGCTCACCAAAGGACAGGCCCAGTTCCGCCAGATTCCTCCGACCCTGTCGGCCGAGCTGCGTTCCCAGGGCGACTTCAAGATCTACCAGGCCGGTATCGCGCGGGCGGTCGAGCTGGTGGTCGCCAAGCGGCGGACCGACTCGCTCGCCGGCAAGCTCGCCCCGCC
>DATCWE010000298.1:0-8475 GCA_036566495.1 Gemmatimonadales bacterium | reverse complement strand
GCCTGGTAACGGGCGAGGGCGCCGCGGAGCTCCGTCACGGTCGCTGAGAACTCGAACGGCGCGATCACCGCGTTGGCGGCGCCCGCCACGGCGGCGAGATAGATCTTCATGTCGGTGAGCAGGACGTTGCGATCGGCGATCTCCAGAGTGTCATCCTCGGTGTGCCAGGCGATGTTGCCGCCGCAGCCTCCCACGACGTAATAGCCCTTCTCCGCCCGCAGCTCCGGTGGCATGGTGCTCAGCAGCATGAAATAGGACGAGATGCCGATGTTGTTGAACGAGTAGTCGCCCGCCTGATAAGGGCGCTCGCCCTGCGCCTCCTTGCCCGCGACGGCGCGGATCACCGTTTTGGCCCAGTCCGCCGTTTCGGACATCCAGGAGATGTCGAGGTATTCCGTGGCCCAGCGGCATCCGGGCGAGTCGCAGTTGACCTGGGCGATGCAGTGCTCGTACAGGTCGATCGCGTAGTGATCCGCAAACCAGGTGCTCCCCGCGTAGCGGCCGGTCGAGTGCCCGGGCCACCACGCGATCCGCACCGAGCGGTGCAGCGCCGCACGATGCTTCCAGAGCACCCGCGCGATCTCCAGCATGGTCGCGTCCCCGACCGCGTTGTCGCCCACGCCCACGTCCCAGGAGTCGTAGTGGCCATGCAGCAACACGAAGCTTTCCGGCTCCTCGCTTCCCGGGATGGTCACCACCGGGATGGGCGACGGATACCAGCCTTCCTCCAGCTCCGCGAACACCGTCGCCGAGCCGCCCTGCCCGGCGAGCTCGATCAGGGAGAGGCCGTCGGCATGGTTCACGGAGACCACGACGAAATCGGGTTTGCGGGGAAGGTCGTGCAGATCCGGACTGCCCCACACGGTGCTGCAGATACCCCAGTGCGGATGGCTGCCGGGATGCACCGCGATCAGCCCGGCCGCGCCACGCTGCTCGAAATGGCGGGCCATGGACGACATCCCAAAGCCGTGCGCGAGGACCAGCTTGCCGCGGTAATCCAGCCCGCTGTCGCCACCGGCGGGATTGGTGATGACCTGGTCGGTGTTGGGATCGAAGCCGGTCGGCGCAAAGCACAAAGGAGCGCTGAGCCCCGCGGGGCAGGAGCGGCTCATGGCCAGGGGCTTCGCGCGCACCCGGCGTCCGTGCGCTTCGACCCGCGCGGCACCCGGCAGGCTCAGGTAAATCTCCGGCTCGTACAGGGTGACGGGAACTCCGAACGACTCCAGCCGTGCGACGATCTCGCTCGCCGCGCGCCGGACGTCGTCGGGGTGCTCGCGCTTGAGTGTCGCGAAGCGCTCGATCAGCTCCCAGGGCGCGGTGAGTGAAACCTCGCTGAGCAGCGGAGCGAGGCCGGCCACCAGCTCGGCGGAAGTGGTCATGCGGAGGGCCTGGAGGGAGGAACGGAGCGGGAGGGATTCGAACCCTCGATAGAGGTTTCCCCCTATGCCGGTTTAGCAAACCGGTGCCTTAAGCCTCTCGGCCACCACTCCTGGGGAGCGGAAATTGGGGGGAGCCAAGGAGTTGTGCAAGGTTGCGCGATCTATGTGGACGCCGGCCATCTTGTGGACCAGATTGCAGCCCCATGAAGCCGCTGCCCGCCGCAGGACTGGTCCGCGCCATCCGGCGCTGGGATCTCACCGCCCTGGCCGTCAACTCCATCATCGGCGCAGGGATTTTCGGGCTGCCCTCGGAGGTCTTCCGGCGCATTGGCGTCTACAGCCTCTTCGCCTTCCTCGTCTGTGCCCTGGTCGTCGCCCTGATCATCCTTTGTTTTGCCGAAGTCAGCAGCCGGTTCACCGGAACCGGCGGCCCCTACCTCTACGCGCGCGAGGCGTTCGGCGCGCTGACCGGCTTCGAGGTTGGCTGGCTGCTCTGGATCGCCCGCGTCACGGCCTTCGCCGCCAACTGTAACCTGCTGGTCGGCTACCTGGGATTCTTCTGGCCCGAGGCGGGCGGCGGGATCGGGCGTGTGGTATCCATCGCCGTCGTCACGCTGGCGCTGCTGGCCGTGAACCTGACCGGCGTGCGCAACGCCGCGCTGGTCAGCAACGTGTTCACGGTCGCCAAGCTGCTGCCGCTCGTCCTCTTCATCGCCGTAGGATTGTTCTTTCTCCATCCCGGCAGCTACGCCCTGGGGCCCCGCCCCCCGTTCGCGGACTTCTCGGTGTCCGTGCTGCTGCTCATCTATGCGTTCAGCGGATTCGAAATGGCGGTGATTCCCGGCGGAGAGGTGCGTGATCCCGGCCGCGACATGCCCCACGCCCTGCTCAAGGCGATCGCCTTTGTCGCGGTGTTCTACTTCCTGATTCAATTCGTGGCCATCGGCACCCTCCCGGGTCTCGCGGACTCCAGCCGCCCGCTGGCCGACGCCGGGCGCAAGTTCCTCGGCCCCGCGGGCGGCGCGATCATCTCGGCGGGTGCGCTGGTCTCCATCCTGGGGAACCTGAACGTGATCCTGCTGGTGGCCTCGCGCCTCCCGTTCGCGATGGCGGAGCGCGGCGAGCTGCCGCGCTTTCTGGCGGCCACCCATCCGCGCTTCCGCACTCCCCATTTCGCGGTGCTGCTGACCGGGACTGTGGTGCTGATCCTCACGCTTTCGGGGACCTTCGTGTATGCGGCCACCATCAGCGTGATCGCGCGGCTGCTGAGCTATAGCGCGACCTGTGCCGCCCTCCCGGTGCTGCGCCGCAAGGCGACTGCACCCCCGGCCCACTTCCGGGCCCCCGCGGGGCTCGTAGTCTCCCTCGCCGCGCTGTTGCTCGCGGCCTGGTTGCTCTCCCACGTGAGCGGGTCCCAGGCGCGGGATGCGGGCATCGCGGTGCTGATCGGTTTGCTCATCTATCTCGTGCCCCGCCTGCTGCGCAGGGCAACGTGAGACGGCAGCGCGGTCCGGCCGGTGCTGATAAATTCTGCCTCGAGCTCCTCCCTTCAAGGATCGCTTCATGAGCGAAGTCAGTATCGGCGACCATCTGGCCCGCCTCAACATCGCGCTGCAGGCTCTGGAGACCCGCGCGAGCCGGGGAACCATGCCCGTCGACGAGCTCAGCGAGGTCAAGCGGGCGCTCGACGACTTGCGCCTGCGGGTGTGGGCCCTGTTGAAGGCGCCCCACGACCGGGACCCCGCCACCTTCGAGGAACGCTTCCGGGTGCGCCGGGCCACCGAGCTCTGTGTTCGGCTCACCGCCGATCTGCGAGCGGGACTGCTCAACCCGGCGCACGCCGAATTCGCCGATCTCTGGATCGCCACCATGGATCTGAGCCAGGCCATCCACAACGCCCGGAACGAGCCGGCACCCGGGTCCTAGCCTCCATGCGCCGTTCGCTTTTCGCGTGCCTGCTGGCCGCCGTACTCGGCGGTTGCGCGGGCCACTCGCCTCTCTTTGCGCCGACGCCGCGCGACCTGGCCCGGGAAGCGCCCGACAGCTTCATGGTGGAGCTGCTCACCAGCCGGGGCCGCGTGGTGATCGCGGCGCGGCGCGAGTGGTCTCCACTCGGCGTGGACCGCTTCCACTTTCTGGTGGGACAGGGGTATTACGACGAAGCGCGGTTCTTCCGAGTGGTTCCCGGATTCGTCGTGCAATGGGGGGTCACCGGAGATTCAGCGCTCAACGCAGCCTGGAAGGACCGCAACATTCCCGATGAGCCGGTGCGGCAGAGCAATGCCCGCGGAATGCTGTCCTACGCCCGAGGCGGACCCAATACCCGCGGGGTCCAGCTCTTCGTCAACCTGGCGAACAACGCCCGGCTCGATACCACCAACACCTTCGGCTTTCCGCCCATCGGCGAAGTGGTGCAGGGCATGCCGGTGATGGATTCGATGTTCGCGGAGTACTCCTGCCGGCGCGGAAGTCAGGGGACCTGCCCGTCGCAGGATTCGATTCGGCTCAAAGGGAGTGCTTATCTGGATCGGGTCTACCCCAAGCTGGACTACATCCGCACGGCGCGGATCACCCGGGAATGGGGCAAGCGCCGGCGGAAGCTTCCCGAATAGGGCTCGTGTTGCGGCTCTGCCCCACTGTGTCGGTCCTGCCTCAGTTTCCTCCGCTCGCGCTCCAGGTTTCCCACGTCAGGTGGCAGCGGTTCACGAAGTAGTCCGCCGGGTGGCCTTCGCGCTGGAGCAGCGCGTGGAGCATCTCGTGGCGCACCACCATCTCATGGTTCTCATAATTCCCGGCGATCACGATCCGGTCGGTTTTCCCCTCGCGCGACCACAGCCCAACCTTGGCGCCATCCTTTGTGGGAAACGTTTGAACTCCAGGAACCACATAGAATTGCACTGTGGATAAGCTCCGCTCCATGCCGCTGCAGGAGCGGGTGCGCTGGGCCCACTCGGCGTAGACCGGCGGGGCTGCAATCTGTACCGAGCCGAGGGGGAGGGAAGCCTCGCTGGGTCCCAGTGTGGCGCAGGCGCTGACCAGGCCAGGTAGCCCAAGAAGCCCAATCGCCCGCGAGAGCCGACGCAAATCCGATATCACGAAATCCGGTCCAGTGTATGAATTCTTTACTGTAAAGGGCGAGAGGTGTGCCATCGGTTCGGGACCAACCGGTGGCTTGGGTGGGCCCATTCGACGAGGTAGATCCGACGATGGAGTAGATCCGAGAGTGTTGCAGAGGTGTGCGCTGACGTCGATGGATGTCGTCATCACTCGGGACCAAGCGAGTCCTCTGAAGGAAGGAAGAAAATGAAACACCTCAACGCCCTTGTGCTGGCTGCAGGCATCCTGGGTACCGCACCCTGCCTGGCCCAGTCGACGATCAAGCAGCCCACGCCCGGATTCAATCTCTTTACGGTCAGCCAGGACATCGAGATCGGCAAGCAGTCGGCCGTCGAGGCCGAGAAACAGCTTCGGCTGCTCAATGACCGCACGACGGACAACTATCTCAATCGCATCGTCTCCCGGCTGGCCGCGTATGCACCGGGTGCGAAGTACCCCTATCACATCAAGCTGGTGAACGCGGCAGAGGTGAATGCGTTCGCGCTGCCCGGCGGACCCATGTATGTGAATCGTGGCCTGGTCGAGACGGCCCGCAACGAGGCCGAGCTGGCCGGCGCGCTCGCCCACGAGATGGCCCACGTGGCTCTGCGCCACGGAACCCATCAGGCCTCCAAGGCCTACCTTGCCCAGTCGGGGCTCGGCATCCTGGGCGGCCTATTGGGGAAGTCCACCAGCACCGCCAAAGTGGTGAACGCGGTTGGCGGCGTTGGGCTGAACGTCGCGTTCCTCAAGTTCAGCCGCGACGACGAGTACCAGGCCGATCTGGTGGGTGCGCAGATCATGGCCAAGGCGGGTTATGATCCGCTCGCCATGGCCACCCTGTTCGAGCTGCTGCGCTCGACTCAAAGCAGCAATCCGGGCAAGGTGGACCAGTTCCTGAGCGACCACCCCTCCTCCGCGGACCGCGAGGCCCGGATCCGCCAGCAGGCGACCTCGCTCGGCCGGGGCAATACCTCCGTGCTGGGAGGTTTCGACGCGACTCGCACTCGGTTGCGGAGATTCCCCGCCGCCAGCGCGCAGCAGATCGTAGCGCAGTCCAGCGGCTCCCCCGCCCAGGACAGCGTGGCGGGCAGCGCGGTGGTTTCCGGAATCGAGCCGCCCTCGGCGCGCTTCCTGCGCTTCGAGCACCCGGCCGGGTTTTTCACCATCGACTACCCGGACAACTGGAACGCCTACCCTTCAGGGCTGGCCGTCTCGCTGGCGCCAGAGGGAGGGGTCACCACCCGAAGCGACGGACGTCAGGTCATGCTCTACGGCGTGATCGTCAATCACTACGCCCCGTTCGGCGGGGCGGCGGATCGCTGGCGCGGCAACCTGCAAAAGAGCTATGTGCCGTTCGAGGACCGGACCAGGGCGCGCGCGGCGCTCGAGGATGCCACCGACGATTTGGTGAGCACGATTCTGTCCTCCAATCCCTACCTCAGCGCCGAACCGGGGCCCGCGCGGCCCGAGCGGATCGACGCGGCGCCCGGATTCTCGGTGCTGTTGTCGGGGCTGTCGCCGGTGACGGGGGAAGAGGAGCGGGTTGCACTGCATACCAGGGGGCTGCCCGATGGGCATGTGATCTATGCCTTGTTCACCGTTCCGGCCCGCGACTACGACACGATGCAGTCAACCTTCGCGCGTATGCTGCGAACCCTGGCGGTGAATGACGATGCGGCGCACCGCATCGCCGACAACGGGAATCCTCAGCGCTGAAGCACGCCGGCCGGAGAGGAGTGGGACTGCCACCACGCGGCAGCCTGCTCCTCGCCCCAGGGCTCGACCGCGACCGTTCCCAGCGCGCGGTTGAGCTCGGCGGCGCTGGCGGGCCGTTGCTCCGGTTGTTTCGCGACGCAGGCGAGCACCAGCCGTTCCAGCCCGGGCGGCACTGCAATCCCCGCGCGCAGTGAGGGCGGAACCGGCACATCGTTCAGGTGTCGCGCAATGGCATGAAACACGTTGCTGGCCTCGAAAATCAGCTTTCCGGTGAGCAGGAAATAGCCGACACAGCCCAGCGCGTAGAGATCGGCCCGCCCGTCGACATTGTCGCCCAGCGTCATCTCGGGCGCCATATAGTCGGGGGTGCCGGGCGTCATTCCCGTCGCGGTGGCCAGGGAGTTTTCCTTGGCCCCGGCTCTCACGGACTTGACCAGGCCGAAGTCCAGCACTTTGACGAAGTCGTGCCGCAGCCCGAGCCGCCCGATGTGGATGTTGGCCGGCTTGATATCCCGGTGCACCAGTCCGCGCGCATGGGCTTCCTCCAAGGAATCGCAGACTTGCCGGAGGATGGAGACCACGCGGCTGGCCGGCAGCGGGCCATGCTGCCGCACCAGCGTCTCGAGATTGACCCCATCCAGCAGCTCCATCACGAAATACAGGGTACCGTCCTCGGTGGCTCCGAAATCGTAGAGCTCGACGGTGTGCGGGGAGCGCAGGTTCGCCGCCACCTCCGCTTCCCGGTGGAAGCGTTTGACGGCCAGCTCCCGGGCGGTGGGATCGCTGCCGCCGATGGCTTCCGGGCGAATCAGCTTGATGGCGGCGGGCCGGGCCAGCATGCGATGGGTGGCCAGATACACCTGCCCCATCCCGCCTTCTCCGATGAGGTCGCCCACCTGATAGCTCCCCAGCTCGCGCGCCTTGCTCACCTGCTGGCCCAGCCGCGTGACCACGGCGGAGATCACCACCGCCACGCCGACCAGGAGATAGTCCGGATAGTGCATCAGGAGGAGATTGCCGGGGGAGCCGTAGTCCCAGTGGCCGCTGGCTTTCGCGATCAGCATGCCCAGCGGGTTCATCGACACCGCGAGGAGGCCCGCCACCAGCGTCTTGGCAGGCACGCTCGGGATGATCGCGGCGAACATCAGCACCACGACGCCGATCCAGCTGATGGTCGGGATGATGCGCCAGCCTGGGGGCGGCGTGTCGCTGTGCAAGACGATTCCCAGGGCCACCGCGGTGAGCACCATGAAGCCCAGTCCCAGATCCAGCACGAAGCGGGGCTCGCGCGTGGTCTTGCGGACGTAGAGCGCCAGGCCGAACGAGGCGGCGGCGCTGACTACGGCGACCGCGTCGGAGGTTTCGAAGCGGAGCCAGGGCTGACCGGGGGCGATAGCCCGAAAGGCCAGGTGGCCGAGCGCGGTCCCCAGGAGCCAGAGAATGCCGGCAAGCAGCGCGATGATCTCCACGCGATGCGAGGCATCCCGCAGCAGGTCGTGGGGCAGCTCGCGGTGATGGCCGTGTGAGCTGTCCAGCGCCACCGGCGTCGTGCCGGCGGCATGGCCGATCAGTTTGGGGCTGGGCATCGAATGCTCGTCGAGGACCGCGGAAAGTAACCCTGTGGAGCAGGGGGGGAGGGCCACCGGCGACGGCCGGTGGCCTCGGTCAGGAAGTCACTTCTTCTCGAAGTGGAGAATCTGCCCCATCATGTTGGTCTCGAGCAGCTTGCCGCTCCGCGTCAGCACCAGGGGCATGCCGCCCGGAACCTGCAGGGTGATCTTGTCGCCTTCGAGCATGTAATCGCCGTCGGCCGCGTCTCCCGGCGCGCCGGCCGCCTGCATCGTCATGTGAAACTTGTGGTCGCTCTTGAACTCGATCGTCACGGTGCCTTCCGGGCTCTTCGCTTCGTAGGTTCCCGACGGGTCGCCGCTCGCGGCTCCGCCGTCGGTCTTGCAGCCGACCAGGAGCGAGAGACCGAGAATGAGCGCAGCGAAGCGGCGGGCAGGCGGCATGGGCATCTGGATCTCCGGTGCACGGGTGAGGGGCAGGCCAAGGTACCGGTCACGCCTGCGATGCGCAATCGGCGGCCGCCGGCCGTCATGCGGCCTCACCGGGTCGCTGGGCCGGCTGGTGGAGCGGCGTGGGTGAGATTCGAACTCACGAAGGAGTTTCCCCCTTGGCGGTTTTCAAGACCGCTGCCTTAAACCGCTCGGCCACCACGCCCGGCCCCGGAATCTAAGGCGGAGGTGATGGGTGCGTCGAGCGCGGAGCGCACCGTCGC
>DATCWE010000275.1:0-11595 GCA_036566495.1 Gemmatimonadales bacterium | reverse complement strand
CCGCGGACCAGTCGCGGCGCCTGCTCGCTAATCAGGCGCGTCAGCAGGCCGCGCCCCGGTGTGGTGAAAAGCAGCGCCCCCGTCACGCCGAGCGCCGTCGCGAGTGCGCCGCAGAGCAGAATGAACACCGAGCGGGCGATGCGGCGACGCATCAGAACGGCTGCCCCACCGAGAACTGCAGCACCAGTCGCCGCAGGAACCCGATCTGCTTGGTTTTCTGGTAGCTGTCCGCAATCTGATGCAGATCACCCGAAGCCTCGACCTGGTAGAGCCTCCCTGCGGGCAGCTCGTACGGGTTGTAGGCGGCATCGACCCGCACCGGCCCTAATGGGGTCACGAAACGGAGTCCGGCGCCGGGCGTAACGCGGAACGCGGGCCGCGAGCCGGTGCCATCCCCGCCCCGCTCCCAGACGGTCCCGGCGTCGATGAAGAACGCCAGCCGCAGGCGGTCGGAAAAAATCGGCGAAGGCAGCCGCAGCTCGGCGTTGGCGACCAGAACCGAGTTGCCGCCGGTCGCGGCGATCCGCACCGAATCTTCGGGAATGCTGTCGGTGATCGCGGTCGCCTGGACCACGTACACGAGGGGACCCAGCTGATTGCGGTTGTAGCCCCGGACATCGTTGGGCCCGCCCGCGTAGAAGCGTTGCTCCGGCGGGACGAAGTTGGCCGCGTCCCCGCCCAGGACTTGCCGCGGCGCGAAGACCATACCCGCGTGCGCATGCAGCGCCAGCACCGAATTGCCGAGCGGGATGTAATGGGCGGCGTCACCGATCACCCGGGTGAATTCCTCGAACCGCGAGGATCCCAGCAGGCTCGAGCTGTAGGTCGCTTCCGCGGAGACATTCGACCCGCGGGTGGGATCGAGCGGGTTATTCACTCTCACCCGCTGCGAGCCGAGCGTCAGGGTTCCGAGGGGCCGGCGCTGCCTGAGCTGGCGCACGTCGGTCTCGGTGCAGGCATTGAAGAACGCACAGAACGAGACCGCGTTCGCCTGGGTGCGCCCCGAGGAGAGCCGGTACGTCAGGGTGATGGGAATCCGGTTCGCGGTCTCCCGGAGCAGCGTGACGCTGCCGCCGATGTCCTCCCGCAGGTAAACCGCGAACTCGCTCCGTCGCTCCGCGAAGAGGGCGAGGGTGAGCGCGTTCGATGGCGAAAGGAAGACCGGACGGCGGAACGAGGTCGTGATGTTGTAGTTGGCATGCGCCGACCCCACCGAATCGTCCTGCAGGGCCGAGCAGAGCACGTTCTGGTCCAGTCCCGCGTCGAAGGGCCGGCCCACCCCGAGCTTCGAGACCTGCGCCGAGACATCGAACACCTGCCCGCTCCCCAGCGCATTCCGCGCGGTCCAGCCGGCGCCGGTTCGGAAGCAGTCGTTGGTGCCATAGCCCAAAGCCGTCCGAATCCGGTGAAAGGGCCCCTCGACCACCGTGATGGTGACCGGCACGATCCCGGAGCCGGGGACGAAGTGGCCGGTGTCCAGGCCCACCGACGCGAAGCGAAACAGCTCGGACCGGTAGAGATTGAGCTGGCTCTGCTGGATGTCCCGCTCGCTGTACTCCCGGCCCGGTCGGCTCGCGAGCAGCGAGCGCACGAAGGCGGAATCCACCCGCCGCGCACCCTGCACGTGGATCTCGCCGATCACCGCGGTCACGCCCGGCTCGATGATGAGAGAGACCGACGCTTCGTGCCGCTCGCGGTTGACCTCGAATCCTTCCAGGCGCACCAGTGCTTCGGCGTAAGCGCGCTCGTGCAGCCGGTTTCGCAGCGTATCGGCGGTGGCGTAGACCAGCGTCCGGTCGAACGGTTCGCCTTCCTTCAGGGGCAGATCCTTGAGCAGCTCCGGCCCGTCGGGCACCGAGTCCAGTCCCTTGATCACGAAGTTCTTGATCCGGACGGGCGGACCTTCGCGAACGGTGAAGTCGATGTAGGCATCCTCGGCGGTGCGCGCGACCGTGGTATCGACCTGCACGTCGAGGTAGCCGCGAACCCGATAGAACAGCCGCAGCCGTTCCACATCGCGCTGCAGCTCGAGCTCGTTGAGGCGCCGCTTCTCGCCCAGTCCCATCCAGCGCAGCAGGGGATTGGTGGCGAAAATGCCGGATCCGGTGGTGGAGATGGCCGCGGCCAGAATGTCGGAAGGGAAGGCGTCGTTGCCGTGGAATTTCAGGTGGCGGATCACCAGCCCGGCTTCGTCGGCCTGGGCCTGGGCGCGCCCGAGGGCGGCGAGCCCCAGCGCGACCCCCAAGACGACGGTGCGGACGATTGACCTCACGTCGCAAATCTATTTGTCTTTCATGGTGTTACGCCACCGCATCCCCGCCTCGGCCATGACCGCGCGGAGCGACCCACCTTTATAGATTCAGCGAATTTCACGGCTGTTCAAGAGAGGGGAGCGCCGATGAAGCAAGGGAATCGCCGGACGCTGTGGATGATATTGGGTTCCCTCGGACCCGCCTTGCTCACGGCGAGCTGCAGCTCCCAGCCGCAGGCCTCCGCGGCGCGTCGGGCCGAAGTGGCTGCCCGCGGTGCCGAGGTCATGCCGTTCGATTTGGCCAGGACCAAGCACGGCTTCGAGTCGCTGCCGGACGGTGGACTGCAGACGGTGACGGCGAACGACGCCGCGGACACCCTGCAGATCCGTCTGGTGCGTGAGCATCTCCAGCAGGAGGCAGCGAAGTTTTCCCGGGGAGAGTTTGCCGATCCCATGGCCATCCATGGCCACGCGATGCCCGGGCTGGCCGAGCTGCGCCAGGGGGCGGCGAGCATCCGGATCGTCTTTGCCGCCATCCCGGCCGGTGCGACGATCCGCTATGCGACGGATGATCCTGCCCTGGTGGCCGCGCTGCACCGCTGGTTCGAAGCCCAGCGCATGGACCACGGGGTCGGCCAATAGCGGGGAACGGCGGTAGCGCCCGGGAGGCAAGCCTCCCGGGCGCTCCAACCGCAAATCACTTCTTCAGCACGAACGTGGTCGAGGCGAGCGTGATCCCGGCATAACTGACCGTGGTCTGCCAGTTGCCCTCGGCCCAATTGCTCTCGCTCTTCAGGTTGAAGATGTAATGCCCCTCCGTGGCATCGTAGCGCCAGGCGGTCGAGCCCGCCGAGTTGTCGTTCGCCTCGACATCACCCACGCCGCCCCCGCCCAGATAATGCAGCACCAGGCGCAAGCCACCGGCCAGATCCGTAGCCAGAGTGCCGTCGGCGTACGCCGGGGGGCAGAACTTGTGCGGAATGGTCGAACCCCGCTTGTGCGAGCTGAATGGACTTGCCATGCGCAACGGAGACTGGAAGCCGCAGCTCCCCGAGAGATCCAGGCCGACGAACACGTCGAAGGCGGACTCGGCGCTTGGGTTTCCGATGGCGTCCGACGCAATGCACTTGATGGTGACGGTGCCGCCAATCGGGATCGCCGTCCCGTCGTAGTCGCACGCAAAGCTGGAGGGCTCCGAAACGTGACCCACATCTTCCACGGTAATGCCCAGCGCACTGACGTCCACCACCAGACCACCGCTGTTCGCGGCGATCAGGCTGAGCGTCCCCGTCGGGATACTGGTAAAGAACGCCGGCGTGGTGTCCTCGACCGTGATCGTGAAGTCACCTTGGGCCGTTGCGCCGTCCGCGTCAGTCACCGAGCAGTGCACCGAGGTCGCTCCCAGCGCGAAGGTGCTGCCGCTCACCGGGGTGCAGGCGACCGAGGCGGTGAGGTCCCCGTCCTCGAGGTCGCTGGCCGACACACTGGCCGAGAAGTCGACGACCGCGCCGGCGCTGCTGGTGGCTTCGACCGTGAAGTCGTTGGGCAGGGTGAGCACGGGCGGCGTGTTCGCGGCCACGCTGCAGCCGGCGAACTGGACGTACACCGTCGTGTTCGAGCCGCTATCGAAACTGAGTTTCGCCCCCGTCGCGTTGCTGTTGGTCAGATTGGAAGGCGCGACGATGAAACTCGCGGTCCCCGCGCCGACGCCGCTCCCATTTTGCACGCTGAGCGTCACCGTCCGTACGGTTGCCGGAGCATTCGCCACCGCTCGGGGCGGGACGGTGACCGTGGTGGGGACGGAGCTCGCCCAGCTGAGTCCATTGTAGCTCCAGCTCGTATTCACGTTGAAGGTCGCCGTCCCCGCCTGAGCACCGGTGATCGTGTAGGTGATGACGACATCCTGTGACGAACCTGTACTGCAGGTACTGGGAGTCAAGCTCACTGGAGTGAGGATCGAACCACCCAGGCTCGAAGAAACCCCTCCGGCCGCGGCCGAGAAGACCGGGCGGCCCGGCCGATCGGCAGGCCGGGGAACCGGTATGCCTTGGGTAGCCACTACATCGGTGACCAGCGAAGCATCAACGGCAACCCCGGTTGGGCTGTCGCTGCACGCGGACGCCAGGGCGGCGGCCGCCAGCCCGAGACAGAGCCTGGTCACGTTACCGGCACTGCTTCCCATTCGCCTCATAGGACACCCCTCTCTCAACTGCTCCGGGTGGAGCAAGGGTCCCGGCGGATGCGCGCCGGTAACGCCCACTTCGGTAGCCGGACGATCTCCGCTCACGCCACGTTCGAGCAGAGACTCCAGGCTTTGCGAGCCGGCCTCGCAGCCGGGGTGCCGTTTTCGGAGGAAACAGACTGACCAAATCGGATACGGCATTCGGTCGGTCAGGGGAGAGGAAGGGCAGCGCCCGTGCCAGCGGTTCGCGTAACCCGCTGGCGGAGTCCCTAACTCACAGGCTGCGAATTGCTTAGGGGCGGTGGATCGAGCGGGGGCGAAGCCTTCGGTGACAGGGATTGCGGGAAGCCCACCACAACAGAATCAGCGGGGAAGCGTGCACTAGTATCTAGTTTTTTGACGTTTTCTCAAATCGTTCTCCAGGGATGGAACCTGCGCTTCGAGAGGTCCGCTATCCCAGCTGCTGCGTCGCGAAGATCCTCAGTTCGGAGCTGTGGCCGGGATTGACCTTCCGTTTGGGATCGATGTAGTGCACTGCGTTGTTCACGGCGGTGCAGGCCTCCGCCACTCCGGTGGCGATCAGCTTGAGCTTGCCCTCGTAGGTCGCGATGTCACCGGCGGCGTAGATCCCTGGCACGTTCGTCGCCATGAGCCGGTCGACCCGGATGTCGGCTTTGTCGGTGTCGAGACCCCACTCCTTGATCGCACCGAGATCGGAGTGAAAGCCCAGCTGCGGAACCACCGCATCGAACGGCAGCGTTTCCTCCTCCGCGGTCTTGTTATTCAGCAGCGTGACGCGCTCCACCCGCTCGCCGCCGTGGATTGCTTTGACCTCGCAGAACGTCCGCACCTCGCACTTGCCCTGGCGCTGCAGCTTCTCCACCTGGCGCACCGTCGCCGTATGGGCGCGGAAGGCATCGCGGCGGTGGATCAGCATCACGGCGGTGGCAATATCCGCGAGGTTCACCACCCAGTCGAACGCCGAATCGCCGCCACCCACGACCAGCACTCGGCGCCCGGCGAAGCGCTTGGGGTCCAGCACCTTGTAGTCCAGACCGCGGCCCTCCCAGACCTCCAGGCCATCGGCGGGCAGCTTGCGCGCCTCGAACGCACCGATGCCCGCCGCGATGAGCAGCGTCCGCGAGGGATATACCCCAGCGTCGGTCTCCAGCAGGAAATGTCCGATCCCGCCGTCGTCGACCTTCCGGAGCCCGCTGACGATCTCACCCAGCCGAACCTCGCAGCCGAACTGCAAGGCCTGCTCGGCCATTCCCTTGACGAAATCCTTGGCGAGGACGCGGGGAAATCCCGCCACGTCGAAAATGAATTTCTCCGGGTACAATGCCAGGAGCTGGCCGCCCAGCGCGGGCAGCGCGTCGATGATCCGGCAGGACGCACCGCGCATGCCCGCGTAGAAGGCCCCGAACAGGCCGGTGGGGCCGCCGCCGATGATCGTGATGTCGGTGAGAGGATTGGACACGCGCGGAATATCGTAGGGCGGTCGGTAGGTCGGTAGGTAGGTTGACGCTATCTTCTTCGCATGGGGATCTATACTCGCACCGGGGATCAGGGCGAGACCGGCCTGTTCGGCGGTGGCCGGGCCTCGAAGAACGACCCGCGGGTCGCGGCCTACGGTGACGTCGACGAGCTGAATTCGGCGCTCGGCGTGGCACGCGCCGCCGCGCCGCCCGAGCTCTTCGATGCGGAGCTGGAAGCGATTCAGCGCGATCTGTTCTCGCTGGGCGGTCAGCTCGCGACGCCCGATCCCGCCAAGGTGCGCAAGGCGCTGGCCAAAGCGGAGCTGTCCCCGGCGCGCGTCGCCGAGTTCGAGCGGAGCATGGACGCCGCCGAGGCAGAGCTGACTCCCCTGCGCGCATTCGTCCTGCCGGCGGGGACGCCGAAAGCAGCCGCCCTGCACTTCGCCCGGACCGTTTGCCGTCGCGCGGAGCGCAGCGTGGTGGCGCTTGGCCGCGAGTGCGAGATTCCGGAGCTCTTCCTCAGCTACCTCAATCGTCTCTCGGACTACCTCTTTACGCTGGCCCGCCTCGCCAATCATCGTTCCGCTCGCGATGACGTGACCTGGTGATGGAGCCGATCGCCCAGGTTCGTCACGCCGGCGGGAGCTACCCGGTGCTGGTCGAAGCGGGCCTGCTCGGCGGGCTGGCCGCCGCGGCGGCCCAGTTCCTCCCCGGGCGGCGCCTCGCCATCATCACCGACCGCACGGTGGGCCGGCTGGTCAGCCACGACCTCGAGGTCCCTACCCTGGTCATCGCTCCGGGCGAGGGCTCGAAGTCCCGCGCCCGCTGGAGCGCCCTCACCGACCGGCTCCTTGACCTGGGCTATGGGCGCGATGCCGGCCTCGTCGCCCTGGGCGGTGGGGTCGTGGGCGATCTCGCCGGGTTCGTGGCCGCCAGTTACCTGCGCGGCATCCCCTGGATCCAGGTGCCCACCTCGCTGCTCGCGATGGTAGATGCCTCGGTAGGGGGCAAGACCGGCGTCAACACGCGGCACGGAAAAAACCTGGTGGGGGCGTTTCACCCGCCGGTCGCGGTGCTCGCCGATCCCGCCGCGCTGCGGACCCTGCACCCGGCGCATCTGGGGGCCGGTATGGTCGAGGCCCTCAAGCATGGCATCATCGCCGACGCGGATTACTTCGCCTGGATCCGCGAGCATGCTGGCGCTCTGTTGTCCGGCGAGATCGCGCTCTTGCAGGACCTGGTGGCGCGTAGCGTCCGCATCAAGGCCGCGATCGTGAGGGAGGACGAGCACGAAACGGGGCGCCGGGCGATCCTGAACGCCGGACACACCGTCGCTCATGCGATCGAGCGGGTCAGCCACTATTCCGTGCTGCACGGCGACGCCGTGGCCATCGGCCTGGTGATCGAAGCCTTGCTCGCGCACCGGCTGGGACTGGCCAAACGCGCCCTCGCCCCCACCATTCGGCTCGCCTTGGAGCAGTTCGATCGCCCGACTCGGCTCGATTCCGCCTGGGACGACGAAGCGCTGCTCGAAGCGATGACACACGACAAGAAGGTGCGGGACGAAATCCTGCGCTTCGCACTCCCCAGCGCGATCGGAGCGATGGCCGGCAGTGGCAGCAATTGGACGGTGCCAGTTTCCTCGGATGTCGTACGCGTTGTGCTGTCGACTTCGCGTGCGTTTGCGACACTGTACTGAGCTTTTCCACCGCAGCGACTGCAGAGCAATCTCTTTAACAACTTGTAAGATATATACTTACATTGATTCACCCACAGCGAGGTTGATAACTCTCTTGGGGACAAAGTGGAGGAATTTCGCAACTCGCATTCTTTGAATGATTTGTGATGTGGAAACTGTCTAATACTTGACCGTCAAAAAATCGTTCCTAGATTCGCTTCGTACGTTGTGGCTCCTCAGCAAACCGCGACCCGCGGTCCCGCGGGTAATTAACGCAGCGAAGTGCTCACTCAAAGTTCGATCCCCGTGCGAGGTGGCATGCCCCACGTCCGCGTACGAACCTCCCCTCGGGCCTTGCATCGGTCCGCCCCCAACAACGCCTTCGACCAGTACCTGCTCGACATCCGCAAGCTGCCGATGATCGAGAATCCCAAAGAGGAGATCCGGCTCGCCAAGCGCGCCCGCAAGGGTGATCAGGTCGCGATCGACCGGCTGGTGACCGCCAATCTCCGCTTCGTGATCTCCTACGTGAAGCGGTTCCAGGGGCATGGGCTCGATCTCTCCGAGCTGGTCGCGATCGGGAATGAGGGCCTGCTCAAGGCGGTCCGGAAGTTCGATCCGGCCCATGGGGTCAAGTTCATCAGCTATGCGGTCTGGTGGGTGCGGCAATGCGTGCTCAAGGCGCTCGCCGAGCAGACCCGCACCGTCCGGATTCCGCTGAATCAAAACGCGGCGCTCATGAAGATGGCCAAGATCGAGAGTCTGCTCTCCCAGGAACTCGGGCGCTCGCCCACCGATTCCGAGACCGCCCAGGTGCTGGACGAGCCGGTCGAGACCATTCGGCAGGCGCGCCTGGTCTCCACCATCGAGGTGTCGCTCGACGCCCCGGTGGAGCGGCACGACTCCGGTTCCGCGACGTTCGGCGAGCGGGTGGCGGGCAGCGGCACCGGCGACATCGAAGACCTGGTGGATACCGGCCTTCGCAAGGAATTCCTCTCGGCGCTGTTCCGCCGCTACCTCACGCCGCGGGAGCAGCGGATTCTCTCGCTGTACTACGGTCTCGAAGAAGGCAGCGAGGCGCTGACACTCGAGGGCATCGGCGCAATGCTCGGGGTCACGCGGGAGCGGGTGCGGCAGATTCGCGAACGGGCCTTCGAGAAGCTGCGCAACGCGCCGGAAGTCAAACACCTCAGGAACTTCCCCTGCGCCGCCGCCTGACGCCCGGGCGGTAGCAGGTTGCCGCGAGCGAGAAGGGAGGCGCCCTGCCCTTCTCGCTAGATTCCCTGGATGGTGCAGCTCCCGCTCTTCCCTCTCCGCGTCGTCCTGTTCCCCGGCTCGCTCCTTCCGCTCCACATATTTGAGCCGCGCTATCAAGCCCTGCTGGCCGATGTCGCGGCCGGCGATCATCGCTTCGGACTGCTTCCCCCCGGTGAGCACGGCGGGCTGCCGGCTCCCGGCACCCTCGGGAGCGTCGCCCTGGTGCGGGCCGTGCAGCCGCTGCCCGAAGGCCGCGCCAACATCGTGGTGAGCGGAGAACGCCGCTTTCGCTTCCTGGAGCCCGCCCCGGCGACGACGGCCTACCACCAGGGGTTCATCGAATGGGTGGAGGACGTGCCGGACATCCAGACTCCCAGCGAAGCGGACCTGCGCCGCCTACAAGCTCTGGGTCAGCGCTATGCGCTCGCGCTCAACACGCTCAACGACCAAGTCCTCGATATCAGGCTCCCCGAGGGTGCCAACGAGCTCTCCTTCGAGGTGGCGGCCCTCTGGGAAGCCGACTTCGAGGCGCGCCAGCGCATGCTGGAAATCCGTTCCGCCACCGAGCGGGTATTCCGGCTGTTGCAGGTGCTGCCGGGGCTGGTCGCGAGAGCCGAGGAGCGCGCCCTCCTGCACGCGCGGGCCAAGTCGAATGGTCACGGGGTAATCCGATGACGGCACCGCTGGCGCGGAGCCTCGCGGGAATCGTCGGACCGCGCTGGGTGCGCAGTCGCCCGGCGGAGCTGCGCACCTTCGAAGCCGACGGCCTCCCGACCCATGCGGCCCGGCCCCGGCTGGTCGTGCTTCCCGGCAACCGCTCGGAAGTCACCGATGTTATCGGCGCGCTGCACCGCGCCGGCATCCCATGGGTGGCGCGGGGAGCCGGCACCGGTCTCTCGGGTGGCGCGCTGGCCGAGTCCGACAGCGTGCTGGTCGTCCTCACGCGGCTCAATCGAATCCTCTCGCTGGATTCGGCTCGCCAGCGGGCGGTCGTGGAACCCGGAGTGGTCAATGCGCGGCTATCCGAGGCAGCCCTTCCCTTTGGGCTCCACTACGCACCGGACCCCTCGAGCCAATCGGCCTGCACGCTGGGAGGCAACGTGGCCGAGAATGCGGGCGGCCCGCACTGCCTCAAGTACGGCGTGACTACCAACCATGTCATGGCCCTGGAGGTGCTGCTCCCCGATGGGTCGCTGGTGCGGCTGGGCTCGCCCCAGGGCGAATCCTGGGGACCCGACTTGGTCGGGCTCTTCGTCGGGAGCGAGGGCATGTTCGGGATTGCCCTCGAGATTACCCTGCGGCTCACCCCGGTTCCGCCCGCCATTCGGACCTTGCTGGCCGACTTCGCGACGGTCCGGGCGGCGAGCGAGGCCGTCAGCGCGATCATCGCACGAGGCATCGTGCCGGCCGCGCTCGAGATGATGGATCAGGCCTGTATCCGGGCGGTGGAGGCCTCGATCTTCGCCGCGGGGTATCCGACCGACGCCGGGGCCATCCTGCTGGTCGAGCTCGACGGCCAGGCCGAAGCCGTGGCGGGAGAAAGCTCCGAGGTCGAGGCGCTCCTGTGCCAGGCGGGTGCGCGGACGGTACGGGCCGCCTCGACTCCGGCGGAACGCGCCCGGCTCTGGCAGGGACGGAAGAAGGCCTTCGGTGCGGCGGGACGGATCGCTCCCGACCTGGTGGTGCAGGATGCGGTGGTGCCGCGGTCCAGCCTGCCCGACATTCTCGAGCGGATCGCGGCCATCGGCCGGAGCCACCAGCTGATCATCAGCAACGTCTTCCACGCCGGGGACGGCAATCTCCACCCCAACATCAGCTACGACAGCCGGGATCCGGAGCTGAGCGCGCGCGTCAAGCTGGCCAGCCGGGAGATCATGGCGGTATGCGTCGCGGCCGGCGGCTCGATCACCGGGGAGCACGGCGTCGGCGTCGACAAGCTCGACTACATGCCCCTGATCTTCGACCCGGAGAGCCTGCGCGCCATGTGCGCGGTGCGCCGGGTCTTCGATCCGGCCGGACGGGCTAACCCGCACAAGGTGGTGCCGGTCCATTATTGCAAGGAATGGGGGCGGCATTGAGCAACCCGATCTTCATGCGGCTCCGCCACGCCCTGGGCGAGAGCGCCGTCGAGTCGGATGGCGCGGGGCGGCCGCGGGCGGTTCCCGAGACGACCGACGGCGTGGCGCAGGTCTGCGGATTGGCCCACGAGCAGGGCTGGCGGGTTCGGCTGGAAGGGCGGGGCAGCTGGATGCCTCCCGACGCCCCGGCCGATCTCGCCCTCACCACCCGCGGATTGTCCCGGATCGTCGGCGTGGCGGCGGCCGATCTCGTCGCGACCAGCGAGGCCGGCGTACCCCTCGCGCTGCTGCAGCGCGAGCTGGCGGCCGCGGGAGCCTGGCTCGCCATCGACCCGCCCGGCCATCCGGAACGCTCGCTGGGGTCCATCGTCGCGACGGGCACCGCCGGGCCGCTGCGGCACGGTTTCGGCCCGCTGCGCGACCACATCCTGGGCGGGACCATCGTCACCGGCGACGGGCGGGTGATCAAGGCGGGTGGCAGCGTGGTGAAGAACGTCGCGGGTTATGACCTGACCAAACTGCAGGTCGGCGGCTTCGGCGCGTTCGGCGTGGTGACCCAGCTTCATCTGCGCCTGCGCGCCGCCCCGGCCCTGCGACTCACCCTCCTCGCGCGGGCCGAGCGCGACGTGCTGACGCGGCAGGCGCGGGCGCTCGCCGAGGCGCAGATCGCC
>DATCWE010000245.1:0-2067 GCA_036566495.1 Gemmatimonadales bacterium | reverse complement strand
GGGGAGCGGACTCAAGGAGATCAAGTCTCCCATGGTGGGCACCTTCTATTCCGCCCCGGAGCCCGGCGCCGAGCCGTACATAAAAATCGGCACCCGGATCACCTCGGGTCAGACGGTCTGCATCATCGAGGCGATGAAGATCATGAACGAAATCGAAGCCGAATTCGGAGGCGTGATCCGAGAAGTCAGTGTGGAGGACGCTCAGCCGGTCGAGTTCGGACAGGTACTTTTCCGGGTGGATCCCAATGGCTGAACCCAGCAGCTTTGCCAGCGAGCCCTCGGCGGCTCCGTTCAATTTCAAGCAGGCCATTTCCCAGATGGTCCAGCGCGGGGGCTCCGACCTGCATCTCAAGGTCGGCCGGCCGCCCACCATCCGCGTCAACGGCGAGCTGCACGCGCTGCCGATGCTCCCGGTGCGCCCGGAGGAGCTCAAGCATCTGGCCGAGCAGATCATGACCCCGCGCCAGGTGAAGGAATTCTCCGAGAAGAAGGAGGCCGACTTTGCCATCGGTGTGCCCGGCGTGGGCCGGTTCCGGACCAACATCTTCCAGCAGCGCGGCACCCTGGCGTTCGCGCTGCGCGCGATCCCCTATGAAGTGCACACGATTCGGGAGCTCAACCTGCCGGAGGTGCTCGAGTCGATTGCGCTCAAGCCCCGCGGCCTCGTGCTGGTGACCGGGATTACCGGCTCGGGAAAGTCCACCGCGCTGGCGGCCATGATCAACCACATCAATCGCCACTCGCGCTGTAACATCATCACCGTCGAGGATCCGATCGAGTTCCTGCACCGCGACACCATGGCCAGCATTGCCCAGCGCGAGGTCGGGAGCGACACCCTTTCCTTCAGCTCGGCGTTGCGCCATGTGCTCCGGCAGGATCCGGACGTCGTACTGATCGGTGAAATCCGCGATATGGAGACGTTGGATACCGCGCTCAAGGCCGCCGACACCGGCCACCTGGTCTTTTCGACCCTGCACACTACCGACGCCACGCAATCGATCAGCCGGATCCTGTCCTTTTACCCGCCGCACCAGCAGGCGGAGATTCGCTCCCTGCTTTCCACGGCGCTTGCCGCCATCGTGAGCCTCCGGCTGGTACCGCGGGCCGACGGACGGGGCCGGGTGCCGGCCTGTGAGGTGCTGATCAACAGCGCCGCGGTGGCGGAGAACATTCGCAGCATCGAGAAGTCGCTCAACATTCCGGATCTCATCGCGTCGGGCTCGGTGTCGTATCGGATGCAGACGTTCGACCAGTCGCTGATGGCCTGGTACAAGTCCGGCGTCATCAGCTACGATGGCGCGCTGCACTATGCCACCAATCCAAGTGAATTCGGGCTGCGCGCGGCCGGCGTCACCGCGGCGTCGGACCGGACCTTCTCGGATCCCGCGGAGGCCGCCAACGAGGTACCGCAAGGAATCACCCGGGACGTCACGCCCTGATGGGCACCACGCGATCCCGCTGAATGTTCAATAAAGTCCTCGTCGCCAATCGCGGCGAGATCGCGCTGCGAGTGATTCGTGCCTGCCGTGAGCTGGGGATTCAGACCGTCGCGGTCTACAGCGAAGCGGACCGCGAATCGCTGCACGTCCGCTTTGCCGATGACGACGTCTGCATCGGTCCGCCCCCGGGGCGGCAATCCTACCTGAACATCCCGCGCATCATCGCCGCCGCCGAGATCACCGGCGCCGACGCCATCCATCCCGGTTACGGATTCCTCGCCGAGAACGCCGAGTTCGCCCAGATCTGCAAGGCGTCCAACATCACCTTCATCGGACCGACCGCAGAACAGATCCAGGCCATGGGCGACAAGGCGTCGGCGCGACGACTGGCCAAGGAAGCCGGCGTTCCGACCGTCCCCGGGTCCGAGGGCATCCTGTCCTCGCCCGATGAGGCCGTGGTGGTCGCGGCCGAGCTCGGCTTCCCCGTCATCATCAAGGCCACCGCCGGCGGGGGCGGGAAGGGCATGCGTATCGCCCAGGACGAGGAAGCGTTCGGGCAGTTGTTTTCCCTGGCCCAGAATGAGGCGCTGGCGGCGTTCGGCAACGGCGATGTGTACCTGGAGAAGTA
>DATCWE010000151.1:0-3223 GCA_036566495.1 Gemmatimonadales bacterium | reverse complement strand
CCCCGCCAGCAGCTCCATGCTCATCGAGGCCAGCTCGGCCGCCTCGGCGCCCGGGTGGCGTTGCCAGACGAAGGGCTGCCGGTGCGCCGCGAACGCGTGGAAGGCGTGCCCCGACTCGTGCAGCAGGGTGATCACGTCTTCCAGGACGCCCGAGGCGTTCATGAAGATGAAGGGCCGCCCGCGCACGTGCAGCGTGTCGCAATAGCCGCCGGGCGCCTTGCCCTTGCGGCTGTCGAGGTCGAGCAGCCGCTCGTCGATCATGGTCTGGAATTCGTCCGCGAGCACCGGATCGAGCGAGCCGATCAGCCGTTGCACCCCGCGCGCCAGCTCGGCGCCGCCCTCGAAGGGGCGCAGCGGCTCGCTGCGATAGGGATTTACCGCCAGGTCCCAGGGCCGCAGCGTGTCGAGCTTGAGCCGGTCGCGCCGCGCGGCCAGCGCGCGGGTGTGCGCCGGCACCACGATCGACTCCACCGCGTCGTGGAAGCGCTCGCAGTCGCCCGGCGTGTAGTCGAAGCGATGCTTGGCCACGAACGAGAAGGCGTGGTAGTCCCGGAAGTCCGCGTTGCGCGCCACGGTTTGCCGCCGCTCGTACAGCTCGTCGAAGAGCGCTGCCAGCGCGTCGTGCTGCTCCACGTAGGGCGTCACCATGCCGCGGAAGGCGCGCTCCCGCACTGCGCGATCGGGCGATTGCAGGAAGGGCGTCAGCAGCGGCAGCGGCCGCTCGCTCCCCTCCCAGAGCGCCATCATGCCGCCGGTCATCCGCTGGTAGCGCGACGCCAGCTCCTCCAGCTCGGAGAAGAGCGGCACGTTGTTTTCGCGGAAGATGTCGATTGAGGCCTTGAAGCGCGCCACCACCGTCTCCATCCCCGCGGGCACCGCGGCGCTCAACGCCACCAGCCGTCTGGCCAGCCGCACGCTCTGCTCTTCGGCTTTGGGGATGATCTCGGTGGAAAAGCGCAGCTGCGCGGCCTCTTTGGCGGGGTCGCCGGTGTCGCAGGTGTAGGCGATCATCGCAAGCGACGCCGCTTCGCTGAGCAGCGACTCCAGCCGCGACCACTCGGTCAGCCACGCGATCAGCCGCTCGGCGTCGAGCGGCGCCTGGGCCAGCGCTTCGTAGTAGGGCTGGACGTCGACCCAGCCGGCAGCGGCCAGCGCGGCGGGAGAATCCGGCAGCCTCATGCGGCCCCGCTTTCGCGTAGGGCGTGGGCCGGCGCGTCGAGCCGGAAGGCCAGCACGCTCACCAGCGCGACGATCACGCCGCCCAGCACAAAGGGCCAGGCGGGCCCGCCGCGCTGGTACGCCAGCGTGGCGATCAGCGGCGCCGCGACCCGCGCGATCCCAGCGAAGGTCTGGGCCACCCCCATCGTGGTGCCCACTTCGGACTTCTCCGACGCGTGCGACATCAGCGCGGTCGTGGCCGGAAACAGCAGCGCCGTTCCGATCGGGACCAGGGCCATGATCGGCGCGAGCGTCCACCAGTTGTGGGCCAGCGGATAGGCCAGCAGCCCGGCGGTCAGCAGGATGGTGCCGACCCGCATGGTCCAGGGCTCGCCCAGCTTGTGGACGATGGGGCCCAGCAGCAGCAGGCGCATCACCACCGAGAGCCCGCCCACGTAGAGGAACACGTACCCGATGTTGGCCTCGTTCACGCCGAACGCCTGGTTGAGATAGATCGCGAGCACCGAGCCCATCACCGTGAAGCCCAGCATGCCGGCGGCATAAATCCACACCAGCCGGGGCACCGGCCCCTGCGGGTGCCGCACGACTTCCCAGGCGGCGTGCCACACCGGCTTGCGCTTGGGCGGCGCCTGGCCCGGTGCCAGCGGCGGCCGCGATTCGGGCAGCCACTTCCACGCGAAGCCCGCGTTGATCAGGCAGAGGCTCGCCGCGATGAGTCCGGGCATCTTGTGCCCCAGGTGAAACGCGAGCGATCCGATCACCGGACCCAGCATCACGCCCAGGTTGGTCGCCGCCGAGAGCCAGCCCAGCGCGCGAGTCCGGTTGGCCGGCGTCACCGTGTCGGTGACGTAGGCCTGGATCACTCCCGTGGTTCCGCCGCCCGCCCCCTGGATCAGCCGGGACAGGAAGAGCAGCCACACCGTGTTGGCAAACCCGAAGATGACGAACGCCACCGCTTCGGCCAGCAGCCCGGCCAGCAGCGCCGGCCGGCGGCCGTAGTGGTCGGAGAACCTGCCCCACACCGGCGAAGAGAGCAGCTGCGCCACCGAGAAGGCCGCGATGACCCAGCCGATCGTGACGGGTGACGCGTGCAGCTTGAGCGCGTAGAGCGGGATCTGCGGGAACACGATCGCGAAGCCCAGCATGTCCACGCAGGCGATCGCGATCAGCACCGAGAGCCGCTTGAGCTGATCCCGCTGCAGGGCGCGAGTGGGAGAATCGCTCATCCCGTCGCCCCTCGCCCTTCGCCGGCCAGGAAGAACACCGCCGAGCTGAGCGCCATCAGCACCACCCCGAACGCGGCCGCCTGCCCCACATCGGCCTGGCGCAGGCTGGAGAGGATTTCCATCGAGATGGGCCGCGTATCATAGGTGTAGAGCATGATGGAGGTGACGAAGTCGCCGAACGCCGTCACGAAGGCGAGGCTGGCCGCCGCGGCCAGGGCGGGCCGGAGCAGCGGCAGCGTGATCCGCCGCAGCACCCTGCCCTTCCCCGCGCCCAGCGAGGCGCCGGCTTCCTCGAGCGCCGGGTCGAGCTGGCGGAACCCGGCCAGAATCGCGCGGCCGGCCACCGGCAGATTGCGCACCAGATACGCCAGCGGGAGGATCCAGATCGTCCCCACCAGCACGAAGCGGCCCACCCACGGCGCGCGCACGCTGAAGGTCGTCGCCAGCGCGATCGCGAATACCGTCCCCGGCACCGCCCACGGCAGCGCCAGCAATCCCTCCAGCAGCTTGCCGGTGCGCGCCTTGCGCCGCGACAGGCTGCCGACCGCCACCGCGAGCGCCAGCGCCGCCAGCGTCGCCGCGCTCGCCATCCAGAAGCTGGTGAGGATCGGCTTGAGCCGCACCGGGTCCGCGATCAGCGCGCGATAATTCCCCAGCGTGTAGCTCGGCGGGAGGGTTTCCACGGTCCAGGTTCCCCTCGGCACCAGCGAGACCACCAGCAGCGTGAGCAGCGGGAGGGTGAGCAGCAGCGCCAGCCCCCAGCCCAGCGCCGCGCTGCTCCAGCTGCCCAGCGCGCTGCGCGCCCGCGCCGGGGCCGG
>DATCWE010000248.1:0-2741 GCA_036566495.1 Gemmatimonadales bacterium | reverse complement strand
GGTTACGCAACGCGCTGCCGCTCGCGCTGGGGGCCGCGCTCCTCTCGGCGCTCGCAACCTGGGCCCTGACCCGAAAGCCCGCTGCACCACTACCGGTCGCCCGCTACAACCTGCTGCTGCCGGATTCGCTCAGCCCGATTTCCTTCGGGTTGTCACCCGACGGTTCCCGGCTCGCCTTCGCCCGCCGCGTCGGAGGCTCAGCGCAGATCTGGATCAAGGAACGCGACCGCCTCGACGTGACGCCGCTCGCCCTCACTTCCGCGGCCGGCATCTTCAGCTTCTCGCCCGACAGCCGCTCGATCGCCTTCGTGCAGAACTCCCGGCTCATGACCCTGCCGGTTCAGGGTGGCACGCCGACGGCGATCGGGGACAGCGCAGCGGGTGCGGCCGTCGGGATCGCCTGGCTCGACGACGGAACCCTGGTGTACACCCAGGCGGGGGGCGCGACGAGGTTGCGGCGCGTGGCCCACACCGGAGGCCAGTCGCGTCGCGTGTTCGCCAATGACTCCCTGCTGATGTTCCTGCTCGCTCCGCTCCCCGAGAGCCGCGGCGTGTTGTTCACGGGCTGTGCCTTCGGCGACTGCGAGCAGGGCGCGGCCATCTGGGTGCTCGACCTGCGCTCCAACCAAGCGCGCCCCCTGATCCCCGGCGGGATCGGCGCGCAGTACCTCGGCACCGGAGAG
Source organism: Gemmatimonadales bacterium (assembly GCA_036566495.1). GTDB lineage: Bacteria > Gemmatimonadota > Gemmatimonadetes > Gemmatimonadales > GWC2-71-9 > JABFSM01. Next base: position 2,058 of record DATCWE010000248.1, on the reverse strand, counting down.
ATCCTCTACGGCCGGCTGGATGGGAGCCTCTTCCGCGTTCGCTTCGATGCCTCCTCCCTCCAGCTCAAGGGCGAGCCGGTCGCGGCCCTCCAGGGGGTCGGCAGCTTCACCTTGTTCAATGTCCCCCACTTCTCCACCAGCCGGGACGGCTCCTTGCTGGTGCGGCTCGGTGCCGGCAGCGGCGAGCGGCGCTATGAGATGGTGTGGGTGGATCGCGCCGGTCGGGAAACCCCGATCGATTCCTCCTGGACCTTCAGGCACACCGTCGCGGGGTCCAACGCCGGCTGGGCCCTGTCGCCCGATGGCTCCCGCCTGGTCATCGGGCTGAACACCTCGAGTAGCGGAGATGACATCTGGCTCAAACGGTTGCCTGACGGGCCACTCTCGCGCCTCTCCTTCGACAGCATTCCCGAGATTCGGCCGCACTGGTCACCCGATGGCCGCTCCGTGATCTTCGGGAGCTGGGCGAGCAACAGCGTCCACCGGAAGAATGCGGACGGAACCGGCCAGGAACAGACGCTGGTCGACCTGAAGCAGGACATCTATGAGGCGGTGTTTTCTCGCGACAACAAGTGGCTGCTGCTCCGCACCGGCGGAACGGTCAATCAGGTGGGCGACCGCGACATCTGGGCCATGCAGCTCGGAGTCGATAGCGCACCCCGGCCGCTCGTGGTGACCCCGACCTTCGACGAAGCGGCCATCGCCCTCTCGCCCGACTCGCGCTGGCTGGCCTACGAATCGAACGAGACGGGCAAGACCGAAGTCTTCATCCGCCCCTTCCCCAACACCGACTCCGGGAAGGAGCAGGTCAGCAACGGTGGCGGCGTCGCCCCGCTGTGGTCGCGTGACGGACGGGAGCTCTTCTACGTCAACGCGAATCGCCAGATGACGGCGGTTTCCGTGGCGCCGGCGGGTCCCCTCAAGGTCGGCGCGCCGAAGGTACTCTTCACCCTCCGCGACGCCATCTATCTGAGCCCCTCCGAGAACTACACCCCGTACGACGTGGCCCGCGACGGGCGCTTCATCATGGCGCGCGTCGTCGAGTCGGCGGGAGGGAAGGCTGCGCCGCTCACCCTGGTGGAGAACTGGTTCCAGGAGTGGAAGCAACGGTAGCCGCTCCATGCCGGCTAGCCCAGCGCGGCTGCTGCAGGTAATTTCGCAGAAACCCAACCCAAGGCCGGTCGCCGTGGACGTGCTGGCCCAGCTAACGCGCGTACTCCAGGACCGCTACGCCGTCGAAAAGGAAATCGGCAGCGGTGGCATGGCGACCGTCTATCTGGCGCGCGACGTGCGGCACAACCGCAAGGTCGCGCTCAAGGTGCTCTCCCCCGAGCTGGGCGCGGTGCTCGGCCCGGAGCGCTTCCTGAGCGAGATCCAGGTCACGGCCAACCTGCAGCATCCCAACCTGCTCCCCCTCTTCGATTCCGGCGAGGCCGAGGGGCTGCTGTTCTACGTCATGCCCTTCATCGAGGGCGAATCCCTGCGCGACCTGCTGGTGCGCGAGAAGCAGCTCCCCATCGACCAAGCGGTCCACCTTGCGACCTCGGTGGCCAGTGCGCTGGACTACGCCCACCGCCATGGCGTGATCCATCGGGACCTCAAGCCGGAGAACATTCTGATGCACGACGGCCAGCCGGTGGTGGCCGACTTCGGCATCGCGCTCGCGGTGAGCAACGCGGGCGGCAATCGCATCACCCAGACCGGCCTCTCCCTCGGCACCCCGCAGTATATGTCGCCCGAGCAGGCCACCGGCGACCGCGCGATCGACGGCCGCACCGACGTGTATTCCCTCGGCGCGGTCACCTATGAGATGCTGGCCGGCGAGCCGCCGCACGACGGCAAGACCTCGCAGGCCATCATCGCCAAGGTGCTCACCGACCGGCCGCGTCCCATCCACCTGAGCCGGGACACGGTACCAGCCCACGTCGAAGCGGCAGTGGACCGCGCCCTCGCCAAGCTCCCGGCCGATCGCTTCCACACCGCGCGGGAGTTCGCCGACGCCCTCGCGGGGAAGGGCGCCGCGGCGCCGCGGGACACCGCGGTGCAGGTCGCGCCGCC
>DATCWE010000041.1:0-2122 GCA_036566495.1 Gemmatimonadales bacterium | reverse complement strand
AGTCACGAACCGTAAGGTGCCCTCGAGGTCGAGGTCGCGCGGGTCGGCCGTGGCCAGGGTGATGGTGCGATCGTCGGCGGCGAGTGGCACGACGCGATGCTTGCGAGCCACCGCCTCGGGGAGCAAGGCGGAGGCCCGCAGGTCCGCCGTGGCCAGATCCGCTGCCGGGATCTTGAACTGGGCTGCAAGCGCTTGCACGATGCGCTCGTCCGTGGCATACCCCCGCTTGACCGCCCGCTCCCAAACGGTGCCGCCCTCCTCGCCGTCATGTTCGACCTGGCGTAACTCTTCGGCCTGAACTCCCAGCACGATCCCCGCGTCGAGCAGGGTCTGCGCAAGCCAGAGGTCGGGAGGCGGTTTTCGGCCTGGGGCCTGTGAGGTCATGGAGCTCATGGTTGCGAGGGACGTTGGTGCCGAGGCACTGTATAACTACAATTCCCACAAGCAAGTAGCAACCCTGGCGGCGCCACTGGAGACGTGCTCATGAACGTGAAGGGGTCCGTCTCGGTCCCAGGTGACAAGAGCTTGACCCACCGGCTCCTGTTCCTGGCCGGGCTGGCCCCGGGCAATTCCCGGCTCCGCGGTCCCCTCACCTCGCTCGACGCCCGCTCCACCGCTCGCATGCTGCGTAGCTTGGGTATTCCCATCTCACCGCTCCGCCCGGACCGGGACGTGATAATTGAAGGCCGCGCCCACTTTCGGCCGCCGGTCCGAGTGCTCGATTGCGGCAACTCGGGCACGACCGTTCGCCTGGGTCTTGGGCTGTTGGCGGCGCATAGATTCTCGACGCGGCTGACCGGTGACAAATCGTTGAGCAAACGTCCCATGCGACGGGTAACCGAGCCGCTCGCGCAGATGGGTGCACATTTCGGGCCGGGGGATCCGGACCGCCTACCCCTGACCATCCGTGGCGGGCCCCTCAAGGCCCTCGAATGGCGGCTCCCAGTGTCCAGCGCCCAAATCAAGGGATGCCTGCTGTTTGCCGGTCTGGCTGGCAAAGTCCCGGTTGCCCTGCTGGAGCCGTCGGGTCGTTCCCGAGACCATAGCGAGCGGCTGCTGCGCTCCTTCGGCTATTCGGTGGTGGAAGATCCGGCGGGCTGGATTCGCTTTGCGCCGACCGGCTCGCTGACCCCCTTCGACCTGGCGGTACCCGGCGATCCTTCCTCCGCTGCTTTCCTGGTCGGAGCGGCGCTGCTCGCGGAATCCGGACAGCTGCGCATCACGGGAGTGGGGCTCAATCCGACCCGGACGGGCTTCCTGCGGGTGCTCGAGCGGATGGGAGCAGGAGTGGCGATCTCCCCGGGAGGGGATCGTTGCGGTGAGCCCGTCGGCGAGCTGACCGTGGAGCCGGGCCCGCTGCGGGCCACGACGGTCACGGCGCAGGAGATTCCCGCACTCATCGATGAGGTACCCATCCTGGCGGTGCTCGCGTCCCGGGCGCAGGGGGAAACCCGCTTTCACGAGGTGGGAGAGCTGCGCGTGAAAGAGAGCGATCGCCTCGGCCTGCTCGCGGCGAATCTCCGTGCCGTCGGGGCCCGGGCTGCGGTCGAGGGGGATGCGCTGGTGATCGAAGGCGGCGAGGCGCCGCCCGCTGGCCGGGTCCGTACCGAGGCGGATCATCGCATCGCGATGGCCTTCGCAGCGCTCCGGGCAGTGCGGGGCAGCCGGATCCGCATCGACAACCTGGCCTGTGCCGATGTGAGTTTCCCGCGCTTCGCGGCGACGCTGCGCTCGGTGCTGGAACGCCAGGCCCGCCGACCGGTGGCCGCAAGATGACGTCCGGCGCTCGCGGCATCGTGATCGCGATCGATGGCCCCTCCGCCTCGGGCAAGTCGTCCACCGCCGCGGCGGTGGCTCGGGAGCTGGGGGCTTTGCACCTCGATTCCGGCGCACTCTACCGAGCCCTCACCGCGCTGGCCCTCGAGCCGGAGCTGGCGGATCCGGCGGCGCTGCTCCGGGCCGCCGAAGCCCGCGGGCTCGAGCTCCGTGAGGCGGGGGGCGCGTTGGTACCCTTTCTGGCTGGTCGCGATGCCGAGCCGCTGCTGCGCTCCGCGCCGGTCAACGCGCGCGTGTCGGAGGTGAGCGCCTGGCCGCAGGTGCGGGAGTGGGTCAACGCCCGGCT
>DATCWE010000186.1:0-4380 GCA_036566495.1 Gemmatimonadales bacterium | reverse complement strand
GCGAGTCGATCCGGCGACGACACTGAAGGCAGAGTAGCAGGCCGAACCGCGGTCGGGCTGCGCGGGCAGGCGGTCCGCGCTAGCTTCGGGCCGTGACCGCCTTCTTTTCACACTCCACGCGAGCCAAGCTGCGCGCGCTCGCCGCCAGCTTCGTTCCCGAGACCGCCCTGGCCACGGCGCAGCAGTGGGCGGCCTTCGAGGCGGCGGTCGAGCACGCGATTGCGCTGCGCCCGGCCGCGCTGCGCCGACAGCTCGGGCTGCTGATTCGCGGGATCGACGGGATCGCGCTGCTGCGCTATGGCCGCGGCGTCGCGCGGCTCGATCCGCGGCGCCGCACTACGCTCCTGGAGACCCTGGCCAGCTCCCGCTGGCTGCTGCTCCGCCGCGGCATCTGGGGGCTGCGCACGCTCGTGATGCTCGGCTGGTACACCCAGCCGAGCGTCACCGAAGCGCTGGGATACCGGGCCTCGCCCGCCGGCTGGAGCGCCCGGCGGTGAAGTCCGAACGCTGCACGGTTGCCGTGGTGGGCTCGGGCGCCGGGGGAGGAACCGTAGCGCAAGCCCTCGCACCGCTGGTGGCGCAAGGCAAGCGAGTGCTCGTGCTGGAGCGCGGCCCCCGTTTCCGGGACAGCGACTTTACCGGGCGGGAGCTCGAAATGGCCGGAGCCCTGTTCGCCGAAGAGGGCGGCGTCCTCACGGCGGACGGCACCATGACGCTGGCCTTCGCGCGCGGCTACGGCGGGTCGACCCTCGTCTACACCGGCACCTCGCTCAAGGCTCCGGAGCGGGTGATCCGAAGCTGGGGCGTGCCGGGACTCGAGGCGCCTGATATCGACCGGCGCTGCGCGAAGTATCTCGCCGAGAATGGCGCCCAGCTCCTGCCTCCGGGCCTGCTCAACGACAACAATCGTCTCTTCGCCGAAGGCGCGGCCAAGGCCGGCTTCCACGCCGAGCAGTTCCCGCTCAATCTGCGCGGCTGCCTCGGCTCGAGCCTCTGCAACCTGGGGTGCCCCAACGCGGCCAAACAGGGTACCAACCGGGTGCAGCTTCCCGGCGCGGAGCGCCAGGGGGTCGAAGTGGTGACCCGGGCAGAGGTCCGCCGGGTGGGCGACCGCTTCCTCGACGTGGTGGTGACCGAACGGCCCCCGGGCGGCAAAGGGACCGATCCCGAATGGGCGCCGGGCGAGTACCGGATCGCGGCGGACTGCATCGTGCTCGCCGGCGGGGTGCTCGGCACGACGCCGCTGCTGCTGGGCAGCGACCTGGCCGCGCTCCCGCAAAGGGTGGGAGCGGGGTTCACCTGTCACCCGGCCCATATTCTGGCCGCCGAGCACCTGCGACCGATCAGCAACGACGTCGGCCATCCCAAGAGCTACTTCGTGGATCGCGCGGCCGAAGCGGGCTACGTGCTCGAGACCTGCATGTATTTCCCTTTCATTACCGCCAAGAACCTCACCGGTTTCGGCCCGGCACACAGCGCGCTGATGCAGGCCTTCCCCCGGCTGCAGATGATCCTCGTGCTGGCCTGCGACCGCGCGGTCCCGGAAAACCGGATCAGCGTCGATCGCCGGGGGAGCCCGGTCGTGCACTACCGCTTCACCGAGCCCGTGATCGCTTCGATGGTAGAGGCCACCCGCGCCGCTGCTCGGATCTTCTTCGCCGCGGGTGCGCTGCGGGTGCATGCGCCCTCCGCGGAGCCTCCGCTGCTCGAAGCATGGGAGTCCGACCGCGTCGAGCAACGGGTGCACCGGAGACATTTCCGGCCCGGCACCATCTCGGTCTCGGCCGCCCACCTGATGGGAGGCTGCGGCATGGGCGCCGGGCCCGCCGACTCGGTGACCGACGCGTGGGGTCGCGTGCACGGGCGCCCCTGGCTGCGGGTCGCAGACGCGAGTCTCTTTCCCGACGCGCTGCAGATCAATCCGTACGTGACGATCATGGCGCTGGCGGACCGCGTGGCGGAGGGTGTGTTGGCGGAGGTAGCGCAGTTAGGAGGCGAGGAGGCAGCTCGACAGGGAGCGCGATGAAGCTCACGGGCGGCGAAATCGTGGTGCGGGCGCTGGAAGCGGAAGGCATCCGTTATGCCTTCGGCATCCCGGGCACCCACAACATCGAATTGTACGACGCGCTGGAGAACGCGCCTCGCGCGCGTCCGGTGCTGGTCACCGATGAGCAGAGCGCGGGTTTCATGGCCGACGGCTTCTGGCGCGCTAGCGGAGAGCTCGCCTGCGTGAATCTCGTGCCCGGCGCCGGGCTTACCCACGCGCTCTCCGGCATCGCCGAGGCGTATATGGACGGAGTGCCCCTGCTCGTGCTGGGCTGCGGAATCCGGCGCCAGGCCGGACGCGCCTATCAGCTGCACGACATCGACCAGCTCGCCATCGCGGCGCCCATCACCAAGGCCACGTTTCGCCCCGCGACCGGGGCCGAGCTCTACTCCGTGATCCGGCACGCCTGCGCCCTGGCTCGGAGCGGCACGCCCGGGCCCGTCATGGTCGAGGTCTCGATCGATCACTATCTGTCCCGTCATGAGGTGGACCCCGCGGAGTGGGGGCCGCCGCCGGAGCTGCCGAGGCCGGTCGCGAGCGCGGACCAGGTTCGCCGGGCTGCCGAGCTGCTCCGCTCCCCCGGCGCCAAGCCGCTGCTCTACGTGGGGCTCGGCGCGCAGGGGGCGCAGCCCGAGCTGATCGCGCTGGCGGAGCGGCTGGAGGCACCGGTCAGCGCCACCATCCAGGGGAAGGGCGTCTTCCCCGAATCCCACCCGTTGTTCCTCTGGACCGGATTCGGCACCGCCGCCCCTGCCTTCGCTCGCGAGATCGCGCAGCAGCGCACGGTGACCCTCGCCATCGGTTGCCGCTTCAGCGAAGTGGGCACCGCCAGCTACAGCTTCGTCCCGCCCGGTCCGCTGATCCATGTGGACATCAATCCGGACGTCCTGGGTCGCAACTTCCCGGCGGCGCTGGGTATCGTTTCGGATGCGGCCGAGTTTCTGAGGGCGCTGGGAGCGGAGCTCGACCGTCCGTCCGACCGGCCGACGGTCCGGCCGGAACCCGAGCTGCGGCGCCGTATCGCGGCGGGACACGACGAGGCGCGGCGCGGCTGGCTGGGGCACCGGAGCAGCGACCGGGTCACCCCCTTCGTTCTGCTGGAGGCGTTGCAGCGGCAGTTCGGGCCGGAGACCGTATTCACGGCCGACAGCGGCAACGGGACCTTTCTGGCTATGGAGTGCCTGCGGCTCGAGCACCCCGGGCTTTTCCTCGCGCCGGTGGACTACTCCTGCATGGGGTACGCCGTGCCGGCCGCGATCGGTGCCAAGCTCGGGAAGCCGGGCGCGCCGGTGGTGGCGCTGGCGGGAGACGGCGCTTTCCTCATGACCGGGCTGGAGCTGCTCACTGCTGCGGCGTTGGCGCTTCCCCTCGCCGTCTTCGTGCTGCGGGATCGCGAGCTGGCCCAGATCGCCCAGTTTCAAGCGACCGCATTCAACCGGCGTACTGCGAGCGCGCTGCCGGACTATCATCTGGGCAGCATCGCCGAGGCGACTGGGGTCGAATGGCTGGCGCTGGAGCACGATGGCGAGGTTGACGAGGTGATCGCCGCGGCCCGCGCGATCAATGCCGCCGGGCGGCCGGTTCTGGTGGAGGTCGCGATCGACTACTCGGAGAGGACCTACTTCACGCGGGGGGTCGTAAAGACGATGCTGGCCCGGTTGCCCTGGCCGGACCGCTTGCGCTTCGTGCTGCGGGCGGTGACCCGGAAGCTGGGGGGCTAAGTCCGAAAGGTTTCGACGGCTTCGGTGAGCTTGCTCGCCGATTGGGCCAGGTGTTGTGCCGAGGCGGTGACCTCCTCGGTCGAGGCATTGAGCTCCTGGGTCGACGCGGAAATCTGTTCGGCGGCCGCGGCATACTCCTCGGTGCCGGTCGCGAGGGCCCGAGTGCGTTCGGCAATCCCATCGATCAGGGCGCGAACCTCATTGGTGGCCTGCGAGACGTTGCGGGTCCAGGAATCCACGGCGTCGGCTTCGGCCGAGACCGCCCGCAGGCCCTCCATCGCATTGCGCGCGGCGTCCCGCGCCTGCAGCCCCCCTTCCCCGAGGCGCAGCAGGCGGTCCCGCGCCGACCCCACGCGTCCGGTGATGGTCCGCACCGTGTCGCTGGTGGCCGACGCGGTCAGCGCCGCCTGACCCGACAGCTTGCGCACCTCGTCCGCCACCGTGCCGAAACCGTGACCCTCCCCGCCGGCCCGGGCGGCCTCGATCGAGGCATTGAGCGCCAGGATGCGGGTTTGCCTGGCGACGGTGCGCGCCTGATCGATAAAGCGCTCCAGAGCTTCCGACGCCTCGGCGAGGGCCTCGGCCTCGGCGGTGCCCAGCGCGACCTCCTCC
>DATCWE010000417.1:0-3814 GCA_036566495.1 Gemmatimonadales bacterium | reverse complement strand
GCGAGGGGAGTCCGGCGGGCCGCGTCGAGGCCAAGGTCGCGTGGCACATGGGCCCTTGACAGCGATCACCCACATAACTGGAAGCTCGAGACCGGCAATCGCCCCATCCGCTTCGGCGAGAAGGACTCGAAGGAGAGGCTGCTCGACCTGGCCGGCCGGATGCTCGATCTGCTCCACCGGCACCAGGAGCCAGGCACCGAGATCCTCGGCGTCGAGCAGCCGTTCGACGTGCCACTGATTGACCTCGACACCGGCGAGGTGCTCCACCGCGCGGTGGTCGGCACGCTCGACCTCATCGAGCGTGACGCGGAGGGGCGAATCGTCGTGGTGGACCTCAAGACCTCGGCGCGGAAGTACACCGACCTCCAGGTCAAGGCTTCGCTCCAGCTCTCTCTTCCGGCGAGCCTGGCCTCGGCTCTGTGCGTCCGGCAGGTGCCAGCTGTGCAAACAGACCACGACGACGACGTCCGGTTTCGTTATCACGTAAGGTAGGGCTCTGCCTGTGCCCGCACGTAGAAGCAGGGTGTAACCGGTCTGTGGTAGGGTGGCGCACGCGAACTTCTCACCCGGCGTGCTTAGCAGTGGCTGGTGGACCAGACGGGGAACGGCTAACGTGTGGCCATGCCGGCGCAGGTTGCTAAGAGCAAGCGCCCGAGATACGCGTAGGACGAAGTGATCTCGGAGCGGAACCTGGCGCCAGCGAGATGGTAGGAAAATGGCAGAGCAGGGCAAGCCGATCGAGATCAGTGTGGCCGATGTGTTGACTATTAGAGCTGACGATGAATCGCCCCGGGATTCCCGGAGACTCGGTTACATGAGGACCGCCATGCCGACTGGAGCGGCCTGACGGTCATGGTAGGCCTGCTCGAACTCGGCTGGCGGCACGTAGCCGAGCGGTTCGAGCAGGCGGCTGCCGTTGTACCACGCGACCCACTCGAGCGTCGCGAATTCGACGTCCTCGAGCCCTTTCCACGGTCCGCGACGATGGATCTCCTCTGTCTTGAATAACCCGATCACGGTCTCCGCCAGCGCGTTGTCGTACGAGTCGCCGGTGCTGCCGACCGACGGCTCGATGCCCGCTTGGGCCAACCGCTCCGTGTACCGAATCGATAGGTATTGCCTAAGTTCAACCGGTCGTCGCAACACCGCACCGAAAGGGGTTGCGATGACGACACAAAGACGGCGTTCGGAACGGGCGGGGCGAGCGAAACTACGCTCCCCAGGCCGGCCCTCAGTTCGGCGGCGTGAGGAGCAGCGCCGGTTCTGGCAGGCAATTGCGATCGGACACTCGAGTGAGGACGCGGCGGTCAGCGCCGGGGTGTCGCCAGCAGTCGGAACACGGTGGTTTCGGGAGGCAGGCGGCATGGCAGCGTCGCACCTCAGGCCTTCGGCGCCGCCGCTGTCGGGGCGGTATCTGTCGTTCACCGACCGGGAACAGATCGCGCTCTGGCGCGCCCAAGGGCATGGCGTGCGCGAGATCGCCCGCCGGCTCGCCCGGACGCCGTCGACGATCTCGCGGGAGTTGCGCCGCAACGCCGCCACGCGCTCCGGCGGCTTGGAGTACCGAGCGACGACGGCCCAGTGGCATGCGGATCGCGCCGCGCGCCGGCCCAAGCCGGCGAAGCTCGCCATGAATACCGAGCTGCAGCGGTATGTGCAGGAGCGGTTGGCCGGTGTGATCATGGCGCCAAGCGGCGCCAGGGTCCCGAGCCCGGTGGTGACGTGGAAGGGACGTCGGCACGGGCCGCGGCAGCCCCGGCGGTGGGCGCGTGCGTGGAGTCCCGAACAGATTGCTCGGCGCCTCCCGCGCGACTTCCCTGACGATGAATCGATGCGCATTAGCCACGAGGCCATCTACCAGGCGCTGTATGTGCAGGCGCGCGGCGCGCTGCGCCGGGAGCTGACGGCGTGTCTACGCACTGGCCGGGCGCTGCGCGTGCCGCGGGCGCGGAGCCGCGGACGCGGGAAGCACTTCGTCACGCCGGAACTCCTGATCAGCCAGCGGCCGGCGGAGGCGACCGACCGCGCGCTGCCTGGGCATTGGGAAGGCGATCTCATCTTGGGGCTGGGCAGCTCCGCCATTGGCACGCTGGTGGAGCGCACCACGCGGTTCACGCTCCTGCTCCATCTGCCGCGCATGGCGGGTCACGGCCCCGGCCTTCGCGTGAAGAACGGGCCCGCGCTCGCCGGGCATGGTGCCGAGGCGGTTCGCGACGCCATCGCGCGCACGATCGTCACGCTACCTGCCCAACTCCGCCGGTCGCTGACTTGGGATCAAGGGGTCGAGATGGCCGAGCACGCGCGCTTGCGGATCGACACCGCGGTCGCGGTCTACTTCTGCGATCCGCACAGCCCCTGGCAGCGCGGTACGAACGAGAACACCAACGGGCTGCTCCGTCAGTACTTCCCCAAAGGCACGGATCTCAGCGCGCACAGCCCCGACGCCCTTGCGGCAGTAGCCTTCGCCCTCAACACCAGGCCGCGAAAGACCCTCGGCTGGCGAACACCGGCCGAGGCTCTCGATGAGGTTCTACGATCGGCTCACACAGCCAGTGTTGCGACGACCGGTTGAATCCACCTTGCACGCCCCGATCGCTGTGATGCACCAGCGGCGCCGTCTGGATCATGGGACGATCGTAGAGCGCCTGCTCCAACGCATCGAGGGCCAGGTCAGTGCGCAACGAGCTCGACACGCGCCAGCCGACGATCCGGCGCGAGAATACGTCGATGACGAACGCCACGTACACGAACCCGCGCCACGTCGGCACGTACGTCAGGTCAGCAACCCACAGCTGGTTCGGCCGTACGGCCGTGAACTTCCGCGTCACCAGATCCGGCGGTCGCCCCGCCGCGGCCTCCGGGATCGTCGTCACGGTGAACCTCCGCCCGCGCACCGCGCCCGCGAGGCCCAGGCGCCGCATCAGGCGGCCCACCGTACAGCGGGCGACGGCCTGCCCCTCGCGCCGGAGCTGCTTCCAGACCTTGCGAACGCCGTAGACGTGGCGGTTCTCCCGCCAAACACGCTGGACGTGCTCGCAGTCCCTCGTCTCGCCGCGCCCGTGCTGGCCGCCGCTGCAGGTCGCGCTCCCGCGCCTTGAGCTCGTAGTACAGCGACGGGGCGATCGGCAGGACCGCGCAGATCGGCTCGACCCCGAACGTCTCCCGATGCTCGTCGATGAAGCGGACCATCACTTCGCTCGGCGGTCGAGCTCCGCCTGGGCGAAATACGCCGACGCCTTCTACAGGATCTCGTTGGCCCGCCGCAGCTCGAAGTTCTCCCGCTCGAGCTGCTTGAACCGCGCCCGCTCGTCCGTCGTCAGCCCTGGTCGCTGGCCGGCATCCCGCTCCGCCTGCCGCACCCAGCTGCGCAGGCTCTCCGCCGAGCATCCGAGCTTCGCCGCAATCGAGGTGATTGCCGCCCACTGCGACGGATGGGCCCCCGCGTGCTCCACCACCATCCGCACCGCCCGCTCCCGCACCTCCGGAGAAAACCTGCCCGCTCTCGCCATGGCCCGCATCCTCTCAAGGATTGGAGCCTCCGGGAAACCCGGGGCGGTCCACTATGGCCGGTTTTCAGGTGTCTACCGAGGGTTTGCCGATCGTCTCGTCTGTGATGAATGTGGATCCGGTCACATTCCCACCCGGCCGCGCGAAGCTTTGGACCAGGCCCACTCCGACCGCGTCGCCAACCCCGGCGAAAACGATTGGGATGGTGGTGGTTGCCTTTTTTGATGCTAAGGCCGCTGGGGTGCTCCAGGAGGCGAAGAGGACGTCCACTCGCTGTCTGACCAGGTCGGCCGTGAGCCCCGACAAC
>DATCWE010000388.1:0-4241 GCA_036566495.1 Gemmatimonadales bacterium | reverse complement strand
ACCCGGAGTGAAGCCGGTCCGGACCGGTTCCCAGGGGCCGCGGGCGCCGATGCCGCCGTCTTCCGCCTTGGTGATGCGGATCAAGCATTCCTTCGGCGTCGTATTGACCGCATGGTGGTCGATCGCGGGGAGGTAGGGCGTGGTCTTGCCGTAGGGGACGGCGCCCGATTCCAGCACGAGCCAGCCGCCGACGTGTGGCGAGTGGGTAAACTCCCACAGGAGGCGTGACTTGCCCACCCCGGGGTCCCCGACGACGGCCACCACCTGGCCGTGCCCATGCCCCGCCGCGGCCAGGCAGCCCCGTAAGACCTCGAGCTCGTCATGACGGCCCACGAACGGCGTCATCGCGCCCCACAACCCCAGCCCTCGGCGTTCCTGCCCCGTGAGCCGAGAGGCCATGGCCACACCCCCGTCCCCGCCGTCGATCGGGACGAGCTCGAACCGGCGCTCCAGGAAAGGCGCAGCGGCCGCACTCGCCACCGTCTCGTCCATCGCGATGGTCTGCAGAAGCTGATCGAAGAGTGGCCCTTGCGCGCGCTGGGCATCCGCGTCGATGTCGACGCCGCTCGCCGAGCGGGCAACGAGAACTTGCGCCACGTGAATACCGATCTTGACCCCCAGCGTCCTGCTCGTGTCCTCACGGGCGCGCTCGACGCTCTTGTGAATGACCATCGCCGCCTGCGCGGCGCGCCGCGGCGCATCCTCGACCGGATCGACTCCGAACGAGGCCAAGATCCTGGTCGGGGTCAGCTCTTCGACACAACCACCAAACGTCTGCAGCTTGTCGACGACAACCTCGAGGGCCCGGTTCGTGTGCGCCGCGACCTCACTCCCATCTGGCTCCACGAGGGCCGCGCAGAGCAGCGTGATCCCGCGACGTTCCCACTTAATCTGCGTGCCCATCGGCGCCGGCGCCGAGGCGGGCTCGGGCCGGCTGCGGCGGTGGGGAGGACCGCGATGGCCACGCACGCCGTACTTCTCGAGGCGCGCATAGAGGGTGTTGCGCGCAATACCGAGCCGGGCCGCGGCGTGTGAGATGTTCCCCTCGCTTTGCTCGAGGACATCCTGGAGATACTGGCGCATCGCTGCCTCCGGCGTGACCGCGTCGGCACGTGCGCTGGCCGTCGGAGCCTCGGGGTGCATCTCTTCCGCCGACAGCGGCTCCAGCATCGCTTCGGTCACCACGGGTGAATCAGCGAAGAGCGCCGCGCGTTCCATCACGTTGGCAAGCTCCCGGATATTCCCGGGCCAGCGATAGGCGAGCAGGCGCGCCTGCGCCTGCTCGCCCAAGGTCTTCGGCGGCAGCCCATAGTCGGCGCAGGCTCGGGCGAGGAACCGCTGGGCAAGGAGGAGCACGTCGCGTCCCCGGTCCCGCAACGCGGGCATGTCGAGCGTGATCACCGCCAGCCGGTGGTAGAGGTCTTCCCGGAAGCGCCGCGCGCGGAGAGCCGCTCGGAGGTCGGTGTTCGTGGCGCTGATAATGCAGACGTCGACCGCCTCGGGCCGGGTGCTGCCGAGGCGGCGGACGACACGCTCCTCGATGACGGTGAGGAGCTTGGCCTGGGCCGATTCGGGCAACAGGCCCACCTCGTCGAGGAAGAGCGTGCCCCGGTGCGCGGTGTGAAAGAGCCCGGGCTTGGCGCGGCGGGCGTCCGTGAAGGCGCCCCGCTCGAAGCCGAACAGCTCGGCTTCGAGGAGCGTCTCCGGGATCCCGGGGCAGTTGATGTCCACGAACGGGCCGCCCTTCCGCGGCCCCATGCGATGCACGAGCCGGGCGACGAGCCCCTTGCCGGTGCCGGTTTCACCCTGGAGGAGGATTGCCGGGAGCCGGCGGCCCGCCGGCTGGCGCTCCAGCAGCTGGCGCAGCTTCTCCCGGACGGCGTTGATGGCCGGGCTCTCACCGAGTAGTTCAGCCAGCTCTTCCATGGCCGGCTAGCCTACGCGCTTGCTCAAGTCACTGCTCAGAATTCAGAACAGTCTGAGCAGTAGATCAGTCGTCGCACAGCCGCTCGGAAGCGGCAAGTCCTCGGAATACCTCGACCCCGCACTCCGCCAAGGCAGCGCGCGAGATGGAACGCTTTACGCACCCTGAGAGACGCCACAAGGGCGTTATGCCCAAATGATTCCAGACCAGCTGTCACAGGAAAGGACCCGTCAAATGAACGTGAAGACTGTCGGTTCGTTCCTCGTCCCGTTCCTGGTCGCGGCCGTTGTCGCCCTGACTCCCTCGCTCAGCCCAGGAGCGGATCCGGCGCACTCCGCGCGGCACGGACAACTTCATCTGAGGAAGGAATGCTCGCAGTTCACGGGCCTTCCCGGCAGCTTCTGTACGTTCACGTCCTCGAACCTCGAGCAGCTCAAAGTCGGCTCGAGGATCTACTATGACCAGGCCCCCGGCGTTCCTGATGGCGTGCTGGACAGCAACGTCATTCTCGACGCCGGGAACGGCAACCGAGCGATCGGTCGTTGCACTCTCGATCTGGTGACCAACTACGGACTCTGCACGTTCTCGGACGGCATCGGAGATTTCGCCGGGTTCGACGCTCGAGTCGATGTCTTCTGTCCCGGAACCGGAGTAGTTTGCACCTGGGACGGCCCCTACAAGTTCAGTCCGAAGCTTCCTCGATAGGGCGCAACCGATCTCTGCCGTAGAGTACCAGCGCACCTTCAGGCCCCGTCGAGGAGTAGCGCTCGCCACGCATCGCTCTAGGCGATGCGCAGCGGCGCACTCAGTGAAGACGGTATTTCGGAGGAACAAGGAGGGACATTCATGGATATTCCGGCCTGGTTGCTGGGCCTCGGCCTGGAACAATACGAGTCCCTCTTTCGTGCCAACCACATCCATGGCGATCTCTTAAGAAGTCTCACCGCTGAGGATCTGAGGGAACTCGGGATCTCTTCGGTTGGCCACCGCCGACGCCTGCTCGATGCGATCAATGCGCTGCAGCCCGCCGCTGACATGCCGACTCCAGTCGCGGCCAATGCGACGGAGGATCGCGCGCTGATCAAACGCGCCCAATGTCTCTTCGAAGATATGAACGCTACCGGATGGATCGAGGAAGCTCGTGCCGCCGCGCTGAGCCAGAACGGGAAAGGAGGAACATTACCGACTGCGAAGACATCTCCGAACGCCTCGGTCGCCGGGGAATCATCAGGTCAGTAGCCCAGTAGGACGATCGCCCGCGAGATCATCGAGGCCGCATCGTGGACACGGACGCTTAGGGCTAGATTGGCTCGCTCGTAGAGCCAAGA
The DNA here is from genome assembly GCA_036566495.1 of Gemmatimonadales bacterium. Taxonomy (GTDB): domain Bacteria; phylum Gemmatimonadota; class Gemmatimonadetes; order Gemmatimonadales; family GWC2-71-9; genus JABFSM01. Next base: position 989 of record DATCWE010000388.1, on the reverse strand, counting down.
GGCGGGCAGGCTTGTTTCGCACCTACTGCGAGCAACTCATCTTGACTTCCGTCCGCCCGGACTCCTACCATGCACCCAGTCCGCGTCGCCGCATCTGCTAGGCCTGCACGTCTCGGTCCCAACAGAGGGAGGAGGTCTCCGATGACGTTCGCGCGAATCACCCTCGTTGCTCTCTTCGTGCTCTTCAGCTGCGATGGCATGTCCGAGGCGATACCGGTGTTCGATGACGCGTTCACCAGTACCCCGTCATCCATGTCGCTCACTCTGTCGGGAGCGGCGGTGCTCCCGGCCACGGCAGGCGGTCCCGTCGCCTTCTCACACGTGAATGCCTTCTGGAATGTCCAGGGATCGATCAGGATACGGGACAATTTCAACGTAGGCGGTGTCTTTCGCGATCAAGTGGAGATCACGGGAACCGCTCGGCACCTCAATCACCCTCCGGGCGATGGTCAGACCGGGCCGGGAAACCTCCTCCCGTTCACTTTTCTGATTCAGGGTATTGCTCCCGGCGGGGTCGCCCTCAACCCTCCTGGGGGAGCCATCAAATCTCATGGAATTCATAGTGATGTGGAGACTCTGTCCGGTGCCCGGACCGCGGGACCGGGTGGTCAAATCGTGGATTGGACCGCCACCACGAAGGTGGACCATGACCTGGCGCCCGTTCCCGAGCCGGCGACGCTCACGCTCTTCGGCCTCACCGCCCTCGGGCTACTCCGTCTAGTCCGGCGTCCAGACCACCGCGACTGAGCCTTCCCCGGAAGAAAGATCAGAAGCCAATCCCGCGCGCAATCATGCCGGTCACGAAGACCACAAGGCCGGCGCGAGATGCCGGCGTCCGTGCCATGGGACCTCGCCGCTTCGCCGTGCTCGTGCTCGCCGTGTGCGCGCTCGCGCTCCCGTTCTTCCTGTGGGGCTTCCGAACCTACCAGCTCGCCTTCGCAGCGACGAACGCGATCGCCATCCTCGGCCTCAACCTGATTGCCGGACAG
>DATCWE010000179.1:0-7391 GCA_036566495.1 Gemmatimonadales bacterium | reverse complement strand
GGTGATGGCGCCCCAGGGGGGCCGGGCCAGCGGCTGCATCCGCGCGAAGGGATCGCGACGCGTCGTATCGCGGGCGGCCCGGGTGGTGTCACCCTCGCTCCACACGATGAAGCTGCCGTCCTTCGGCGTGGAGCCGTTGGGGAGGCTGTCCACCTCGAAGGCCTCGCCACCGGGCCGGTCCATGCGCAGCGCCCAGGTGCGGCCCTTGCCGCCCGGCCGGGTCGACGCAAACAGCAGCAGCCGGCCATCGGGAGACCAGCGCGGGTTACTGCTCTCCGCGCCGGGCGCGGTGAGCCGCACCGGCTCTCCGCCCGCGACCTGCGCCAGCCACACTTCGGAGTGGCGCTTGTTGTCCGCCGCCACCACCGTCGTCACGGTAAACGCCACCTGTTTCCCATCGGGAGAGAGCGCGGGCGCGCTCAGTGTGGTGACGCGATACCAGTCGTTGGGCGTGAAGGCACGGGACTGGGCGGTGACCGGTGCAGCGTGAAAAGTGCAAGGCAACAAGCTGGCGCCGAGGATGAGCAGGCGTTTCATGGAGGGTCTCCCTGGAATGGCGATGCCGGGTGCTGCGGGAAAGATAGCGCCAATGCCAAGGCGACCAGAGCGCGAGAGCTGCTCGCACCCTGGTCGCCGGGACGGACCCGCGGAAGCGGCTAGTAGAGCTGCGTGTAGGCGCGCTGGCCCAGCGGCGCGGCGAGGGTGGCCCCGCCCACCGCCTTGGTGATCGCGCACTGGGAATACTTGATCTCGACGTTGCCCGATACCGCGCCGGCAGTTACCAGGTTCACGCCCTGCGCGAACACCGCGCCGGTCAGCTTGTTGCCGGTACCGTTGATCGTGATAGCGCCCCGCACGATGATGAGGCCCACCCACTCGAAGCCACCGTTCAGCTCCATGTTTCCGTCCACCAGCAGGGTGCCCTGGCCTCGGTTGCCCGCGGCGAACTGGACCTGGGAGCCCGTCGAGTGCACCACCGGGAAGTAGCCGTAACACTCCGGCACCACGCCCAGCGTTGGCGCCCGAAAGGGCTCGCCCAGGTTGAGCAGCTGTGTCCTGTCGCAGCTGGCGGGGCTGGTGGTGTTGTCGACCACCGGCGCCACGCCGTTGTAGGGCGTCGTGTTGGGAAGCACCTTTACGCCCGGGGCTGCGGCGAGGGTGTTGTAGGTGTAGTCGAGGTAGTTCTGGAAGGTCGAGTTGGTGATGGTGGCGTCGTTCTCCACGTACAGGGCCGGGTAGCCGGCCAGATTGTTCAGGTCGGCGCTGTTGACCCCGGAGGTGGAAGCACTGCGAATCCCGACGACGTCGTCCGAGTTGCCGGCATCCAGCGCCGCACATTCGCCCGCGCCCCATTGCGCCGGCAGCACGTTGACTCCGCTGATCAGGAACGCGTTGCCGTTCAGGTTGAGCGGATCCATCACGGTCACGGCCGCATTCACGCTGATGGTGGGCTTCACGATACGGAACATCGACGCCACGCCAAGGCTGGACAGCACGTTGCCCGCGGCGTCGTGCCGCACGCCATAGGACCGCACCACGAACAGATACGGATTCATCCGCCGGATCGTATCCGCGATCTGCCGCAGCGAAGTGGAGCCGAGATTGTGCAGCGGGGTCGAAAGCTCGGTGGCGGTGGTGCCGTCCCACAGGGGCATCACGCTGTGAACCGTGGGGTCCCAATTGGCCCACACCTCGGCGAGGCCCGCTTCCGCGGCGGCCTGCGCGTCCGCGGCGTAGCCGGTCGCGGAAGCGGAGTTGCGATCCAAACGGACGGCCAGGAACGAGCCCGACAGCACCGCGCCCATGATCACCAGCGCGAAGAGCACCAGCGCCAGCGCGATGCCGCGCTCGTCGTCGGTTACGGGGCGGCGCGTCGCCGCCTGCAAAGTAGAGTCTTTCACTGGAGTCACCATGCTTAAGGGGCGGGACGAATATTGTTCCGCAGCGCCACCCGCGTGAACACCGGGGAGGTTCCCCGGCTGCGATTGCTGGCGCCGTACAACGACGTGGCGGCCGTGGTCGCTCCGACCAGGTTGACGCCGATGGAGCGGACCTTGACCCGGTTGGCGGCATTGGTCGGGTCGAGCACTACGCCGTCCGCGTCGTAGTAGGTCAGGGCAAAGCCGGTGCTGTCGGTCAGCGGACCGACCATCGGAATCAGCGCGTTCTGCGCCTGGTTCAGGGAGCGCGCGCCCAGGAAGGTGCGGCCCGTGGTTCCGTCGATGAAGGGCCCGTACTCCATCCGCTCGTACCAGCGAATCGGCCCGCCCACGACCACGTGAGAGCCCAGCACGTCCCCGCCCGCGCCGGCCGGCAGGTGGGTGGGCGTGGCATTCGGAATGATGTGAATGGCCGGGTCGGCTCCGCAGGTGGCGTTGAGGTCGATGTCGCGAACCACCATGGCAACCCACTGATCGTCGTCGCCGCGGTTGTTCTCGTTCTCGACGAAGAGCCGGAAGCTGTCGGTCGCCTGCGGGTTCCGCAGTCCCAGAATCGGCTTGCGAATCCAGAATTCATCAACCGCTCCGCCACCAGTGGTGGTGATGGCGCAGGTATTTCCCATTCCCCGCATGGCGCGGAAGGTGAGCCGGTTGGCCTGGATGGTCTCCAGGTCGCTGCTGATGCCGACGTTCGGGATGGTGTCGAAGCCGATTTCCCGGAACTCCGACGGAATCGCCAGCGACCCGGTGCGCGAGGTGCCCTGGGAGCCGGCGAGCTGCACCTGTGCCGTGGTCACCCGCAGCATGGCGGTCATCAGCCGGGCCATCGCCAGCCCGACGATGCCCAGCAGGACGATGCTCACCAGCAGCTCGATCAGGGTAAAGCCGCGTCGCTTCAGCATCCGATCAGTGCCCGCAAAGTGTCGGTGTGTTGCCGGTTGCCCGGCAGCTGATACGAAGTGATGATCCGCACGGTGCGCTGGGCACCCGCATTGGGTGTGATGGTCCAGCTCAGCGTGATCTTGTTGATGGTGGTGGCCGACACCGAGCTGGCGAAGTTGGCCGAGCCGCAGCGCGGCTCGGTTGCTCCGGCGGTGGTCATCAGCTCGTCCAGCTTGGCCTGGGCCCGCGCATTGGCCACCGTGGCCAGTCCGCTCCGGGTCAAATCCCGCGTCACCACCACCGATCCGCCGGCCAGCACCAGCAGCCCGATGCCCAGAATCACCAGGGCCACCAGGATCTCCACCACGGTCAGACCGCGCTCCGACTGCTTCATTCCACCCTCCCGTACCCGCTGATGCGCACCGTGTCTGCCGCGTCGGATCGGGTCAGCACCAGCTCGAACGGGAGGCCGGTGGTGACCAGGCCGCTCGGCTGGATCGTGATCGAGGTCGGATTGGCCGTAGCCTGGACCCGGAAGGTCGAGTCGAACGCGACCGCGCTCCCGATCGAGCGAGTGACTCCTCCGACCGTGATGGTGGCCACCGCGCGGCCCCCGATCACCTCGACCGTCGCCACGCCGCGCGACTGGACGGCGTAGGTGCGGGCCAGGTTGTAGAGATTGGTGAACCCGGCGCGGGCCCCATTCACGGCCCGTCCCGCGGTGAGCGGCTCGAGCCGCGGCGCGAAGATGAGGGCCAGGACCCCCAGGATCACGACCACGACCATCGCTTCGACTAGCGAAAAGCCGCCGGTCGACCGCTTGCGGGGTCGGTGAGTTGTAGCCTGCATGAGGGGTAAGTTCAGCAAGTGTAGTGCCGTATGCCAACCCGATGAATCCAGCGGCAGAGCCTCCGGAGCGGTCGGATCTTGAGGTCGCAACTTGCGAACCATCCGAATGCCGCGACAGTCCTGCAAGTGACTGCATTGTAAGCGCAGCGGGCGTCCGGAGCGGCCGGGTCGGGGCTCCGAAACGCCCGGTATTGCGCCGGCTCGCAAGCCGAGGTAACTCCTCTCGACAGAGCGAGCGGTTCGCTGTGGCAATACCGCTGTTGCAAGGAAGCAGCAGTTTCGCTGCCAGGACCAGTTTCCTTGAACGCTAAGTCGTTGTCAACAAATGCATTACAAAACTGCGCCACGCGCCACTGTCAAGGCTCAATTCATGCTCAAGAACATTACAGGAATGCAGGCAAATCCAGGCGGGGGGCGGTGATGGGCGAAAAGGCCATCCTGATCAACGACCCTCCCGCCGGGCCGAGGCGGCCGATCGCAGACATCACCACGGGGTGGAGTCTGCTGCTCGTAATGGGTTGGCTCTTTGTCATCGTGGGATTGTTGAACATCGCCTTGCTGTGGTGGCCGCTTCAAATGGGCAACCCGGAATACGAGTTCGCATCGGTGGCGGCCACGCTGGATAGCCTGCCGCTCCCCACGATGGGGCTGGCCTTCGCGCTGGCGGCCAGCCGGGCTTCGGGACGCGGGACCAGCGCCAAGCTCGCGATCCTGGTGGCCGTGGTAGTGGCGGTGCTGGTGGTGCTGGCCGCGGTGCTCTACGCACTGGCCGTCCCGCTGGCGCTCAGGGCGGTGAAGGAAGGGCCGGTCCGCCTCGGCATCATGAAATCGATTCTGAAAGTGAGCGCGCAAGCCGTTCTGTATCCGCTTGCCCTGCTCGCATTCGCTCGGATGGGAATTCGCAGGTAGCGGGAAACTGAGAGAGGAGAGTAGGGCAATGAGGTTCATGCGGGTCACCCTGGCGAGCCTGGCGCTCGCGACCACCCTGGCGGGCACAGCGGCCGCGGACAACTGGGCTGGGAATACCGTGTCCACGCCGTACTGCGGCGGGAACACCTTCAGCACCTGTGTGTCGATCGCCATGTCCTGGTCCAACAATACCGGGACCAGCACGGTGGTCACGCTCATCATGAGCAATCAGTCCAACGACCCCGGACTCAAGTGGTTCTCGGTCGGGCTCGACAACATGCCCGCCGGCCTGACCTATTCGGGCAGCGGCGCGCTCGGCTTCAGCGACCCCGGCAACGGACACAGCGGCGGGATGTTTCCTCCCACCGTGTACGCCATGGGCGTCAACGGCGGCGCGGACCCCGGCTACCAGGTCGACCGGACCTTCACCTTCAATTTCTCGTCCGGCACCTCGCAGAACTGGACCACGATCCTCAATGCGGCCGGCGTCGGGCTCCATGCCGGCGGCTTGAACGCGGCTGACGGCAGCAGCTGCTCCACCAAGCTCTCCGTCACCAGTGCCGGGGCCACGACGGCTCCGGATGGCTCTAAGCCGGCCTGCGAGGCCCTCGACACGCCGACCAACGTGGTTCCCGAGCCCGCGGCGATGCTGCTGCTCGCCACCGGCCTGGTGGCCATGTGCGGGGTCGGCTTCATCCGCCGGCGCCACAAGGCCTGATTCGAGCGGAGCTCCTCCTCTCTCTCCGCTCAAGTGCGCCCCGGCCCCTGCCGGGGCGCGCTGCTTTTTAGCGGCTGCGCCTCGCGAATCCCCGCAGTGTCGGAGAAGCTGACGCTGTCAGGAACTCTGACGTAACTCCCCGCTGCGAGAGAAAAACCCGCCTTTTCGTCAAGTTCTCAAACAGACCGAGATTGCTTCCTCGCCTGCGTGTCACATTGCAGGATTGGACCGTCACTTGCATTAACCCGCACCGCACATCCCTTCGGTCCATCGGCTTGCTTTGCGGAGACCCCCGTGACGTACACCTACAAGCTCTCCCGCCGGCTGGCCTCGAGCCACGACGCCGGCTCCGACGCTCGACGTATTGCCCTCCTGCTGCTGCTCCTGCTCGCGATCTCCTGCGGCGGCGATGACCTCGCCAGCCCGACCACTCCCCAGCCCGGACCGTCTCCCGCCGTCGCCGGATGGCTCTCGGTAATGCTGACGACCCCCAATGCCGACGACGGTGCGATCCAGCTCTCCTTGAGCGGCGCGCCGATCGACTCGCTGGAGCTGAGCGGCAACCCCGGATTCGCCTCGCTGGTCGATGGCACGGGCCGGCTGCTGGTGACCGGAAACATCCGCAGCGGCGTGGTGGCCCGCATCTGGGTTCCCGACCTTCGCGCGGCAGCGCGTTACCACGGCAGCGTGGACGCGGCCGCGGCCAGGTCCAGCTATGCCCTCCAGGATCTGAGCCGGGGCTACGCCGTCCAGGTGACCCGATGAGCTATCGCCTCCACCTGGTGCGGCCCCTGTTCCGGCATCCCGGCCGCACCCTGCTGCTGGGCCTCGCCTTCCTGATCCTGGCCACCCGGCTCAGCGCCCAGGCCGCCGGCCAGGCCCAGAGCCGAGCCGCGCTCAAGGCCTCGATCCGCGCCGCCGGCTTCCGCGTGCTGATCGGCATGCGCCCGGATTCGCTTTCGCACGGCATGCTCGCCCCGGGCCAGTCCGCGCTCAGCGACAACGCCGCCGAAGCCATCGCGCGCAACCTCGAGCGCAAGGGCCTTCGCCGGCTGGGCCGGGTGTCGCTGGTTCCCGTGGTCTACGGCCAGGTGGAGGAAGCGGATCTCGACGGGATTCTCGACGATCCCAATGTGGAGTACGTCGAGCCCGATGACGTCATGCCGCTCGCGGTGCATGCCTCCGGCCCCAGCGTACGCCTCGCCGAGAGCATGCCGTGGGGAATCCCGCAGGTGACCGCGCCGTCGGCGTGGTCGCTGGGCGGCAGCGCCGCATATGGCGCCGGAGTCAAGGTTGCCTATCTCGACAGCGGCGCGGACTGGACTCACCCCGACCTGTTGTATGCCGGCGGCTACAACGCCATGCTGGCCAGCACCGCCGCGTCGGATTGGTTCGACGATATCGGCGCTTGCGGCGGCCACGGGACCCACGTAGCCGGAACCATCGCGGCGCGCCACAACACCGACGGGGTCGTCGGCGTGGCGCCCGAGGCTTCACTCTACGGTATCAAAGTCTTCCAGGACGTGGGCGGCGTCTGCGGCTCGTACCAGTCGAGCCAGATCAACGGGATGGACTGGGCGGTCAAGAACGGCATCCGGGTCATCAGCATCAGCATCGGCGGCACCACCTTCAACAGCAGCTATCAGTCGGCCATCACGTCGGCCGTCTCCAAGGGCGTCTACATCGTCGCCGCGGCCGGCAACAACGGCTCCGCCACGATGACCTACCCGGGCAACTATCAGGACGTCATCTCGGTGGCCGCGCTCGACCCCAACAACAACCGCTCCAGCTACTCCAACTACGGGCCCAATCTCTACATCTCCGCGCCGGGCGACGGGATCTATAGCACCCTCCCCGGCGGCTACGGCTACAAGTCGGGGACCTCGATGGCCACGCCGCACGTCGCGGGAGTGGTCACCCTGCTGCTGGCGCGTTATCCCGGCATCACCCGCGCCCAGCTGCTCGCCCGCCTGCAACAGGGCGCGCTCGATCTTGGCGCCGCCGGCCGGGACGACAACTTCGGCTGGGGCCTGGCCCGCGCCCGCGAGGCCATGGACGCCGCGGTCACCCAGCCGGTGGCCCTCGGCGTAACC
>DATCWE010000303.1:0-10105 GCA_036566495.1 Gemmatimonadales bacterium | reverse complement strand
AGGGGACCAGTCATAGCGATCCCCGCCTCAAGCCGATGAAGACCGGTGCCGCGCGCATCGCGCTCGGAGTGGTCGGCGCCCTGCCGCTCCGCATCCAGCCGGTGGGGCTCTTCTACACCAATAAGCAGACCTTTCGCAGTGCGGCGCTGGTCTACTATGGCGAGCCGTTCGAAGTCTCCCCTGCCCCGCTGGACGCGGCCGCTGAGCCGCCCGTGGAGCGGGTCCAGGAGCTCACCGACCGCATCGCCCGGGCGCTGGGTGAGGTCACCCTGCAAGCCGACGCCTTCGAGGCTCACGACTTCGTCGCGCGCACCGAGCGGATCCTGGCCAGCCAGCGCCGCGAGAGCGACGAGGCCCCGAGGCCCGAGCTGGCCGACGAATTCGCCTTCCGCCGCCGCATCCTGGCGGGGTACGACGCGCTGCGCGAGCGCGACCCTGAACGCCTCGAGCGGGTGCGCCGTCGGGTCAATCGGTACGAAGATCGGCTGCGCGGTGCCGGCATCGACCCGTGGGACGTCCCGGTCGCCGGCTTCCGAACCAGCCGGGTGCTGCTCTACATGGGGTTGTTCCTGCTGCGCTTTGCCCTGCTGCTACCGCTCGGCCTGCCGGGGCTGGTGCTGCATTATCTCCCCTACCGGCTCGTCGGCCTGCTCTCCCAGCGCGCGGTCGGGAAATACGACGACATCCTGGCTACCGCCAAGGCCACCGCGGCCTTCGTCGTGTTTCCGCTCAGCTGGCTGGTGCTCGGTTTGCTGGTCTGGCGCTGGGCCGGAGCGGTCGCCGGAGCGGTCGCCCTGTTGCTCGCGCCGCCCAGTGGTTACGCGGCGCTCCGCCTGGTCGAGCTGGCCGATCGCGCGTTAGGTGCTCTGCGCGCGCTGACGCTCTGGCTGCTGGGACGCCGGCAGTTCCTGCATTTGCAGCTGGAGCGGCGGGTGCTGCGGGAAGACATCCTGAAGATCGCGGCCGAGCTGGGCGTGTAATCGGCGGGCAGTGGTTTCCGGGAGTCGGAGCTTCAGGGCCGGATCCCCGGGGGCGGATGATAATCGTCGCCGAGAAGCACGCTGACATCGACCCGGAGCAGCGTGTCGATCGCAACCCGCACGCGGCTGGTCCCCAGCGCGCCGGCTACCCGCATCGCCGCCGCGGAATCGCCCCGGCGCGCCAGGACCTGGGTCACCCGGACCGAATCGCCGGTATTGCCGAAATAGACCACGTCGAAACCCGACCGCCGCAGCTCCCGGGCCGCGACGCGCGCCAGACCGCGCCGCCCCGACCCGTTGAGGACTTCCACGATGACTCGCTCATCCCCGGCGAGGGCGGCGGGCGTGCTGTGGGGGGCCGCGTCGGTATGATCGACCAACATCCAGCCGAGCGCTGCCGCGGCCGCCAGCCCCAGGACGGCTAGCGCGAGGCGGCGCCGACGAGGCTGTTCCAAAACCGCACCGTGGGTTGAGGGATGCCCCAGCCCGAGAGAATCAGGTGGGTCAGCCGAGTCCGGGCCACCTGATACAGCACGCCCTGGGGATCAAGGGGGAACTGTTCGGCCAGGGCGGCGCGCTCGTGCCCCGACGAGGCGCGTCCAGGCTCGAGGAAGTCCGCACAGTAAAGCACCCGCCCCACCATGTCCCATTCGGCGAGACCGACCGAATGATACCGCACGGCATCCAGCACCCCGCGATCGATCTCGCCCTCCGCCTTGGCCCGCGCTGCGCTCGCGGGCCCGTGGCGCAGCTCCGGAGGTCCCGGCGTAGACGGCGCGTAGGTCTCGAGCTCCGAGAGGGGAGCGTCGCGCAACGCATCGTGCAGCCAGACCGCACGGAGCCAGCGATTGCGCTCGGAGTCGGGTATGCCCATTCGCCCGCTCCAGAGCATGACCAGCTCGGCGACCCGCTGAATGTGCTGGAGCCGGCCGGGGCTCACCTGCGCCCATTCGGGCAAGGTGGGACGCAGCTCGGAAGGAACGCCAGGGGTCAGGGCGGGTTGAGACATCGTTCGCGCAATATATATCTGGCTCACCAGCCCATTCGCGCGAGCTCCGCCAGCTCGCGCTGCCAGAAATCCCGGGTTGGGAGCCCGGGATGCGGCAGGGTGAGTCCCGGCTCCGCCAGGACGATATCGCCGTAGCGCACCAGGTCCAGATCGAGTGGGCGCGACTCCCAGCGCTCCCGGCGCACCCGCCCCGCTTGCGCCTCGATGGCGTGGCAGGCGGCGAGCAGCTCGCGCGGAGGAAGCCTGGTTTCCACTACGACCATTTGGTTGAGATAGGGGGGCTGATCCCGCCCGCCCAACGGCGCGGTCTCCTCGACGCCGCTCGCACCGAGCAGCGCGGTGTGCGGCAGCGCGGCCAGACGTTCCCGCGCGAGGGCCAGGCGCGCTGCCCGATCGCCCAGGTTGCTCCCCAGCGCGATGAACGCGCGAACCGCCTTCACCCTTCCAGAGCAAAGTGGCGAGCGATGCCGCGCAGCTCGCCGGCCACCCGTTCGAGCTCGGCGATGGCCGTCTCGAGTTCGGCCTGGCCTTTGGTCGCCTCCATGGCTTCGCGGGTGAGCGCCTCGGTTTGTCCGCGCGTCCGCTGGGCCCCTTCGGCCAGCTGGCGAATCTGACCCGACAGCCGGCGGCCCGCGGCACCCTGGGCGGCCTCCGCCTCCGCGATCGCGCGGGCCTGGGCGCCCGCTTCGTGGGTGGCCTTCACGATGGCGTCGAGGGCCTGGGCGGTGTCGGAGGACAGCTCGCCGACGTCCTCCACGAGTTTGCGGCCGTGCTCCATCTGGGTGGCCACGGTCGAGACCTCGCGCGAAATGTCGCTCACCAGCCGGCTGGCGTCCGCTCCGGCGGCCGCGCTCTGCATGGCGAGCTGGCGAATCTCTTCCGCCACCACCGCGAAGCCGCGCCCCGACTCGCCGGCACGCTGCGCCTCGATGGCCGCGTTGAGGGCGATCACATTGGTCAGCTCGGCGATTTCCTCGATCGACGCCAGGAAGCTGTGGATCCGCGCGGTGGTCGCCCCGAGCGTGACGACCGAGCGGGAGCCGTCGCTGACGAATCCCTGCACCCGGAGCAGCCGGTCCACCGCCCCTTCGACCTCTTTGCGGTGCTTGGCCGCGGCCCCCGCCGCCGCATCGCTGCCCCGCGAGGCTCGGGTCCCCGCTTCGGCGGCGAACTCCGACAGCCGGCTGAGCTCCGCGGTCGCCTCCAGTCCGGTATGGGCGAAGGCTTCCTGGCTGGCCGCTTCCCGCCGCATGTTCTCGGAGGCGTGCTGCAGCGCCTGGGCGGAGGAGCGCAGCGAATTGGCGGCGCGTGCGAGGGCGTGAATCTGCCCCGCGATCTGCTCCACCGTGTCGAAGAGCGGCCGCCGCAATTCGGCGATATGGATCGCCGCGGCGATCTGGGTCGCGAGCGCGCTGAGGGCGGACCGGTCCCGCGGACGGTACCGCATCCGCTGGCGATGCTCGAGTTCCAGCGTGCCGATGATCCGTTCCGCCTGGCGCAACGGATAGATCGCGATAGCACGGGTGTTGGGCTCGGGTCGCGTCAGCACGCCTTCCCGCTCGGTGTCCTCGACGAAGACCGGGTCGCCTTCGGCGAGCACCCGGGCCCGGAGGTGCCCGAGCCCCGGATCGGGCTCCCCCCGCCCGGGCCGGCCCTCTTCCGACCGGTAGACCAGCGCGGGCGCGCCGTTGCCCACGCGATACACGCGCAGGTCGGTCCAGTCGAGCAGGCGATTGGCGAGCTGCTCGATCTGCGCGAAGGACTCCCGCAGGGTGAGGTTGCTGGTGAGGGTGCCTTGCAGGGCGTGGACCTTGTTGAGGTCTTCCGCCGCGATGGCTTCCTCGAGCAGGGTACGCGCCACCAGGCCGGACACCGTCAGCGCAAGGGCAACCACGGCCCAGCCCGCCGGATTGAGCTGGGCCAGCGACCAGACGATGATGGCGGTACCCAGCATCGTCATCAGGAACGACACCATCTCCCAACGCAGGATGAAGAGCCGCTCGTCCACGGCAAGCTTGCGCCGCAGCAGCAGGGAGAGATAGAACAGCACCCGGCTCACCACGAAATAGCTCCCGGCCAGCAGCACCACCGGCGCGAGCAGTTCCAGCGTGAGGCTGTTCGCGCCGCTCAAGCGGACGGCCAGCGCGTAGAACCCGTAGGCCACGGCGAAGGAAAGCGCCTCGCGACCCGCGTTGACCGCACCGACCAGGAGCGGCTTTCTCAGCAGGCCCGCATCGGCGAGCAGCACACCGGTCACCAGCCCCATGACCCCCACCGACCCCGGAGCCGTCAGGGCGACGGCGAGCGCCGGGATACCGGTCTGGCTCAGGTAGGCGTACTTGCTCAGTCGGATCGGGGCGATACGCAGCAGCGCCGTAGCGGCAATCACCGCCACCAGCGCGTAGGGATAATCCCGCCAGCGGGGATCGGCCAGCGCGGCCGCCACCGCGAGCAACGGCCCGGCCGCCGCGAGCACCCGGGCATACTGGCGCATCAGTCTCGCGGTGGAATCGCCGCCGGCGGCTTCAGAGGAAATAGTCACCCACCGTCAGATTGTATCGCTCGGGGTTGGTGACCTTGACGATGGAGCGCAGCGGGGTTCCGTCGGGGCCGCGCTCGGTGAGGTCGACCAGGATGCCGGGGGGCGCCACCAGCCCGCCGGCGGCTTCGAGGGCAATCCGCACCGAGGGGCGGTTGAGCAGCTGGGGATCGGGATTGGCCTGGGAGACGATCGCCACCTCCAGGGTATCGAGAATCACACAGGTCCCGATGGGATACACTCCCAGGAGGTTGATCAGCGCCTTCACCACGATGGGATCGTAGCCGCGCTTGGGATTGTTCCACATTTCGCGCAGCACCTGGTCGGGCTCGATCGGGATGGTCTGGTAGGACCGGCGCGTCGTGGCCGCGTCGAATCCGTCGGCGACCGCCACGATGCGCGAAAAGATCCCCAGCGAGCGGGGGCGGATGGCGCGCGGGTAGCCGCTGAGATCCGTTTTCATGTGGTGCTCGTGCGCCACCAGAATCGCCATGTAGGGGATCTCCTGGTAACCGCGCAGCCCAAACAGCGTCATGGCGCCGCCCCAGGGGTGGGCCTGGATCACCCGCCATTCTTCATCCGCGAGCCCGTGGGTCTTGTTGAGGATGTCGATCGGGATCTTGGCCTTCCCGATATCGTGCAACAAGGCGGTCATCCCCAGATCGTAGAGCTGCAGCTTGGTGAGGCCGATCTTGCGGCCGAGGGCCACCGCGAAAATGCAGACGTTGACCGAATGGGTGAAGGTGTATTCGTCGTAGTCGCGCAGCGTGGTCAAGCCGATGATCGAGGTCTCGTTGGTCAGCACCTGGTCCACGATCATCTGCACCGCCCGCTTGACCTTCTTGACGCTGCTGGTGCGGCCCAGGCGAATGCTGTTCACGACTTCCTTGGTGACGGCCACGCCGTGCGAGTAGGTCCGTTTGGCCATCTCCCGCGAGGCCTGCGCATCCAGCGGATCGGCCACCTCCGATTGCGGCTCGAAGTCGATGTGAGGAACGCCGGCGTTGCCGAGTCGCTCCACCAGCGCGACGTAACGGTTCTGGATGCTGGCGTCGGCCGAGACGCTCAAGAGGATGCTCAACAGCGCCTGCCATTCCCGCCGCTCCACTCCGGCCTCGGTCCGGAAGATGCCGATGTCGAAGGCGCGCAGGGTGGTGAGCAGATTGCTGAAGGCGGCGAAGTTGTCCAGCTCGAGCCGAAGACGGGTGCCGTTGATGAACAGGAAATCGCCCGAGAGGCGCAGCTCCAGCTCGGTTTCCCGCTCCAGCAGGGCGACGGCCGAGCTCTGCAGCTCTTCGAGCGCCTTCTGCACCGCGGCGTTCTCCACCGGATAGAGCTTCAGCGCGCGGAGGGCGGCGTAGAAGGTCAGCAGGAAACCACGGCCGGCGTGCCGAAGAAAACCTTCGTCCCCCGAGCCGGGACGCAGGCCGTGAGAATCGTCGCTCACGTGCGCCATTCTCGCAGTGCCCGCGTGGCCGCGTTGCGCACCGGCAGGTCTTTATCCAGCGCGATCCGTTCGAGCACCTTGCGCGCGTCGGGCGTCTGCAGCCGCGCAATGGCGTAGGCGGCACAGGTTCGGGTCTCGGTGGATTCCCGCCGCCGGAACAGCCGCCTCGGCTCGAGAATATCCGCCAGAGTGGGCAGCACGTCGGGGCCGCCGAGCGTCGCGTACGCCTCGAAGAACTGGCGGCGCTCGGCCCGCTCGAGCTCATGGCGGCTCTTTCCCTGCACGACCGCTTCCAGCCGGCGCAGCACGGCGCTGTATCCCTTGGCGACCACGATCCCGACGGCAGCGAGCCGCACCGCGCGATCCGGGTCATCCAGCGCGCGCTCCAGGGCGGTGAGGGCCCCCGGGGAGCTGATGGCGCCGAGCGCCTCCACGGCCTCCCGCCGCACCACGGAGTCGGGGTGGCCCACCAGCTTGTCGAGAGCCGACACGGTGGTCTGCAGGCGGAGGCGCCCGCACAGGGTTGCGGCCCCGGCGAGCGCAGGGGAGGACGCCTCCTCGAGCAGTTGCACCACGACCGGAAGGTTCGCTGCGGCCAGCCGGTCGATGGAGGCCTCCAGGATGCCGCGAAACCCCGGCCGCTTCAGCGTCGGCAGGAAGATCAGCATGGTCTCCAGGCCCTCGGCGTGGAGCTCGCCCAGTACCTGGCCGATGTCGTCGTCATCCGGAAGTGCCTCGACTTCCTCGAGCGACTGCAGCAACTGGGAGAGAATGGCCGGCTCGCTCAGGCGGGCCTGGAAGGACAGCAGCCGTTCCCGGTTGGTGGGCTCGAGCACGCGGACTCGCTCGGAGATGGTGCGGAATTCCCGCAGCAGTCCGGCCACCACGCGGAAGTCTCCCCGGTTGAGCAGGTTGGGAAACAGCCCGTCGAAGATGTTGATGATCTCGTCGCGCACTGCGGTCGAGGGCTGCAGCTCGAAGGTGTCGAGCAGGCCGTCGAAGGCCGCCTTGCGCGCATCGCGGGTGTACTCCAGGTCCACCTGCAGCTTCAGCAAGCGGATTTCCTGCTCATCCAGGAAGTACAGCGTGGAATCGAACTCCTCCAGCTCCTTGGGGCCGGGCGGGCGGGAGGCCACCTCGTTGTTCACCTGTTCGCGAACCGCGGCGGTCTTCTCCGGGTCCAGGCTCGCGTCGATGCCGCTGGACATGCGCTGGTCCAGCACCGGCCCGTCGGAAATGATCTCGGCGAACTGATAGTCGATATGGGTGAATTCCTGCTCCCACAACAGCGTCAGCAGGTCGTCCGCCGCATCGGTGGCCAGCAGGCGCGCGCGGGTCGCCACCTGCAGGAAGCTCACGATCTCGTCTTCCTCGGCGCCCGGTCGCAGATTGAGCACCCGCATGCCGTCCTTGTACAGCATCCACGCGAAGCTGTCCGACTTGACCGGCTGGTGATACACCACCTGCTCTTCCCAGATCAGGTCGGTCTCCACCACGTTCAGGGTCACCTGCTGGGTGGAGGACCAGATAGGCAGAAAAGCGTCGTGGATGGCCTGCTGGGCGCGCTGATAGATCGGATTATTGGGGAGATACATCTGAAAGGCCCGCAGCCCCTTCACGATCGTCCGGATCAGCTCCTCCACCTGCTGTGCAGGCAAGGCGAGCTCAGCGCCGGTGGGCATCCTCATGGGCGAACCTCAGCGGCCAGGTGGGGCCGGCGAACGGTGGGGATGTTGCAAAATAGCATTGCCACGCGGTTTAGCGCACGAGGCCCGGCGAATGGCGGCCATTTGATTTTCGGCTCCTGTTCGGTTACACTATGGGGTCCATTTGGGTACCCCGCACCCCCAGGCAGGACGCCGATTCATGCCGCTAACCAAGCGCCAGAAGGAAATCCTGACCTATCTCGAGGGCCACATTCAGTCTCGGGGCTATGCGCCGAGCTTCGAGGAGATCGCGGAGCAATTCTCTTTCCAGTCCCTCGCCACGGTCCACGAGCACCTCACCAACCTCGAACGGAAGGGCTACATCCGGCGCTCGTATAACGAGAGTCGCGCCATCGAGGTGCTGCCGCCCAAGGGGATCAGCGGCGCCAGCGAGATACCCCTGCTTGGCGTGGTGGCGGCCGGGTTTCCGATCGAGGCGGTGCTCCACCAGGAGACCCTCGCGGTTCCCGACGGCATGCTTCCCACCCGCGGGCCCAATTACGCGCTTCGCGTTCGGGGCGACTCGATGGTCGATGAACACATCGTCGACGGCGACTACGTCGTGGTCCACGGGCGCCAGAGCGCCGACAATGGAGAAGTGGTCATCGCGCTGGTCAACGGTTCCGAAGCCACGGTCAAGAAATTCTACCGGGAACCCGGGGGCTGGGTGCGCCTGCAGCCCGCCAATCCCGCCATGCAGGCCCTGCGCTTCCCCGAAGGCGACATCATGATCCAGGGGGTCGTGGTCGGGGTGATCCGGCGCTACTAGGGAGCGGGGAGTGTCCCTCGCTCCCGCTCCTCGCTGCTCGCTACTCCCTGCTCCCCCCTCAGATTAAATTCCGTGCGCGATGGCGCGCACCTTCCTGGTCACGCTGCACTATGACGGCGGACAGTTCGCCGGATGGCAGCGGCAGGCAAAAGGGCGCACCGTCCAGGCGGAAATCGAGCAGGTACTCGAGCGCATCACGGCGGGGGCGGTTCGGGTTCATGCCGCCGGGCGCACCGATGCCGGAGTGCACGCGCTGGGGATGGCGGCGAGCTGCAGCATGCCCGACCGCTGGGACGCAACGGCCCTGCGGCGGGCGCTGAATTCCCTGCTGCCGCCGGATTGCTGGGTCGCGGGTACCCAGGAAATGCGCAGCGGCTTTCACGCGCGCACCTGCGCCACCGGCCGGCGCTATCGCTATCTGATCGGCACCGATCCGGGGTCGCGCTCTCCCTTTCGGCGCCGCTACGAATGGGCGCTCGGAGAGCCGTTGGACCGCACCGCGCTCGACACCGCGGCGGCGCCGCTCCCCGGGGAGCACGATTTCGGCGCGTTCAGCGTGCGCAGGTCGCCGCGAGCGCACAAGCGGTGTCGCATCGTCGATGCCCGGTGGGCGGAGCGTCCGGACGGCCACGGTCTCAGCTTCGAGATCGCCGCAGACCGGTTCCTCCACCACAGGGTTCGGATGCTGGTGGGTACCATGGCCGAGATCGGCCTTCGACGACGCGCACCGAGCGACATGACTCGACTTCTTGCACTGGATCCGGGCCTTCGTACCAGCCCGCCAGCCCCGGCCGAGGGGCTCTTCTTCGTGGCCGCCGAGTACCCGGCAAAATGGGCCCTGCTGTGAGCCGGGCCAGCGTCGTCCTGCTCGGCGTCATCCTGTTGGCCGGTTGCGAGCAGGGCGGACGCGATGGCATCGTCCCGCCGGCCAGCGCCCAGCGCAGCGCGGAGAACGCCGCGCTTGCGACCTCGCGCCGCACCGCGGTGGTGGACGCGGCCAATCGCGTCGCCCCTGCCGTGGTCTCGATCAACGTCACCTCCCGCCGCAGACTCGATCGCGGTCCCTGGGACTTCTTCTTCGTGCCCCGCGAAACCGAGCAGCTGGTGCAGTCCTCGGGGACCGGGTTCGTGGTGAAGCCCGACGGGGTCATCATCACCAATCAGCACGTCGTCGCCGGCGCCGAAGGCATCACCGTGACCCTCCCCGACGGGACGGACCTCGTCGGCAAGCTGGTGGGTGAGGACCCGACCACCGACATCGCCGTGGTGAAGATCGATCACAGCGGCCTCCCGGTGGTGCCCCTCGGCACCAGCAGCGACTTGATGATCGGGGAATGGGTCGTCGCGCTGGGCGATCCCTATGCCTATCTGCTGGGCAACAACGAGCCCACCGTGACGGCGGGCGTCGTGAGCGCGACCCATCGCAACATCCTGCCGAACGACGAGCAGCCCGGGCTCTATCTCGACATGATCCAGACCGATGCCGCGATCAACCCGGGCAATTCCGGAGGGCCGCTGGCCAATGCCCTGGGCGAAGTCGTGGGCGTCAATTCCTCCATTTTCACGGGCGGAGGCGGCAGCAGCGGCTCCATCGGCCTCGGCTTCGCGATCCCGATCGAGCGGGCGCTCCGGGTGGCCGACGAGATCATCAAGAA
>DATCWE010000256.1:0-4657 GCA_036566495.1 Gemmatimonadales bacterium | reverse complement strand
GCATCCACGCTCCCTCCCCACCCACCGGCACGGCGCTCGTCCCTCCGGCCCCCGAGTCCGCGATCCGGCCCGCGCTGCGCCTCCACCAGTCTCCCATCACGCTCGCGCCCGCTCCCCGAACGCTCGAGGGCGAGACGGCCGAGCTATTCAAGCGGGCGGTGTATTCCCCCTGGCAGCTCATGAATACGTCGAGCCTGGAAAGCGGAGAATACAGCTTCCTCGACGCGCTCATGTTCGGGTTCTTCTCGCTGCTCACCGTGGGAATCCTGCCAGCGGTCTTCTTCAGCATCTACAGCTCCAGGAAGAAGCGCTTCAGGCCGTTCCTGCTGCGCGGCATCCAGGCGACCGCGAAGGTGCTCGATCAGCAAAGCGAAAAGCTCCCCTTCGACGAGAAGCTGACCCGGGTTCGCTACGAATTCGAGGCGGACGGGCACCTGCACCGTGGCTCCGAGCAGGTGCTGCCGGCCATCGCCTCGCGCTGGGACCGCGGCGACCCGATCCAGATTCTGTACCTGCCGGATCGCAACTACGACAGCGTCATCATCAGCACGTCCTGAGGCCGCTGAAACGCAGTCCTCGACCCGGCCGTACGGCAACTCTGGCGCAAGCGCCCGCGCCAAGCTAGCGTCCACATCCCTTTCCCGTGCCATTCCTGGAGGTCCAGTGTTGCGCCGTTTGCCAGCTCGCGCCTGCCTGTTGCTCGCCTCGATTCTGCTTCCGTCCGCCGGTGTCGCCCAGACCAAGCTGCTGCGCTTCCCCTCGATCCAGGGCGATCGCGTGGCCTTCACGTATGCAGGCGATATCTGGACCGCGCCCGCCGCGGGCGGCGCCGCCACTCGCATCACGGCGCACCCGGGAATGGAAGTGTTCGCCCACTTCTCTCCCGACGGGAAGTGGATTGCCTTCACCGGCCAGTATGACGGCGACGAACAGGTGTACGTCGTCCCGTCGGCCGGCGGAGAGCCCAAACAGCTCACCTGGTACCCGGCGCGGGGACCGCTCACTCCCCGGTGGGGCTGGGACAACCAGGTCTACGGCTGGAGCAGCGACGGCAAATCGGTGCTCTTCCGCTCGATGCGCGATGGCTGGACCCTGAGCCTCAACCGGCTGTACACCGTCCCCATGAGCGGCGGTCCAGCCGAGCCGTTGCCCATGCCCGAGGCGGGCGCGGGAGATTATTCGCCCGACGGGTCCCGCGTCGTCTACTCGCCGATCTTCCGCGATTTCCGCCCCGAGAAGCGCTACGGCGGCGGCATGGCCAACGATCTCTTTGTCTACGACCTCAAGAGCGGCGACGCCAAGCGCATCGTCGACGACCCGCGTTCCGATCGGGATCCCATGTGGATCGGGGCTACCGTCTACTTCAATTCCGACCGCAGCGGCACCTTCAACCTCTACGGCTACGACGTCGCCACGGCCAAGACCACGCCGGTCACCAGCGGCAAGACCTGGGACGTGCGCTGGCCGAGCAGCGACCACCAGGGGCGCATCGTCTACGAGCTGAACGGCGAGCTGCAGGTGCTCGACGTCAAGACCGGCAAGAGCACCGCCCTCGCCATCACGGTGCCGAATGACGCCCTCTGGAAGCGGGCCTCCCGGATTCCGGCGGCTGGCCAGCTGGAGGACTGGGATCTTTCTCCCAAGGGAGAGCGCGCCCTCTTTACCGCACGCGGTGACATTTTCACGGCGCCGATCGAGAAGGGCCCCACCCGCAACCTCACCCATTCGTCCGGCGTGCACGACAAGTGGGCCAGCTGGTCGCCGGATGGGTCGAAGATCGCCTTCATTTCCGATCGCTCGGGCGAGGAGGAGTTGTATACCGTGGTGCAGGACGGCTCGGCGCCACCGGAGCAGCTGACCCGGGACGGCAAAGCGATGCGCTACGCCCCCGCGTGGGCTCCGGACGGCAAACGCATCGCCTTCAGTGACAAGGACGGCAAGGTCTACGTCTACAGCCTAGACGATCGCAGGCTCAGCGAGATTGCGCACGCGACCTTTGGGGCCATCCGCGACTACGTCTGGTCGCCGCGCGGCAATTACCTGGCCTGGAGCGCCGGCAGTGCCAACAATTTCAACGCGCTCTACATCTGGTCCGCGCGCGACAACCAGGTTCGCCGGATCAGCGACGAGTTGTGGAATTCCTACAATCCGGCCTGGGACCCCGACGGCAACTACCTCTTTTATCTGAGCGATCGCGACTATGCCCCGGTGATTTCGGGCGTCGAGTTCAACTACGCCACCAACCGCACCACCGATATCTACGCGCTGGCGCTGCGCAAGGACGTCAAGCATCCGTTCCCGCCGGAGAGCGACGAGGTGGCGGTGGCGTCGAGCGCACCCGCGGCTCCCGCGGCCGCCGGCGCCACTCCCTCCCCGAGTACGGGGAATGCGACGGCCGGCGAGCTCAGTATCGACTTCGACGGACTCGGCAAGCGGGTAGCCAAAGTTCCCGTCGAGGGCGACAACTATGGCGGCCTGCTCGCCAAGAAGGGCTACCTGATCTACAGCGTGGGGTCGGCATTCTACTACGGGCGCGAAGGCGACAAGCCCACCTCACTCAAACTGTTCGGACTCAAGGATCGCAAAGTCACCACGCTGGTCGATGACGTCGGCGGCTATGCACTCTCCGCGGATGGAGCGAAGATCCTGGTCCGCTCCGCCGGCGCCTTCAGCCTTTACGACGCGGCGCCCAGCGGCGTGGGCTCGAAAAAGGCGGTGTCCACCGCGGGGCTGGTGGTCGATCGCGTGCCGGCCGACGAGTGGAATCAGATCTTCCACGAGGTCTGGCGGCGCTATCGCGACTGGTTCTACGTCGGCAACATGCACGGCTTCGACTGGGACGCGATCGGCAAGCGCTATGAGGCCTGGCTGCCGTACGTGGCGCACCGCTCCGACCTCAACTACCTGATCAGCGAGATGGTCTCCGAGCTCACGATTCAGCAC
Organism: Gemmatimonadales bacterium; assembly: GCA_036566495.1. Lineage (GTDB taxonomy): Bacteria > Gemmatimonadota > Gemmatimonadetes > Gemmatimonadales > GWC2-71-9 > JABFSM01. The sequence continues at coordinate 1,714 of DATCWE010000256.1, read as the reverse complement.
GCCTACGTCGAGGGTGGCGACTTCGAGACGCCGCGCCGCACGGCCGTGGCGCTGCCGGGCGCGCGCTTCGCGCTCGAACCGGCCACCGGCAAGTATCGCATCACCAAGATCTTCGCCGGCCAGAACGAGGAGCCGATCTACCGCTCACCGCTCACCGAGATCGGCGTGAGTGCATCGGTGGGAGACTATCTGCTCGCCGTGGACGGCAGCGAGCTCCGCGGCGACGAGGACCCCTATCGCTTGTTGCGGGGAAAGGCGGATCGTCCCGTTGCCTTGACGCTCAACAGCAAGCCGACTCTCGACGGCGCGCGCACCGTCTCCTTCCTGCCCGTCAACAACGAGAGCAACCTCGAATATCTCGACTGGGTTCTGCGCAACCGGCAGCGGGTGACCGAGCTCTCCGGAGGGCGGCTGGGCTACCTGCACGTCCCGGACATGGGAGGGCCGGGCATTCGCGAGTTCATCAAGTGGTACTACGGGCAGCTCGATAAGGAAGGACTGATCGTGGATGTGCGCGCCAACGGCGGCGGCAACGTGTCGCGGATGCTGATCGAGCGGCTGCGCCGCAAGCTGCTCGGCGTCAACTACGGCCGCCGCAACCCCGAGGGAAACACTTACCCCGATGGCGTCTTCCTGGGTCCGATGGCGGCGATTCTGGATGAACGGTCCTCCAGCGACGGCGACATCTTCCCCTACATGTTCCGCGAAGCGGGGCTGGGGCCCCTGATCGGGCGGCGCTCCTGGGGAGGCGTGGTCGGCATCAGTAACACGGGGCAGCTGATCGACGGCGGCACCATCTTCGTCCCGCTCTCCGGCCTGGCCAATACCAAAGGGGAGTGGGTGATCGAGGGCTATGGCGTGGATCCCGACATCGAGGTCGAGAACGACCCGAAGTCGTTGCTCGCCGGGAAGGACCCCCAGCTGGAGCGTGCGGTCGCCGAGCTGATGAAAAAGCTGCAGGGAAAGACGGTGAAGCTGCCGCCGATGCCGGCTGGACCGGTCAAAGTGCCGAAGCCTTGAGCTCCTGAGCTAGGGACGCCAGGTGCCCTTGGCCACTTTGGGCACGAAGCGCTCGATCCCGCGCGACGGAAAGGCCAGTGTCTTCTGCTGCTCGGCGCTCTTGTAGGCGGTCATCAACAGCTTGACGACTTCGAGTCCGTCCTCGAAGCTCAGCCGGGGCTTTTCCTTGCCCAGGAACGCCCGCACGAAATGGCGGTTCTCGGCTTCGTAGCCATACGCGACGGCCTCCTGCGCCACCACGGGCATGAGGCCCATCTCGGCGTTCTGTTTCTCGACCAGGTCCTCGCCCGTCTTGCCTTTCACCATCCGGCTGAAGAACAGCTTGAGCCCCGCATCGAGTGTGTTCCAGGACATGGAATACTCGGGCCCGAGCAGCTCGGCGGAGAGCCGGAGGCCGGCACCCACGAAGCTCCATGAGGTCGAGGCTTCCCCGATCACGGTCTGCCCCTCGGCGGTGCGGAACTCGATGGTGACGCTGGCAAAGTCTTCCGAGGGCGCCCGGCGGTAATTCACGGCCGGACCCATCATCTTCTTGAGCCGCCGCGCGTATTCGGGCTGGCTCCACTTCAGGCTCGCGATGTGCCCGGTCACCCGCACCGGCTTCACGGTGGAGAGCGGCTCGCCCGGTTGGGTGAGCAGGTGCCGCACCACCAGCGCCGAGTGACACATCATGTCGTTGAGCACACCGCCACCT
>DATCWE010000236.1:0-9295 GCA_036566495.1 Gemmatimonadales bacterium | reverse complement strand
CCAGCAACGGATCGATGGCGTAGGTGATCGTCGGAGCGGTCTTGTCCAGACCGAAGACATTGTTGCCGCGAGCCGTATTGCTGTTGCCAAGCGCATCCGTCGAGGTCACGCACGCGTCGTACTTCGACGACGAGGCATCCTCGGCGAGCGTCGCCAAGTTGAAGAGCGTGGCGCCGCAGGTGACGACTCCGCTGATCGAAGTCGATACCCAGTTGGAGATGACCTCGACCACGGTGTTCGAGCCGGCGTCCGTGCTGACGAAGTCACCAGCGAGGTTGTAGCTGGCATTGACCCAGCAACCCGGAATCGGGAATCCGACCACCAAGCTGCAGCCGGAGACGAACCCGATTTCGTTCACGACGATACTGGGCGCCTTATTGTCGATCCAGATCGGCGTCGCCGCGGGCGCGGAGCCACCGGCGAGGAGGTTGAACCGGTTCTCACCGGCCACCACATACGCCGTACCGACTTGGCTGAACCCAACGGACGGGATGTCCACCACGTCGGCTGCTGGGGCCGTGCCGGGGGTGATGGTGACCGTGCCGTTGATATTGACGGCACCTTCGACGGTCGAGCCGCAGGTGAGCGTGCCCGAGAAGGTGAGACCGGTCTGGGGCGTGCCCGAGATAGCGTTGCCGCTGGTGCCGCAGCCACCGGTGGATCCCATGGTGCCGGACGTCGGGGTTACCGGGAAGAACGAGACGTAGTTACCCCCGGTGAACGTGACGTTGCCCTTGAACCAGGGAGCGCCGCCGGAGACGACGTTACCAGGAGCGGTATTCGCGGGAGTCGCCGCCACCAGCACGAAGGCCGGCGCGGAGAGCAGCGCGTCCGTGTTCTTCAGGACGACCGGGATCACGTTGGTCGACGGAATCGCGGTGGTGGGCGCCGAGTTCAGGAACAGCTTGGCCGAGAAGATGGCCGGGCCATTGAAGAACACCGGCACATACAGGTTGTTGGCCAGCTGCTTCACCATCGCGGTGTTGAGGCTGAGCGTGATGGGCTGCTGCGCATTCGCGGTGGACCCATCTCCGGCCACGGCGGGAGCGGAGGGACCGGTAAAGGTCTGCTCGGCTGCGACCACGCCATTGATCAGGACCTGGACCTTGTTGATGGTCCCGGTGCCCGGATCGGCGTTCACGGTGACATCAACCTGGCCTGCAACGTTGCTCAGATCTACGGTGGTGTTGTTCTGCTCGATCTTCTGCATCGAGATCGAGGTAGCCGCCTGGGCCACGACGGTGATCTGAGCGCTGCCGCAGACCGTGGTAAAGCCGGTCACGGTGGAGCAGGCCTTGACCACTTCAGTGCCCGGGGCGTTGATCGTCACGACGCCGGCAGCGCTGACGCTCACCACGGCGGTCGTATTCGACGCGGTGCTCCAGGTTACGGTCTGGGGGGGATTGTTGCTGCCCTGGACCGAGGCCGTATAGGTGACCGGCGTCTGCCCGACGACGTAGCTCGCATTGGCCGGGGTCACGGTAACGCCGGAGACGGCCGGAGCGGTGTTCGTGATGGTGATCGTCGCGTTGCCGCAGACCGAGGTGTTGACGGTCGAGCAGGCCCGGACGCCCACCTGACCGGGGGCCGTGGCGGTCAAGAGACCGGTGGCGCTGATGCTGGCGATGGTCGCCGGCGTGTTGACCGACCACGACACCGTGGTCGCTACGCCTTGGTCGGCATTCACCGCTTCGATCATTTGCAGTGTCGAGCCCGGCGGGATGGAGACGCCGTCGGGCGCAACGCTGATGCTGTGCACCGTAGGCGTGGGCTCGTTGACGGTGACATCGTCACCGCACGCCGTGATGCCGGCCACCACCAGGCCGGAGCACAGCAGGGAACGATAGAGCTTACTCATGCACTCCCCCTCAAATTGGTAGGTTGACTGCGACTACTGAACGACTGCACACAAGGACAACTTGGAATGCCCGTCTCCACTGACCGCGAGCAGAAAATCGGACTCCTCCGCCCCAGGGCGCACCACGGGTGGGCATCGAGAAAGCGGAAAAATTTCGCGCCGCCCTTCCGATGCTACCGATGCGTCCCCTGTGAACAGCCTGAGGGGTTGAGTTTTGAGACGACGCGCCAAGATAACTACCGGGCAAACCAGGGTCAAGAGAACCCGCCTACCCTCAAAAACTTGACGCTTGCCGCTCTGGGTCAGAGCTCGCAGGCCTCAAGAATTGGCAATCCGCATGCCGTTCTCTCGGGAGAGACGCGTAACTCGCAACGTCACAACAAGTTGAACCAGCTGCAGGCGATCGCACGGACGCCGCCACTGCAAGAAACCTTCGCAATTGTCTGGCACCCTCGCCGTCCGTCAGGCGATCCACGGCACTCCTCAGGAGCGTCCCAGCGCCTTCCGAACCGCCGCCACCACGTCCTGCTGCGCTCCCGACCCGGTGTACACCACCTTGCCGGAAGGGTCCACCACCACGATGAACGAGGTGGCGGGCACGTCGTAGGCGCGAGCCCCAACCCCTTTCTCATCGTACAGCACGCGGAAGGGAGGCTTATGCTCCTCCAGGTAGCGCCGGATCCGCGCCTTCGAGTCGTTGACCGTCACGTTGATGCCCAGCAGCACGACCCGATCGCCAAAGGTGTTTTGCACCGCCTGGAGCTGCGGCAGCAGCGCCTTGCAGAGCGAGCACCAGGTCGCCCAGAACTCCAGCACCATCGGCTTGCTCCCGATCAGGGGGCCCAGGTCGACCGGCTGTCCCTCGAGGTCGTTGATGACCACGGCGGGGGCCCGGGTTCCCAGGGGAATGCCGGCGTCAAACTGGGCGTGAGCCGGACGGACGCTGAGCACGCTGAGGACGGTGAGCACGGTGAGGACCCCGCTCGGCCTCAGCGATTTCCTCAACCTCACTGTCCCCACCGGCTGGCTTACCATACTTGGCCCGCTTTCACGAAGTAGTACTCCGCCATCCCGAGAATCAGCACACCCGCGGCTTTTTTGACCCAGCTCATCCAGCGGCCTGCCTTGGGCAGCGACGCCAGGGTCCCGGCCGAGAGACCCACGACGATCAACAGCGCCGTCATGCCGAGGGAGAAGACCAAAAGATAAAGGAATCCCAGCGCGGCGCTCCGGGTGTGGCTCACGAAGGTGAGCACCGCTGCAAAAGCTGGCGCTCCACAGGGCGCCGCCACCAAACCGGAGGTGGCTCCCATCAGAAACACCGACCCGGGAGAGCGCGCTCCGAAGCGTCCGGCCCACGCCACCAGTCGGGCCGGGGCCGAGACGGGAAAGACGTCGAGCATGGCGAGGGCGGCGAGCAGCAGGAGGTTCGCCATGACCAGGTAGGCCCAGCGATTGGAGCTGATGGTGCCGAACAAGGTACCGCTCATACCTGCGAGCAGACCGAGCGAGGCATAGACCAGCGCCAGCCCGAGCGCGTAGAGCAGCACGTACGCCACGGTGCGGCGGCGGCTGCGTGACTCGGCCCCCGCACCCCCCAGGATCCCGACGGTAATCGGAATCATCGGGTACACGCAGGGCGTCACACTGGTCACCAGTCCGGCCAGAAAAAGCACGGGCAACGCCCGCAGCGGCTGCTGCAGCAGATCACCGGCGGCGAGCATCAGGCCGGATACCGGCGCGCGACGTATTCGTCCAGGATTGCCAGGAACTCGGGAACGATGCTGTCGCCCTTGAGCGTGGTGAGCAGCCTGCCATCCATATAGACCGGCGCTTTGGGGTCCTCGAAGCTCCCGGGCAGCGAGATGCCGAGGTCGGCATGCTTCGATTCGCCGGGCCCGTTCACCACACAGCCCATCACGGCGACCCGCAGCTCCTCGACGCCGGGCCGGGTGACGCGCCACTCGCCCATGCGCCGGCTGAGGTATTCCTGAATGTCCTGGGCCATCTGCTGAAAGAAGCTGCTGGTGGTACGGCCGCAGCCGGGGCAGCTGGTGACCTGCGGGGCAAAACTGCGCAGCCCGAGCGATTGCAGGATTTGCTGGGCGACCCGGACCTCTTCGCTGCGATCGCCGCCGGGCGCGGGGGTGAGGGAGACGCGAATGGTGTCGCCGATCCCTTCCTGCAACAGGATCGCGAGCCCGGCGGAGCTGGCGACGGTTCCTTTCATCCCCATGCCGGCTTCGGTCAGGCCGAGGTGGAGCGGGTAATCGCAGCGCACCGCGAGCTTGCGGTAGACGTCGACCAGGTCCTGAACGCCCGAGACCTTGGCGGAGAGCACGATGCGATCGTGCGGCAGGCCGGTCGCTTCCGCGAGCTGCGCCGAGCGCAGCGCGCTCTCCACCATCGCCTCCATGGTGACCTCGCGCGCGTCGGCGGGTTCGGGGAGGGCGGCGTTGGCATCCATCAGCTCGGTCAGCAGATCCTGGTCGAGCGAGCCCCAGTTGACCCCGATACGCACCGGCTTCCCATTCGCAATCGCCACGGTGACGATGGCCCGGAAGTGCTCGTCGCGCCGCTTGCCGCCCACGTTTCCCGGGTTGATCCGGTACTTGGCCAGCGCGCGGGCGCATTCCGGAAACTTGCTGAGCAGCAGGTGCCCGTTGTAATGGAAATCCCCGATCAGCGGCACGGCTACGCCGTCGCTGGCGAGCCGCGCGACGATGCGGGGCACGGCGGCGGCAGCTGCCTCGTTGTTCACCGTCACCCGCACCAGCTCGCTGCCGGCTGCGGCCAGCTCGGCAGCCTGTCGCGCGGTGGCTTCGACGTCGGCCGTGTCGGTGTTGGTCATCGACTGCACCACGATCGGCTGGGCGGAGCCGATGCGCACCGGGCCGACGGCGACGCTGGGAGTGGAACGGCGGGTGGGAGGAGCCATGCGGGAAATCTAAGCGTTAGCGCCGGTCGAACTCCGCGTGGTCGATCGCCGCCAGATCCTCCGCCTCGAGCACCAGGTCGGCCGCCGCGGCGGCGTCCAGCGCGTGGTCCACCCGGCGGGCACCTGGAATGGCGCAGACGGTGGGCCCCTGGGCCAGCACCCAGGCCGTGACGATGGCGTGCGGGCTCCGCCGCAACCGCGCCGAAATCCGCTGCAGGACCGGATGGTCGGGGAGCTTGCGGTTGAGCCGCCCGCCGCCCACCGGACTGTAGGCGAGAAACCCGAGCTGCTGCGCGCCGCAGTAGGCGACCACTCCTTCGCGCAGGGCCTCGCGAAAAAACGGGTTGAGCCGATTCTGGACCGTCGCGATGGGGGCGATCGCCCGCGCCGTCTCGATCTGGGCGACATTCACGTTGGAGAGGCCGATCCAGCGGAGCTTCCCCTGCCTCTGCAGCTCGGCGAGCGCAGTAACGCTCGCCTCGAAGGGCCCCGCGGGATCCGGAGCATGCAGCTGATAGAGCGCGATCTGCTCGACTCCCAGCGCCTGCAACGAGCGCTCGCACGCCTCGCGCAAATGGGCCGGACGGCCATCGAGCTCCCACGCGCCGTCCGGGCGTACCAGCCCTCCCTTGGTCGCCACCAGAATCCGGTCGCGGGGACCCGACCACGCCCGCAGCGCCGCGCCGATGAGACGCTCGTTGTGCCCCATCTCGGGCGTAGCGAGGCAATACGAATCGGCGGTGTCGATGAGGGTGACGCCGGCGTCGAGGGCGGCGTGCAGCACGGCCTGAGCGGTGGTGGAGTCGGGACGACCCTGAATGGAGAGCGGCATCCCGCCGAATCCGACGAGGGAGACGGAGGGCAGCCCCGGAGCCAGCGGGCGATAGCGCATCACCGCGGGACGGTGGAAGGGGGAGTCCCCACCGACCTCACGGACCGCACCCTCCGTCTTACGAAAGTCCCAGCGACCGCGTCAGACGCTCCCAGGCCACCGGGTCGAGAGTGCCGTCCTGGCGCAGCGGAGTCAGCGCCGCCATGATCTCGGCGCGATTGCCGTCGATGCTCCTGTCGCGCAGCTCGCCGACCATCCGGGCAAAGCGGTGCTCGTATTCGTCCGCATCGTACCGACCACTCTTGCGGCCCTCGCTCAATTTCTTGAGCTCCGTGACCACTCGCGCTGGAGTGATGGGCGTGAGTTTTTCGTCGGCCATCGTGACCTCAGGCTGAAGGAGAACGCCTTCAACAATACCGTCGGCCCAAGACAAAACCTAGCGGCCTCCGCGACCGACGGCGCCCGGCGTGATCAGCAGGGCAAGCAGAAAGAGGATGATGACCAGGCCGAAGCCCGCAATCCACCAGCGCCGCGCTCGAGTCGTTTCCGGCATGGCGTCCCCCCGATGTAATGACGCCGAAACCTAGTGGCGGACGCAACGCGCCCCCGGATGTCGAGTCCGGGGGCGCGCACGAGCAGAGATCACCCACCTCTCAGAAGCTGATCTCTACTCGAGCCTCATCCGCACTCGGAATAGCCGCAGACGTGGCATTTGACGCACCCTTCGGAATACTCCAGTTGTGAGTTGCAGTCGGGACAGGACCCCGCCAGGGTCTCCGCCATGCCGCTGAGCATGATTTGCTCGTTGCTGCGGACCATGGTCTGCACGACCGGGACGGGCTCCGATTCGGTGGGATCGGAAGAGGGGAGCAGCTCCTGCTGAATCCCCTGCTTGTCGGCCATATAGCGCTCGAGCGCGATGCCGACCGCGTCCGGCACCGACATCACCTTGGCGGGCCCCAGTCCGAGCACCTTGTCGGAGCTGATGCCGCGGAGCTGACGGTGAATTTCCCGGATCGGAATCCCGGAGCGCAGCGCGAGCGAGATCAGGCGGCCCATGGCTTCGACGTCGGCCATGATGGCGCCGCCCGCTTTGCCGAGCGACATGAAGACCTCGAAGGGCTGCGCCTTGTCGTCTTCCGTGATGGTGACGTAGAGCGTGCCGAGCGGGGTCTCCAGCCGGCGAACCGCGCCTTTCAGCAGCTCGGGCCGGCTGCGTTTCTGGCGGCGCTGCATGTTTTCCGATTCGAGCTCGTGCACCAGCCGGCGCAAACGCTCGTTGTCGGCGTGCAGCACCGCGAGCTCACCCGCCAGGTCGGCGGCCAGCGCACGGCGTTCCTCGGTGCTGGCGCTGTCGAGCATCTCGCCGAGGTCGGCGCGCGCTTCGGCCTTGCCGCTGCGGGTGGCCGCTTCCTGCACCTGCTTGGCGGTGGAGCCGGTGGAGAGGACCTGCATGTCGCGGCTGCCGTCCCGGTAGACCGTCACCCCTTTGCAGTTGAGCGAGTAGGCCAGACGGTAGATGACCTCGACGTCGCTCTCCACGGCTTCCCGGGCGAAGTTGACCGTCTTTGAAATGGCGGAGTCGTTGTGCTCCTGAAACGCCGCCTGCATCCGGACGTGCCACTCCGGCTTGATTTCGTTGGCGGTCACGAAGACCCGCTGCCAGCGCTCCGGCACTTCCGTGAAGCGGACGTGGCCGGCTTCGGCGATGTTCCGCATCAGGTCTTCGGAGTGCCAGCCCTCCCGCTTGGCGATCGCGAGAAAGTCCTCGTTGACATCGGGCATCAGCACGCCGGCCTGGTTGCGCATGAAGGCGACGGCGAACAGCGGCTCGATCCCCGAGCTGCAGCCGGCGATGATGGAAATGGTGCCGGTCGGCGCGACGGTGGTGACGTTGCAGTTGCGCAGCCGCTGCATGGGGCGGATCCGCTTGCCCTCGGCGTCTCGCGCGCAGGTCGCGTCGGGCCCCCAGATGCTTCGCTCCCACTCGGGGAACGTGCCCCGGATGCCGGCCAACCGTTCGGACTCGACCTTGGATTCATGGTCGACGAAGCGCTGGATCTTGCGCCCCAGCTCGACCGCCGCATCGGAATCGTAGGCGATGCCGAGCCGCACGAAGACGTCGGCCAGCCCCATGACCCCGAGGCCGATCCGGCGGATCCGCTGCGCGAGCGAAGTGATTTCGGGCAGCGGGTAGCTGTTGGCGTCGATGACGTTCTCGAGGAAATGGGTCGAAAGGTGGACGGTGCGCCGGAGCGCCGCCCAATCGAGGTCGCCGTCGCGCACGAACACGCCGAGGTTGATCGAGCCGAGGTTGCAGACGTCGTAGGGCAGCAGCGGCTGCTCGCCACAGGGGTTGGTGGCCTCGTATCCGCCCAGGTGGGGCACCGGATTGGCGTAGTTGGCGCGGTCGATGAAGAAGACGCCCGGCTCGCCCGTCTTCCAGGCTCCGTGGATGATCTTCTGCCAGACATCCCGGGCCCGGAGCTTGCCCACCACCTTGCGGGTATTGGGATGCAGCAGATCGTACTCGCCGTCGGCCTCCACGGCGGCCATGAACGCATCGGTCACCGCGACCGAGATGTTGAAATTGGTGATCTTGGTCGTGTCGTCCTTGCAGCCGATAAAATCGAGAATATCCGGATGATCGACCCGCAGGATGCCCATATTGGCGCCCCGCCGGGTGCCGCCCTGCTTCACCACATCGGTCGACGCATCGAACAGCGACATGAACGACACCGGTCCCGACGCCACGCCCATGGTGGAGCGCACGATATCGTTCCGGGGACGCAGCTTGGAGAAGCTGAAGCCGGTCCCGCCGCCCGATTGATGCACCAGGGCCATGGCGGTGAGGGTGTCGTAGATCCCGCTGCGCCCGTTGGAGAGCGCGTCGTCCACCGGCAGCACAAAGCAGGCGGAGAGCTGCCCCAGCGGCCGCCCCGCGTTCATCAGGGTGGGACTGTTCGGCATGAAGAGCCGCTTGGCCATCAATTCGAAGAACGCCTCGGTCAAGGCATCGACCGCGCCGTCGGACGCGCCGTACTGGCGATCCGGCTCCGCAATGGTGCGCGCCACCCGGGTGAACAAATCGGCCGGCGACTCGACCGGCATGCCGGCCTCGTCCCGAACCAGGTAGCGCTTTTCCAGGACAGTTATCGCATTGGGCGACAGCTGAAGCGGAACCCGAGGCGTAGCAGTTCCCATGAGGACTCCCGTGACAGTTGTCTGAAATTTAATAGAGTGCGGGACCCTTCATCCCCGGCCGCTCGCGGGCTCGCTCCCGCGGCGGACCGGCGGGGAGGATCAAGGTAGGGAAACGAGAGGTTGGGGACAATACGCCGAGAATTCGAGGAACGGCGCGGAAAACGGGTGTTCACATCACAAATCTGTCACGGGACCGTCACGCTAGGGCGTCTCCACCAGGATGCGCGTCTCCCGCCGAGCCGTCCGGCCCCCCGCGTCGGTCACCTCGACCGCCAGCATCCATGAACCCGGCTTGAGATTCCGCAGCGGAAGCACCGCGTGCCAGGGCACAATCGGGCCGGCGCCGGGCGGCCGCAACAGCTCGGCGGTTCCGCGGCGGTCGGGGAACTCTCGCCAGTGGAGCGCCGGCGGCGGCTCGGCGCGCACCGTATCGGCCGGTGCGATCAAAACCCGGAGCTGGGCG
>DATCWE010000119.1:0-4167 GCA_036566495.1 Gemmatimonadales bacterium | reverse complement strand
CCCCCGACCCGCGATCGCCAGGAATCTCCCGTCCGCGGACCAATCCAGTCGCATCACCCGGAGGCTAACACGGGCGATCTCTCTCGCAGCCGCCCGAGGCCCGTCCGCCACCATGACGCGGTACACGGTCCGGTTGGGAACCTTCAGGGTATAGGCTAAGCGGGAGCCATCCCGTGACCAGCGTGGGCTGCCTGCGGCGCTTCCCGCGCCCGGGGTGATCGGCGCAGGCGCCGCGAGGACTCCGCCGGTCGCCAGGTCCACGCTGGCGAGAAAGAGCCGCGGAGTCTCGGCCGGTTCCACATAGTGCACGCCTTCCGCTGTCCAACCTCCGGCCAGGACACCAGCCGCGGTCGGTTGTACCAGGGTCGGCTGCCCGACGGGATGGCCTTCCCGCATCGACACGGCCCAGTTGCCGGTGACTCTCCCGCGGGTGGCGTGGAACAGCAGCGTCCCGCCCTCCCGGCTCCACCCCAGCAACGCCTCCGCGCGCAGGCCGACGTCGCGAGCCCCGCCACCGTGCAGCGAAATCCGCTCCAGCTTGCCGTTGGCCAGGTAGACAACGGCGCTGCCGTCCGGAAGGAAGCGGCCATGATGCGCTGCACCGCTCCCGGGCTTCCGCCGTTCGAGGACCCGGACGCTGCGGTCGTCGGGCCGCACGATGCGGAGCTCGCTGCTCTCATCCGCGGCTATGGTCGTGAAAAGGATCCCCGCGACGGGATGCCAGTCCAGGGGCGCAATGAAGGCGGCGTCGGCCGGCAGCACCGCGAGAACCTGCTGCACCGTGTCGTCCAGCTCGAGCAGGCGCAGCTCGTAGCGGTACGGGTCCGCCGCACGGGCGTTCGCATACGGGTAGACGATGCGGTCGCCCTTTGGCGAAAAGACGAGGGGCGGCTCGGCCCAGCTCCGGTCCTCCTCCCAGCCTCCCTTGTTGGTCAGGTGCCGGTTGTTCCCGGTGCTGAGCTCGCGCGCGGCGAGGTCACCGCTATTCCAGTCGACGAAGGCGACCAGCCTGCCATCGGGTGAGATCGTCGCGCCGTCCTCGGCATCGGCCCAGATCGTCCTGGCCCCCTGCACCGTGACCCTGCCGGGCGGCGCTCCCGCAGTGGCCAGGGATACGAGGATCAACAGCGGTCTGACATGGAAGCCAGACTTCATCGATTGAACAGGAAATAGTCGTAGACGGCCCGGCCAATCTGCGCGATGGTACGCTCCTGGGCTTCGGAGTTGGCCCTGGCCTCCTTCACGAACACCGTCAGCACCACGTGGCCGGCTCCGTCCGGCAGCTCGATGATTCCCACGTCGTTGGTCACTCCGAAGTTGAGCGTGCCGGTTTTGTGCGCGACGCGGATCCCCGGCGGAAGCAGTCCCTTGATCCGCAGCGCTCCGGTCTCGCAGCGGAACATGATGTCCAGCAGCCGATCCGAGCTGGCCGCGGACAGGGCTTCCTTGCGCCAGAGGCGCGTCAGCAGCCGGGCCATTCCGCGCGGCGTTGCGGTGTCCCGCGGGTCGCGGTAGAACGCATCGCGCGCGGCCGTCTGGGCCGAATCCGGCACCCCGCGCACCAGCGCGCCGAATCCGGTCAGGGTCTGTTCCGGCTCGGGAGGTAGCGCCCTGATCCCGAATGCATTCGCGATCAGCTCGATAGTGGGCCGGTTGACCGAGATGCCCTGCACACCGAGGGAAGCCAGCCGGGCGTTCACCGCGGGACCGCCGCCCACGGCCTTGAGGACCAGGTCGGTTGCGCTGTTGTCGCTGATCAGCAGCATCAGCTCGGTGAGATTGAGCAGCGAGAGCGAGACGCCGGGATCGTCCAGCAGATTGGAGAGCGTGCCGCTGCCGGGATGCAGGTCGCTGGGCTTGAGCGTCACCATCGAGTCCAGCCGGATCCGCCCCTTGTCCACCAGATCGAACAGGGTCAGCGCGATGGGCACCTTGAAGGTGCTCGCCATCGGGAAGCGCTCGTCGCCGTTGAGGTACAGCTCGCGGCCGCTCTCCAGGTGGACGATGCCCACGCCGACGCTGCCGTACGCGATGGCCGCAAGCCGGCCCAGCTCGGCTTGCAGCCCCGCGAGCTTCGCATCCGCAGCCGGCTGGGCGGCCAGCGCCGCCGGAGATAGGAGGAGCAGGACGGCGGGAGCGACTCGGCGCAGCACAGTGCGGGGCATACGGACCTCGGTCATGGAGAGCGATCTCGATTTTCCGCAGGAACCGCCCGCTGGCGATCCCGCTGGCGATTTCGTCGTGCCTCGAAGAAGTTCTCCACCCGACCAGCGGCCCTGGCCCAGCTCCCGCTCGATGCGGTAGCGCTCGGCCAGCGCGGTGCGCGGGCGGTTCAAGGCGTCGTTCAGAGGGGACTCCGGGTAAGGCGGGACGTGCCAATAATACGTCCTATTATACGTCTTGTCGGACCGGCCCGCGCCCCCGGCGACGCTCAGGTATTCGAGGCGATCCCCGCGAGCCGCCGCCGAATCAGGTAATAGAGCGTCGCTGCTCCAATGAAGATCAGCATTGCCACGAGCTCGCGATGGGTTGACTGCGCCAGGACCCAGATCACCACCGCCGCCGCGACCAGGGCGACCAGCGGACCTCCCGGCGCGCGAAAGGCCCCGGGCACCGGCGGGCGGGTATACCGGAGCTTGAGCGCCGCGAGACACACGGCCAGATACACCAGCAGCAGGGACATGCTCGCCAGGACCGCGAGGGGCCGGAACCCCCCGCTCAGGGCCAGCCCGACATTGATGCTGACGTACACCAGAATGGCGATCCACGGAGTGTGGAACCGTGGATGCACCCGGCCGAGCGCGCTCGGTAGCAGTCCGCTCTCCGCCGCGGCAAGGAAGAGGCGGGGCGTGCCGAGCATGTCGGCCGCGAGGTTGCCGAAGACCGAGACCGCCGTCCCCGCCACGATGAGCCCAGCTCCGACCGGGCCCATCAGCCGGCGGGCCACGTCGGCCAGCGGCGTCGTGGTGCCGTTCGCCAGCTCGGGACCCAGAACGCCTTGCGCGACGAGATGCACCGCCAGATAGATGAGCACGACCACCGCCGCGCCGCCCAGGAGTCCCCGCGGGATGGTGCGGGCTCCGTCCTTGATCTCCCCGCTCGGCGAAAGCGCTCCCTCCGCGCTGCTGAAGGCAAAGAACAACACCAGGGTGGCCGAGCCGAACGCCGACAACGGGGGTAACCCCTTCCAGCTCAGGTTTTCTCCCCGGACGGCAAAGGCGCCCACCGCGATCAGCAGCAGCAGCGGAATCAGCTTGGCGGCCGTGGTCGCGATGGAGAGCCCGGTTCCCACCCGCACTCCCCGAATGTTGACCGCCGCGAGCCCGAAGAAGAACACCACGATCGCGAGGGCGCGGACCGGGCCGGGGCCCGCCAGGGCCGGGACGACGGTGGCCAGCGCGTCGAGCATGACGTGGACGATGGCCGCGACGGCAGCCGCGTTGAATCCGATTCCGTAGAGCGCCCACGCCAGGAATCCGGCGAGCGGGCCGAAGGACTCCTCGATGTAGGCGACGGTGCCGCCGGAACGGGTGATGCGGGTGCCCAGCTCGACGTAGCAGAGCAACACCAGCATGATGAGCGCGCCGCACACCAGATAGGCCAGGACGGCAGCGGGACCCAGCGTCGCGGCCACCACGGCGGGCAACGCGAAGATGCCGGCCCCGATCGTCAGGTTGATCGTGTTCGCGGCGAGAGCCGCGGGCCCGATAGCCCGCTCCAGCTCCTGTTCCGGGTTCGGCTCTTCCTGGCGCGGCGTCAGGGAATCGCTCAAGCAGGCTCCGGGTCGCTCTCCGCCATGATTTGCCGGTAACGCCCGCGCGCGTGCTCGTAGGCGCGTTGCGCCGCCTCGCGTTCCGCCGGCCTGATCCGGCCGGATTTCTGCGACCAGCACTGATCCACCGCCGCGAGACACCATTCCGCACTCTGCTTCGAGGCGCGAATCGGCCGGCTGCCCACCAGCAGGAACATGGGATTGGTGTGCGCCGAGCCGAGGATCCGGAGCGCGATCCAGCTGCTGCGCTCCACTGGGATGTCGAACGCGACGTCGCGCAAGACGCCATCGGCGACCACGCGCGTGCTCGCCACGGGACGGCCATTGAGCACGGCCTCGACCCGGACCTCGCGGGTCCCGGGAACCCGGGCGTGCTCCGGCGTCCAGAACGGCCG
>DATCWE010000093.1:0-2141 GCA_036566495.1 Gemmatimonadales bacterium | reverse complement strand
CGACCGCGTCGAATGCGCCAGCGGCATTCCGGAGTTGTGCTACCTCCGCTATGCCGGCGAGGAAGTCTCCCGGCAGGTCGCCCGCGGCTGCGCGCACCGCGGGCTGCTCTTCAAGCGCACGGCCTACAACTTTGTGTCCCTGGCCCACGACGAAGCCTCGGTGGACCGCGCGCTGGGGATCCTCGATGAGGTGCTGAGCGAGCAATGACCCTGATCGACGTGCACGCGCACTTCTTCCATCCCGCCGGTCCGCGGGCCGATTGGGCCGAACGGAATGCCAGCCGGCTCAAAGCGGGCGAGCGCATGGGCATTACCTGCCACATCGCCTCGATTCTGGGGAGCTGGGGACGTACCTCACCCACTTATTTCCCCTCACCGGCCGACCTCAGCGTTGGCAACGAGACCCTGCTGGCGTTGCAGCGCGGCCTTCCGTCCCAGATCCGCGGCTACGTCTGCGTCAATCCCAATTTCGGCAGCCACGCGCTCGCCGAGATCGATCGCTGCCTGGCGGCGGGGATGGTCGGAATCAAGCTGGCAGCCAGTCGCCGCGCCGACGATCCGCTGCTCGATCCGATTTGCGCCAGCGCGCGAAGCCACGGGGTTCCCATTCTGCACCATATCTGGCAGCACCGGCGGCGCGACTGGCCCGGGCAGGAGGCCTCCGATGCCGCCGAGCTCGCGACCCTGGCCGCGCGCCATCCCGAAGTTGTTTTCATCCTGGCGCACCTCGCCGGAGGCGGCGACTGGCTGCACTCCCTCCATGCCGTGCGCGCGCTGCCCAACATCTACGTCGACCTCTCCGGCAGCGGCGTGGACGGCGGAATGCTCGAGGCCTGCATCGATGCGGTGGGCACCGGGCGGCTGCTCTGGGGCGCCGACATTACGCTCGACACCGGCTGGGCCAAGCTGCGCTATCTGGAGCACCTGCTCGAGGAGGATGCATGCGAGGCGATTCGCTGGCGGAACGCGGTAAGCGTCTTCCCGCCGAACTCTCTGTTGGCCGTTAGCGGTTAGCTCATCTCATGCGCACCGACATCAACACCTTTCTGGGACGCTATCCGTTCCGGCGCGCGCCGGGCGGCTCGCCGCAGGCGCTGCTCGAGAGCATGGATCGCACCGACATCGCCGAGGCCTGGATTTCCAATCTCTCGGCCATCTTCTGGCGGGACCCCACCGAGGGAAACGGGGTGCTCTATCAGGCGGCGGAGTTTCAGCCTCGCTTCCGGCCGGTTCCCGCCATTCATCCCGCGCTGCCCAACTGGCGCGACGCCTTGAAAGAAGCGGTGGAGCGGCGCGCCCCCTGCGTGCGGGCCGATCCGACTTTCTACGCGCTCGAGCCGGACGGCAGCGAGATGCGGGCGCTGGCCGCGGCCTGCGCGGGGGCCGGGTTACCGCTCCTGTTGGCGGTGCGGCTGGAGGATGCACGCCAGCGCCACCCCAACGACGTCGCCACCGAGCTTCCGTCGTCCGCGGTTCGGGCCCTGCTCCGAACCGACCCGGCCCTCCGCCTCATCGTTACCCATGCCGACAAGGATTTCGTCGAGCAGGTGCACTTCGGTTCCACGCCGCCGGAAGCCCAGCGGCTGCTCTGGGATATCTGCTGGATCTGGGGACCTCCGGAAGACCACCTGGCGCTGTTGCTCAAAACCGTGGGGCTCGACCGTTTCACTTTCGGAACCGGTTTGCCGCTCCGGCTGCCGGAGAACAGCGTAGCCAAGCTGGACCTGCTCGACCTGTCCCCGGAACATCGCTTACAGCTCGAATCGGGGAACTTACAGGCGTTTTTGGCCGGTTTCAGGTCCTGACGGCGCTAGAATGGCGTCAATTGGCGCTGAATGGCGTCTAAGGGTGCCCAATCGCGCCTAATGGCGCCTGATGGCGCCCAGTGGAGCCCGGTGGCGCCCGAATGGCGTCCAGTTGTACCCTGGGCCCGAATTGCGCCGAATAGTACCCGAATCCAGCCCGAACATCGATTGCCGCCGGTAGTGGTCTAGTGAATGTAACGACTGGCCGAAAGTACGCTAGCAACGTGCTAGCAAGATGCCAAAAGCGTGCAGAATGCTGCGCTAAGTGCTTGGTATAGCAGAGTATAGCGTCTACGCAAGGGATAGCTTAAGCTAGTTAACTAGCTAACGCTTGTA
>DATCWE010000056.1:0-6868 GCA_036566495.1 Gemmatimonadales bacterium | reverse complement strand
AGCGGCAGAATGTGGGGGTGACTGAGCGCCGCGGTGGTCTTGATCTCCTGGACGAACCGCTCGGCACCCAGCACGGCGGCGAGCTCCGGCTTCAGGACCTTGATGGCGACTTTGCGGTCGTGGCGGAGGTCCTGGGCAAGGTAGACCGTGGCCATGCCCCCGGCACCGAGCTCACGCTCGATGCGGTAGCGACCTTCCAGAGCTGTCGAGAGGCGGAGCTGATCCACGGACCGGGAAGATACCACGAAATCGGACGCGGTGACCCCGGGGGCGATCCGAGTAGCTCCCAGCTGGAGGGAGTTACCTCGAGATTCCGGTCGCGCCGCGCTGAATTGACAATCCGGACCAGGAACGCTAGCGTAACCTCATCTCATGAGGTTATGATGGCCGCCCGGATCCCCGAACGACTCTTCTACGGCACCGTAGACGCCCTGATCCTCCAGGCGCTCGCCGACGGCCCCCGCCATGGCTACGACATCGCCTCCTGGCTCGAGACCACCAGCGCCGCCGCCCTGAACGTCGAGGACGCGGCGCTCTACACCGCCCTCCACAAGATGGAGGAGCGCGGCTGGGTTGACGCCGAATGGGGTCTGTCGACCAAGGGGAAGCGGGCAAAATTCTATCGGCTGACGGCTTCCGGCCGCCGCCAGCTCGTCTCCCGCGTCAAGGAGTGGACGGCCTACGTGGAGGCAGTTGACCGCGTCCTCCGGCCGACCCGAATCGCGCTGAGCTCCGCATGAGCGAGCCGCTCTGGCGCCGGGTGTTGCGGCTGTACGGACCCGATCCGCGCGCCGACGTCCGGGATGAGTTTGCCTTTCACCTCGAGGAGCGCACCGAGGCGCTGATGGCGAAGGGCATGCCGGAGGCGGCGGCGCGTGAGCTGGCGCGACGCCAGTTCGGCGACCTCGCCCGCGCTGCCGCCGCCTGCTCCGAGATCGGAAGCCGGCGAGCGCGCCGCGCCGAATGGCGGGAACGACTCGGGTCCGTCGTCCGAGACTTCGGCTACGCGCTGCGCGGTATGCGCCGGTCACCAGGCTTCGCGCTGGCGGCCGTTGCCACCATCGCCCTGGGCATCGGCGCGAACACCGTCGTCTTCAGTCTCTTGAACGCTCTGCTCCTTCAGCCCCTCGATGCCGCCCGTCCGGATGAGCTGGTGCGGGTTTATACCAGCGAAGGGCACACGCTCCGCACTGAAGCGGACCGCTTCGGCGGGTCGTCCTATGCGGATTATCTCGACCTTCGGAAGTCGCCGGCGCTCGCGGGACTTGCGGCCTTCGTGCCGGTCGCCGCGTCGGTCGAGCTGAACGGCGCGGTCTCGCGCTTCGAAGGTCGCGCCGTCTCCGAGAACTTCTTCTCCCTGCTCGAGCAGCCCTTGTTCCGCGGCAGCTGGCGCTCGGTGGACGCGACGGCGGGATTCCCTGCCCTGGAGGTGGTCGTCAGCCATGCCTTCTGGCGAACGACGCTCCGCGGCGACCCGACGGTGATCGGCCGCCCGCTCCGCGTCAACGGTCAGAGCGCCAGGATCGCCGGCGTGACCGCAGCGGACTTCAAGGGCATCGAGCCGTCCGAGGTGGATCTTTACCTGCCCTACCGCTGGGCGCCCGCACTGACCGGCCGAACCGGGCTGCTGACGGATCGCGGCGAGCGCTCGACGCGGTTGATCGGCCGCCTCGCCCGGGGCGTGACACCCAGGTCCGCCGAGCTGGCCCTCGATGGCATCATGAAAGCCCTCGGCGCGGAATTCCCGGCCTCGAACGCGCGGCGGGCCATCAGCGTGCGTCAGGCCAGCTCGATCTTTCCGCTGGAACTGATGGGGCGCGGGGTGCTCCCGACCGCGGGGCTGGTCTTCGCCGCGACACTGGTCATGCTCGCGATCTCCGGAGTGAACCTCGCGGGGGTTCTGCTGGCACGCACCATTCGCCGGCGCCGGGAGCTCGCGGTCCGGCTCTCGCTCGGCGCCAGCCGACTCCGGGTCCTGCGCCAGCTCGTGACGGAGAGTACCGTGCTGGCGCTGGCAGCCGGCCTGATCGTCGTCGGGCTGATACTGCTACTGCCGCGGCTCGCCGGCGGACTCGGGGTTCCGCCCGCGGTCCGGCCGGCGGTCAACGCGACGGTGCTCGGCTATGCCATCGCCGTCGCGCTCGGATTCGGCGTGCTGTTCGGACTGGCCCCCTCCCTCGCCGGGATTCGGTCCGACGTGGTGGAGTCGCTGCGCGCCGGCGAGACGGGAGCGCGGCCCGGGAAAGCCCGCGCCCAGCGCATCCTGGTGGCCGCGCAGATCGCGCTCTCCATGCTCCTGCTCCTCGTCGGTGGCGGGCTCCTCGCGAGCCTCCAGAGACAGCAGCGGGTCGATCCAGGGTTTACGGTAGAGCGGCTCATCGTCGCCAGCTTCGAGGATCCTTCGGGGCGGACCGATCGGGAGCGCCAGCGCGCCTTTACGCAGCTGGCCCTCCAGCGCCTCAGCGCCCTCCCGGGAGTGGCGTCGGTTTCCGTCACCTCGATGCCGCCGCTCACCAGCGATGGCGCGCGCAGCACGATTCACATCCCCGGCTACGCAGAGCAGCCCGATGAGAATATGGAGATTCCGATGGTGGAGGCCGGCCCGGATTTCTTCAAGACTCTGGGCATCCAGTTGCGTCGCGGCCGGGAGCTCGGCTGGAATACTCCCGATACTCTGCGCCGGGTCGTCGTCAACCAGGCGATGGCGCGCCGCTACTGGGGCGGGCGCGACCCCGTGGGGACGTTCGTTCAGCTCGGAGGCCGGAGCGCCCGCGCCGAGGTCATCGGCGTTGCCGCAGACGCGCACTTCCGGTCGCTCGCCGAAGCGCCGCAGCCTTTGTACGTGATCCAGCGGGGGGACGGCGGCGGCGAGAGCGTGCTGATTCGCACCCGCGCCGACGCGGCGACGCTGCTGCTCGCCGTGCGCGGCACGCTCTCGCGCAATGACGTCCCGCTGACCCTGGTGCAACTCCGCACCATGGAAGAGATCCTGCAAAGCTCGCTGGGCGCCGCGCGCGCCGTGACCGGAGTCCTGATGACGCTGGGTCTGCTCGCCTTGCTACTTGCCGCGGTGGGCCTGTACGGGGTGGTCTCCTATGTGGTGGCGGGCCGCACGCGCGAGTTTGGCGTCCGGCTCGCGCTCGGGGCGAGTCCGGCCTCGCTCACCCGGCTCGTGCTCGGCTACGGCGCGCGGCTGACGCTGATCGGCGGGGCGGTCGGAATCATCCTCGGGCTTGGGGCGCTCCGCCTTCTCGGGAGCATGCTCTTCGGCTCGCAAAGCCCCGTATCGGTTGCCCTCGGAGTCGGACTGGTGCTCTTCGTGGTCACCCTGGCGGCCTGCGCAATACCGATGGCTCGGGCGACCGCAACGTCGCCGGCGAGTGCCTTGCGCGCGGAGTAAGTCTCAAAGCTGAGCGCTGCGACGCTCCCGGCCCGTCGGCGCCTACCCGTCATCGCTTTCTTTCACGACCCATCGCCCGGAGGCTCCTCTTGACTTCTAGAAGAGAGCCGGTACCTTCTTCTCGGAATCGAGAAGGCGCCCGGCGCCAGGAGCCCCCATGCCCGCTGTGTCCCACACCGACGCCCTGCTCCGCGGTTCGCTCGACCTGCTGGTGCTCAAGGCCCTGAGCCTGGGGCCCGCCCACGGTTGGGGCATTGGCCAGCGCATCCAGGCCATTTCGAAGGACGCACTCTCGGCCAACCAAGGTTCCCTCTACCCTGCCCTGCAGCGGCTGGAGCACGCCGGCCAGGTCCAGAGCGACTGGGGCGACAGCGCGAACAATCGGCGCGCCCGCTTCTACAGGCTGACCGCCTCCGGGCGGGCCGCGCTCCGCGCCGAGGTGGAAGGCTGGCGGCGGTTTGCGGCCGCGGTCGAGCTCGCGCTCTCGGCGAGCGTGGCATGAGCCGGATGGCCGGACTGCTCGCCCGGATGCGGGCACTGCTCGGGCGGCGGAGCGCCGAGCAGCGGATGCAGACGGAGTTTGCGCTGCACGTGGAGCTGGAGACCGAGCAGAACCTCAAACGCGGGATGCCGCCCGGCGAGGCGCGGCGGCGGGCGCTGATCGCCTTCGGCGGAACCGAGCAATACCGCGAAGAGATGCGGGAAGGAAGGGGATTGGCCGTGCCGAGAGAAATCCTGCGCGATGCAAGGCTTTCACTGCGGATGTTCCGCCGGGAGCCGGCGTTCTCGCTCTCGGTGATCGCGACGCTGGCGCTCGCGATCGGGGCCACCACGGCGGTGTTCACGCTGATGCGCCGGGCGGTGCTGGAAGGCCCTCCGTTTCCGGACTCGGGCAGGCTGCTGTCGCTTGCGACTCGCTACGCGGCGTGGGGCCTCCCGTACAGCGTATTGTCGGAGCCGGAGCTGCAGGACCTCGAGGCGATGACGGGGACGTTCTCCGGCGTGGGGGCGTGGGTGATGGGCCCGGCCGACCTGGCCCGCGACGACGGCTCCCAGGCGGAACGGGTGCGGGGCCTGCTCGCCTCCGCAGCGCTCCTGCCCGTGCTCCAGGTGACCCCGGTGCTGGGCCGGACCTTTCGTCCCGAGGAGGACCTGCCGGGCGCGGCACCGGTGGTGCTCCTGAGCCACGCCCTCTGGCGGCGGCTGGGCGGGGATTCCAGCCTCGTCGGCAAGGAGATCTGGCTCAATTCGATTCGGCAGCGGGTGATCGGTGTGCTCCCGCCATCGTTCGATTTCAACGGCGCGGAGCTGGTGACGCCGCTCCGGCTCGATCGGGCGCATCCTGCGGGGCGCGCGGCACACTGGCTCGACGCGGTGGCCCGGCTGGCTCCGGGCGTAAGCGTCTCCCAGGCCGGTGCGGCACTGGAGCTGACCTCGGCGCGGCTCCGGCGCGAGTATACGGAATACCCGGCCGACCTCAAGTGGTCGCTGGTGGGCCGCTCGCTCCAGGATCAGGTGCTCGGCAACGCGGGAGAGGTGCTTGGGTTCCTGGTCGGAGCGGTCGTGCTGGTTCTCCTGATCGCCTGCGCGAATGTCGCCAACCTCTCGCTGGCCCGGCTCAGCAGAAAGGAACGCGAAGTGGCGCTGCGGGGCGCGCTGGGTGCGGGGAGGGCGCGCCTGGTCCGCCAGCTGCTGACCGAGGGACTGGTGCTGGCGCTCATCGGTGGCGCGGCGGGGATCGCGCTCGCCACCGTGGGTACCAATGCGCTGCTCGCGCTCTCGCCCGGGGCAATGCCGAAGGTGTCGCGCCTTGGGGTGGACGTCGGGATGCTGCTCACGACGATCGGGCTGGCCGGCGGGTCGGCGCTCCTCTTCGGGCTCGCACCGGCCTGGCGAGGCACGCGCACCGCGACACGAGCGCCGGCGATCGGGCGTGGAACCAGCGCCGAAGGATGGGGCAGTGGTGCACGCGGCTTCATGGCCACGCTGGTGACCACGGAAGTGGCGCTCGCGACGGTGGTGGTGATCTGGGCGGGACTGCTGGTCCGGAGTTACCAGCGGCTCTCGGGGGTGGACCTGGGCTTCCAGGCGGGCGCGACCCTGGCCTTCGATCTCACGGTCCCCAGGGAGAACTACCCCACCTCGGACCAGGTCACCGCGTTCGTCGAGCGCGTTCGGGGCGAGCTGGAACAGCTGCCGGGGGTTCAGCACGCGGGCGGAGTGCGCAGCCTGCCGCTACGCAGCTCGGTGGGCCGCCTCGATATCGAAGTCGAAGGCAAACCGCCGCTGGCGGGCCAGGCTCCCAACTTCCAGGTCGTGACCCCGGGTTACTTCGAAGCGATGGGCATCCGGCTGGTGCAGGGACGCTTGCCGACTTCCGGCGACAATGCGAACACCCCGATCTCGGCGTGGGTCAACACGGCGGCCGCGACGTCCCTCTGGCCCGGCGAGCCGGCGCTGGGGCGGCGCTTCCGCTTCGCGGGAGATACCGGGAGCAAATGGTTCAGCGTGGTGGGCATCGTCAGCAACGTGCGCACGACGGCAGCGACACAGGCGCCGGTGGCGGAGTACTTCCTGGCGCACGCGCAGCTGCCCCGGGCCATCCGGATCACGCAATTCCACCGCGGGTTATCACTCGTGGTGCGCACGGCGGGAGACCCCGAGCGGCTGGCGGGGCCGGTTCGCGCCGTGCTCAAGGGAATCGATCCGAGGGTCGCTCCGGCCCGGGTCGAGCCGATGCGGGCGGTGGCGTCGCGGGCCATCGCGCGACAGCGGCTCGTCGCCATGCTGCTGAGCGCGTTCGGACTGCTGGCCGCGGTCCTCGCCGCGGTGGGGATCTATGGGGTGCTGAGCTACTCGGTGTCCCGCCGGACGAAGGAGATCGGCATCCGCCTCGCGCTGGGTGCTCGCGGGGCGGAAGTGGTGCGGCTGATGGCGCGACAGGGGCTTGAGGCGGCCGGGCTCGGCATTGGACTCGGGGCACTGCTGGCACTGCTCGCGAGCCGAGTCGTATCGGCAATGCTGTACGGGATTGGGCCGCGCGATCCCGTTGTGCTGGGCGGCAGTGTCGTCGGGCTGGGCTTGCTGGCGCTGCTGGCTGCCCTGATTCCCGCGCAGCGCGCGGCGCGGGTTCAACCCATCGAGACGCTACGGGCCGAGTGAGCCTCCGCCCTGCCTCAGCCTCGGCTGGCCAGCTCTTTCAGGGCCGAGGCCAGGTGATCCACATCCGCAGGCGTGTTATACAGCGCCGGCGTCACCCGAACGCAGTCACCCCGCGCCAGGCCGGTCCGCCAGACCGTGAAGATGCCGTAGCGGTCGAGCAGCTCGCTCACCAGCGCCTGGTTCTCGGCCTTCCCTCCCCGGCCTTGCAGGCGAAACGACGAGATCGCCGCAACGAGGTCGCTTGCATCCGGGGTCAGGATGTCGATCCCGCGAATTCCCCGCACCGCCCGGACCCAGCGATCCCGG